>JACWEO010000009.1 GCA_014653355.1 Pelagibacterales bacterium SAG-MED47 | reverse complement strand
AATATAATGACCCTGTAAAAATTTCCCTTTGAATTCAATAGCATCTAGTTTTGATGTTATTAAAAAAAAGATTAAAAAAACTAATTTATTTTTTCAGCTTCATCTTTAGTAATTTCTTTTTTGTTTGATTTAGCTTTTTCTTTAATCAAATTAATAATTTTATCCTCATAAACAGTACCTCTTAAGCTTGCTACTGCTGAAGGGTTCTTTTGATAAAAATCCATAACCATTTTTTCTTGTCCTGGCATCATTCTAATTTGTTTCTGAATTTCTGATTGTAATTCTTGTTCAGTAACTTTGACTTGATTTTGTTCACCAAATGCATTTAAAATTAAACCAACTTTAATTCTTTTTTTTGCAACTTCTTCAAAATTTTTTCTACTTTTTTTAGTATCTTCTTCTGACATACCTTGCGAGAGAACTTTAATTTCTTCTTCCATTAAATTTTCTGGAATTTCATTAACTTTAAAATTTTCAATTTCTTTTAAAATTTGATTTTTGGATAACCTATCTAGAGAGTTTCTATACTCATCATTTATTTGTTTGGTTATTAATAATTTAAGATCCTTTAAATCCTTGGCCCCTAAATTTTTTGCAAAATCATCATCAATTTTAGTTTCCTCAGGAATCTTAACTGACAAAATTTTACAACTAAACTTTGCTTTTTTATTAATAAAATCTTTTTCTGGAAAATTTTCAGGTAGTATTGCTTCTACCATCTTTTCATCACCATTTTTAGCTCCAACTAATTGTTTATCAAAACCTTTTAAGAATAAATCTTTACCCAAAGTTAATTGAGTATTTTTTCCTTCACTTCCTTTAAAAGATTTTTCTTCAACTGTTGCTGTATAATCAAATGTTACTAGATCGCCTTCCTTAGCTTTAGCGTCTTTAGCATCTTTAAAATTTGGTTGGTTTTTTGCTATTTCTTTAATTCTTTTATCAGTCTCTTTTTCATCAATCTTAACTGTGTATTCATCAAATTTTAAATTATCTATAGATTCGATTTCTACTTTAGGTAATTCTGTTACAGATAATATGTACTCTAAATCTTTATTCTCACCATAAGTTTTAAGATCTAACTTTGGCTGACCTGCAGGTTTAATTTTATTTTCTTCCAGAGCTTTTGTGGATGTTTCTTTCAAAACTTTATCCAAAACTTCATTAAAAACAGCTTCTCCAAATTGTCTTTTTAATATATCTTTTGGAACTTTTCCTGGTCTAAAACCTTTTAAGTTTATCGTACCTTTAATTTCCTCGTATTTTTTATCTAAATAAGAGTTCATAGTTTTTTTATCTATGAATATCTTAAGATCTTTATTTAAACCTTTTTTGTTTTCTACTGTAACTTTCATAAAACTTAAATGGTAGGGCGAAAAGGACTCGAACCTTCACAGATTGCTCTATCGGTTCCTAAGACCGACGCGTCTACCAATTCCGCCATCGCCCCACAAATTTAGAGGTTTTATATATGATTGAAACTATTTGTCCAACGACAATTATTGTAAATTATATTAATTTTCCTCTATAATAATAGTATGATTATTTCACCTTGTATAAGTATCTGCAAAACTGATCCTTGCACAGGGTATTGCTATGGTTGTGGCAGAACCAGTGAGGAAAAAAGAATTTGGAAAATTGAAGATACAACTGATGAATGGAAACATAATAACCTTAAAATTATAAGAACCAGATTAACAAATTGGCAATTACAAAGTTTTGAAAAATCCTATGAATATAAAATTGAAAATGGTATTTCTTTATTTAAAAAAAATTTAAAAAATGAATAAAACCTCACTAGTAATAATTGTCTACATTATAGGGCTTATTTTTGGAGCTTTAATTCTTAAAATCTGGAGTGCAGATACAAGTATTTTAAAAGGTCTTTTAGGCTTGGGTTGGACAGCTCTTCTTTTAATAGGAATATTTTTTGCTGAGAAGAATGAAAAAAATTAGATACTTAGTTTTTCTTTTTTTTATAATTTTGCCTTTTCAGAATTCAAATTCAGAAATAATCATTATGAGTGCTTGTGATGATAAACAAGATGAATTTTTAAAGAATGAATACATTTTAAATCTAAATGAATTAATAATGACTAGAAACTACGTCTATAAAGAAAAAACCTATCAAAAATATAAAATAACAGATCTTAGTGTTAAAAAATCTAATTCTTACGTAAGGAATATCTATCAGAAAGATGGAAAAATTTTAACTTATAAACATGGTTATCCACAATTCTATACTCAAATTTTTTTTGAAAAAGGAAAACAAGAAATATTTTTGAAAACAGTGCTTAATGACGAAGAAGGTATATCAAAAATATCAACATGTAAAAAAGTAGAAAAGTTTAAAGAAGAAAGTTAATTTTTTTTTTTATTTTTTTTAAAATTTCTTTTTTTTTTTTCAAACTGATTATTAGTAATATTTCTTTTATGCTTTGCATAAGCTTGTTTTTGTGCTTGTTTCATTGATCTTTTTGATGACATAATCTTTAATATTCTATTTCTATATTACCAATTTTTTTTAAACTTATATTAGAAATTACAATTTCTCCAGAACTAGGAGTATAATTTAGTGTTTCAGAAATAACTACATAATGTGTAACAAAAACTAAATTCTTATTACCATCCCATTTATTTATATATTTTTTAAGATTTCTTATTTGTTTTGTTTTATTTTTTGAAAATTTTTCACTGAAGAATGAATTGAGAAAGTTGTTTGTTTCAAATTTTTCAAATGCTATTTCTGCTGTTTCTTTACATCTGCACCACTCGCTTGATATTACTTTATCAATTGGAATTAGATTTTCTTTAAAATAATTTCCAATATTTTTTGCTTGTTCTCTACCTTCTTCACTTAAATTTCTTTGTGTTGAACAATCATTGATATCAAAATTAATTGGATCTCCTCCACCAGGTGCATAGGCATGCCTTATAAAAATTAAATTACCACCATTTTTAAGATTTTTTACAACTTGAAATTCTGTATCTGCTTTAATTATATTTGTTAAAATTGAAAATATAATTAAAATAAAGTTTAATAATCTCATTAATGAATATTAAATTAAAAAAATTAAATAAAACAATAGTAAATTGTAAAAAATGTCCTCGATTGACTAATTTTATAAAGAAAATTTCAATTGAAAAAAGAAAACAAAATATGAATGAAAAGTATTGGGGAAAGCCAGTCACTGGATTTGGTGATACAAAAGCTAAACTTATGATTATTGGTTTAGCTCCTGCTGCTCATGGAGGCACTAGAACAGGGAGAGCCTTTACAGGAGATAAATCTGGTGATTTTTTATTTAAAAGTCTGTATTCAGTTAAAATATCTAATCAAAATTTTTCTAACAATATCAAAGATGGTCTTAAATTAAAATCTACTTATATAACTAATATATTAAAATGTGTACCACCAGGTGATAAGCCCATGAATAATGAACTCACATCATGTTCAAAATATTTTGTAAATGAACTTGATTATTTAAAAGATCTTAAAGTTATTGTAACCCTAGGAAAAGTTGCATTTGATAATTGTCTTAAAATATATAAAAAAAAATTTAGGATTAATCAAAAGATTTCTTTTAAACATAATAAAAAATATTTATTGCCCGATGGTAAAGTATTGATAGCTTGCTATCACCCAAGCCCTCGAAATGTTAATACTAAAGTTGTAACTTCCTCAATGATTAATCAATTATTTTGTAAAGCAAAAAAAATTGCTAAGTTTTAATAGTATCACAAAAATAAGGTTTAAATTTAGAATAAATTTCATCTGGAATTTTAACTGGTTTTCCATCAGTGTTAACAAAAACTAAATGTACTTGAGCTTCAGCAATTAGATCATTACTTTTTGTAACAATTTGATTCATGAAAAAAGATGTTTTTGTGATAGACTTAACAAAAGATCTCACAATTAATTCATCCTCTAGATTAGCAGATTTTTTATACTCAATATTACAAGCTTTAACTATAATTAAAGAGCCAAATTCATCTCTAATTTTTTTGTTACTATATCCAATTGAATATAATGCTTCTGTTCTAGCTCTTTCCAAAAATTTTAAATAATTTGCATAATAAACAACTCCACCTACATCAGTATCTTCGTAATAGACTTTTAGTTTATGAAAAAAATTTTTATGCATAAAATAAAGTATATCAAATTATTATTATTCTTTGGAAAAATAAATATTCTGAAAATAAGCGATAGATTTCATTTTTGAGTTATCAGTATCTGACATAACAGCTAATCCATCTAATTCATTTACGTTTAAATTATGAAACTTTTTAAAATCTTCTTTAACATTAGATTTTACAGTAACCCACTCATTTAAATTTTCTTTTGTTGTTGCTAACACGTAATCTATTGATTTTTTTGTATATGGGCTTGACCAATTCGATCCCACATCACTATTACTTGAAAAAACATAATTAATTGCTCTATTTGAAAGTGGTGTTGCGCCTATTTTTTTTACTGCAAAGACTCTTGCAGCAAAATCATGGCCTTTTTTAGTGTTTTCTTTTATACCATACAAATCTTTCTCAATTTTCCATGTAATGTTAATGAAAGGTGTCTTATTTAAATCAATTTTGATTTCTTTACCTAGACCAGAAGCAGCGTTTTCAGCGATTGATTTTAAAAAATTACCATTCTCATTGGTTCCAATAGAATAAATAGTTTTATTATCTGCACCTCTCACCTTTCTTACTTCTAAATTTGTAAGCTCAGTTGCACTAAAATCAAATACTTTTACTTCTTCAGCTAACAAGGTGTTAGTAGTTATAAGCAGGGTTATAAAAATTCTGAATACAAATTTCATAAAAAATTTGTTAATACATTATTTTGACAAAATTTAAACATTCAAAATGCAACTTTATGTTTTATATCAGTTAAATGAAGACAATATCAATTTTTATACTACTTATTTACTGGTCTTTAATGATTTTTGCTCCAGTTATTTCTAATGACATCAAATTAAGTAGAGCAAAAATTAATAATACTAAAATTATAGAGTAGAAATCTCAAAGTTAATAAGTTGAACGACCACCGCTTATATCAAATACCGCAGCCGTAGAGAAAGTATTTTCTTCTGATGAAAGCCAACAAATTAATGATGTAAATTCTTGAACTTCTAAGAATCTTCCTCGTGGGACCTTAGATAACATTCTCTCTACATGTTCTTTAGTCATCTGATCTAATATTCGAGTATTAGCTCCAGCTGGGGTAACTGCATTTACAGCAATATTTTTATTAGCCAATTCTTTACCAAGCGATTTTGTTAATCCAATTGCTCCAGCTTTCCCGACACTATATGCACTTGCATTAGCATTGCCGTCTTTGCCTGCTACTGAGGCAACATTTACAATCCTACCATAATTATTCTTAATCATATTTGGCACTATTGCTTTACAACAGTTGAAAGTTCCCATTATGTTTAAATCAACCACATTTTTCCACATATTAATATCATATTCCCACAATGTTGCAGTTGGGCCTGTTATACCTGCGTTATTAATTAAGATATCTATGTTTGAATTTTTTGTAATATTTTTTGTATGTTTTTCGACCTCTTTATAATCAGAGACATCTACAATATTCGAAATCAAATTAGAATTATTTAAATCTTTTGTTGTTTTTTCTATCATCTCAGGATCTATATCCCAGATAATTACTTTAGCTCCTGATTTTAAAAATCTTTTTACAATATCTAACCCAAACCCTTGTGCACCTCCTGTCACAACAGCAGTTCTATTTTTAAAATCAAAAGCAATCTTTTCCATCTAAGTACTTTTTACTAATAAATAATATGTAAATGAAGAAATAAATGCACCTATTATCCAAGAGAAAGAATGAAGAAACATCAAACTTGGATTCCAAATAGTTGATGCCGCAAAAATAAAACCCAAAATCATTGAATAAATACCTTTAATATGCCAGCCACCAGAATAATAATAAATGCCATTATTTTCTAAAGAATAGATATCTTTATTAATTAAATTTTCTTTTTTAATTAAATAAAAATCCGAGATCATAATTCCAAATATGGGACCAAAAAAGGCCCCAAATGTATCTATAAAAGATAAAATTCCAATTTGACTAAAATAAGTTAACCAAAAAATTCCGACTAGAAAGCCAATTAATAAAATAATCAGACTTGAACTTCTAAATGATAAAGAGGAAGGGAAAAAATTAATTAAGGAATATTGGGATGGTATATAATTAGCAATTAAATTTGTAGAGGCTGAAGCAATTATAATAAAAATCAAAGCAAAAATAGTTATTAATAAATTATCTAATTTTCCAATTATATCAGTTGGATTTGTGAGAATTCTTTTAAGATTTTCTGGATCCTGTTTAAGAAAATAGTCAGCTCCAGTAACTATAAAAAGTGTAAAAAAAGAAAAAATAATTAAATTTAAAATTAAGCTTAAATTTCCTTTCTTTAGTTCTTTTTCGTTTTTTACATATCTAGAATAATCACCAAAACTTAAAATTATAATTGAAAAATAAGCAAAAATAGTTCCTGCTACGGTGACTAATGGAGCAAAATTACTTTTATTTGTAAAGTTGCTATAATTTAAAGACTCAACAAAGGCGGTGGATGTTAATTTGACATCACTCAACAAAGTTGAGAAGAAAAATAACATCATTCCGAAATAAACCGTACATGCGGAAAATCTTATAAATTTCTTGTTAAAAACCATTCCAATACTAAATAAAAAACCTTGGATAACGATTGCACTAGTAATTGAAAACCAGTCAATAATGTTTAACCCTAAAAAAAAAGTTAAAAAAATTTCTTCATTTAATAATGTCGGGTCTAAAGAAAAAATACCTATTCTGATTAAATATACAAATGCTTTTGATAAAAAATACGTTTGAATACCAAACATAAAAATTCCAACAATAGCTCTTACTAAACCAAAAAATTTTGCTCCTTTAATTCCTAATGAGGACCTTAATAAAACAACAAATGGAAGACCAAATTTTTGTGAAGGTTTACCAATCCAGTTTGAGAAAAAATATACTAATATTGAACCCAATATAGTTCCAAGAAATACAATATATGAATTTAGATTATAGATTACATACAGTGATGCAATAAGAGAGAAGCCTATAATGCTCTGAATATTTACTCCCCAAAAACAGAATAAATCTTTCCAATTCCAATTTTTATCCTTAGGATTTACTGAAACTAAATCCCAATTAATAAGTGTTTTTTTTGGTTTTTCTTGACTCACTCAAACAATATAAGACTAAAATTTTCTACTGTCCATATAAGAGAGTTGGTAACCAAAGAGCAATTTGAGGAAATACGATAATTAAAATCAAACCTATTACTTGTAAGACCATGAATTGCATCATTCCATAATAAATATCTTTTAAATCCCATTCTGGTACCACACCTTTTAAAAAATACGCTGAAAGAGCCACTGGAGGTGACAGCCAGGCAGTTTGTAAATTTACTGCTACAAGTATTGCAAACCAAGTAAGGTTAAATCCTAATGCCTCTACTAAAGGTAATATTATAGGTATTATTATCATTACAATCGGAACCCATTCTAACGGCCATCCCAACAAAAAAATCATGACCATAATCATTGCTAAAATTAAATATTTATTCATTTCTAAACTTAATAAAAATTCAGTAAGTAATGTTGGTGTTCCTAGCCTAGCAAAAACTGCTCCAAAAAAATTGGATGCTGCAACCAAAACCATTATTAAAGCAGTTATCTCTAGAGTTTTAACCAAAGCTTCTTGAAGTTTAGGTAGCGTTAATTTTTTATAAGCTAAAGACAATAAAAGCGCACCCATTGCTCCACAACCTGCAGCTTCAGTTGGGGTTGCAAATCCAAATAAGATACTTCCTAATGCAGCAAAAACTAATGCAGCAGGTGGTACTAAACCTAAAAAAAACTCTACCCACACTTCTTTCATACTCGAGGCTCTCATTTCTGCAGGTAAAACTGGTCCTAATTTAGGATTAATCATACATCTAATTGTAGTGTAAGCTGCATATAAAGTTGCAAGTAGAATTCCAGGAAAAATAGCAGCTGCAAATAAATCGATTACAGGTATTTCCATTATAGGACCCATTACTACAAGCATAATACTTGGTGGAATTAAAATTCCTAAAGTTCCACCAGCCGTGATTGTTCCAGCAGCAAGTTTCACATCATAACCTGATCTATTCATTGATTTAGCAGCCATAATCCCAAGAATTGTAACAGAAGCACCTACAATTCCTGTTGCAGCTGCAAATATTACTGAAACGAATAAAACTGCATAATATAAAGATCCTCTAACTTTAGCTAACATCAGCTGAAAAGCGGAAAACAATCTTTCCATTAAACCAGCCTGTTCCATCATTATTCCCATAAAGACAAAGAGTGGAACGGCTGCGAGAGTTTGTTCCGTCATTACCATAGAGAATTGTAGGGTCATTAAATAAAAGACTAACTTTCCAAAACCCAAGTAACCAAATACAAATCCTAAAAATATCAAAGTAAATGATATTGGAAATCCAACAAATATTGCAAAAAGCATTACCCCTACAAGGATAAAACCCAATATTGCTGGATCCATAAATTCAGCAATCATTTAGACTTTCCCGGCCATTCACCTTTTTTAGAAGCCCAATAGCTTTTGAATAATTCTGAAATTCCTTGAACAAGTAAAAATATTATTCCAATTAATAAACAAGTTTTTATAGGCCACATATATGGCATCCAGGTAGTATCCATTCCTCTTTCCCCTCTCTGAATAGATTCACCTACATATCCAATTGTCATATAAAGAAAAACGATAAGACCAGGAAAATAAAATAAAAGATATAACCAAAAGTCTATTGATCCCTGAGTTTTAGTTTTAAAATTTCTGTATAAAAAATCTGCTCTAATATGAACTCCTTTTGAAAGAGCATATCCAGCTCCTAACATAAACAATGCACCGTACAAAAACCTACTTATATCATAAGCCCAAATTGTTGGAGCTAAAAATAATTTTCTTGCCAAAACTTCATAAGTCATTGCAAAAATTAATGGCATTAAAATCCAGCAAACTACATTACCAACCCACTGGCTAAATTTATCTATATTAACAATAGATTTTGCCATCCATGATGGCATGTCATCTGGCATCTTACTTGAACCACCCCGCCTTTCGGCAATCATCTCATCTGAAATATCTAATTTTGATGGTTCGTCAGTCATAAAATTTTAGTTAAAAAAAAATTAGAGCGGACTACAAAAGTCCGCTCTAAAGCATAAAAATTAATTACTGATTACTTTAATGTTGCAGCGTGAGCCATTC
This sequence comes from Pelagibacterales bacterium SAG-MED47, assembly GCA_014653355.1. GTDB lineage: Bacteria > Pseudomonadota > Alphaproteobacteria > Pelagibacterales > Pelagibacteraceae > Pelagibacter. The sequence continues at coordinate 37,845 of JACWEO010000009.1, read as the reverse complement.
CTAGCTTCGCATTAGACATTTGAGCACCACTCCAAAAAGGAACAGCCACATCAGCAAAGTCTTTCATTGAATCATATACTTCTTTGAAAAATTTATTTTTTTCAGCATTTTTGTTCAATGTAGCTTTTGCTGCAGCCATATACTCTACGAAGTAGTCAGATGGAGTATCTTCTAATATTACTCCATGCTTAGTAGTTAATTGTTGTAAAGCTTTTCCATTTTCATAGATTCTGTAACTTAAAGATTTTGCTAATGAAGCATTAGCAGCAACTTCAAGAGATTTCTTCTCGTGAGCACTCATAGCTTTATAAGTTTTTCCAGTAATGTAAAAGTCAGCATTAACAACTACTTGGTGTAAACCTTGTAAGTAGTAGTGCTTTAATACTTTTTGGAAACCAAATACCATATCAGGTTTTGGACAACACCACTCAGCGGCATCGATAGTTCCTGCTTCAAGAGCTGGTAGAATATCTCCACCACCCATAGCAACAGATGCTATACCAATGTCTTTATAAGTTTGTCCTGGAATTCCTGGAGGAGTTCTGAATTTATATTTTCTAAAATCAGCCATATCTTTAATTGGTTTTGGAAACCAACCTAAAGCTTCAGGTCCAACTGGTTGCAACATAAATCCTTTGATGTCTCTTCCCATTTCTTTCCATAGTTGGTCGTATAATTCTTTACCACCACCGTATTGGAACCAAGATAAGAACGCTAAGTTATCAATACCTACTCCACCACCAGCTACTGGCGAACCAAATAGCATAGCTGCAGGGTGATCTCCTGACCAATAGTGAGTCCATGCGAATCCACAATCAATCAATCCTTTATCAACTGCATCAAGAGTTTCTTTAACTCCGACTACAGCTCCAGCAGGAAGTATTTCAAACTTTAACGATCCACTCGTTAATTGAGTCACAGTATCAGTAAAGTCCTTCAACATCTTAACTTCATCAGCTTTTGTATTAAGAACAGTCTGACATTTAAGTGTTTTTGCAGCGTTTGCACTAGAAACAAATCCTAGTGTCAAAACTGTTGCAAATAACATTGAAATGATTTTTTTCATTATTTTTCCTCTAGTTAGTTAATTATAACGTCCGCATACAACCAGAAAAATAAAGGAGACACAAGTGACAATTGATAAATATGGGTATAAAAGCAATAAATAATAATAACTAAAAAAACTAATTCAACTTAAAATGGAAAATTTTGATTACATAATTATTGGAGCAGGTTCGGCTGGATGTGTTTTAGCAAATAGACTTTCAGAAAATCCTAATAATAAAATTTTATTAATAGAAGCAGGAGGTAAAGATAGCAATCCCTGGATTCATATACCAGTTGGTTATTATAAAACAATGCATAATCCTGAAGTTGATTGGTGTTATAGAACTGAGCCAGATAATACTATGGCGAATAGATCTATTCCGTATCCTAGAGGAAAAACTTTGGGTGGAAGCTCTTCTATTAATGGACTTTTATATATAAGAGGTCAAGAACAAGACTACAATATTTGGCGTCAATTGGGCAATAAAGGATGGGGTTGGAAAGATGTTCTTCCATATTTTATTAAATCAGAAAATCAAGAAAGAGGTAAAAATGATTACCATGGTGATGATGGCCCTTTGTCAGTATCTGATCCAAGAATAAAGTTAGATCTACTAGAAAGATTTATGGATGCAGCTGAAGAAAAAGGAATTCCAAAAATTGATGATTTCAATAAAGGAGATAATTTTGGTTGTGGTTATTTTCAAGTTACTGAAAGAAATGGTCTAAGATGTAGTGCTGCAGTTGGATATTTAAATCCAATTAAAAAAAGAAAAAATTTAAAGATTGAAACAAATTGTCATGTAAAAAAAATAAACTTTAGTGGAACTAAAGCTGTTAGTGTATCTTTTTGGAAAGGCAATGAGACCAATATAGCGAGTTCAAATAAAGAAATATTATTAAGCGCTGGGTCAATTGGGTCTACGCAAATCTTACAAACATCTGGAGTAGGAAATGTTGACAAATTATCGAAATTAGGAATTAAAATGATTAAAGATTTAAAAGGTGTTGGTCAAAATTTACAGGACCATTTAATGTTTAGACCTGTTTATAAAATTAAAAACATTAAATCACTAAATAAAAAAATAAATAGTTTATTCGGAAATTTAATGATTGGCTTAGAGTTTATATTTAACAGGTCGGGGCCAATGACAATGGGTGCGAGTCAACTTTGTTTATTTGCAAAAAGTGATACATCAAGAGATACTCCTAATTTACAATTTCATGTTCAGCCTATAAGTACTGATAAACTTGGGGGTGCTGCTTTGCATGATTTTCACGCATTTACCCCAACAGTTGCAAATATAAGACCAACAAGTAGAGGAGAAATTAATATAATTAGTAGCGATAGTAGAGAAAAACCAAAAATAAAAATGAACTATTTATCTACTGATGATGATAGAAAAGTAGCTGCAGATGGATTAAGATTAGTAAGAGATATTGTGTTCAATACAGAAACATTTAAAAAATATAGTCCCAAAGAACTTAGACCTGGATCTAGTTTTCAATCAGATGAAGAACTTGTTCAAGAAGGAAGTAAATTTACTCAAACTATTTTTCATCCTGTTGGCACATGTAAAATGGGAAATGATGAAAATTCTGTGGTTAACGATGAGCTAAAAGTTCATGGTTTACAAAATTTAAGAGTTATAGACGCATCCATAATGCCTAATATCACATCTGGTAACACTAATGCACCCACGATAATGATTGCAGAAAAAGGTGCAGATATGATACTAGGAAGTAATGCCAATTGATTTATTTTCTCCTGAACAATTAACCATTTTAACCCAAATCATTTTAATTGATCTAGTTTTAGCTGGGGACAATGCAATTATTATTGGAATGGTTGCATCTAAGTTTCCTTTAGAACAAAGAAAAAAAATTATTTTTTGGGGTATTGGTGGAGCGGTAATATTAAGAATAATTTTAACTTTATTAACTGCATACTTGCTACAAATAACTGGTCTTAGATTATTTGGTGGATTACTTCTTATTTATATTGTCTATAGGCTTTATACAGATGTCATTAAAGGGGTTGTTCACGAGGACAAAATTAAAGTTGATAATTCAAATTTTTTAAAAGCTATTTGGACAATTTTATTAGCTGATTTCACCATGAGTTTAGACAATGTTTTGGGAGTTGCAGGGGCTGCTGGAGATCATTATGGATTATTAGTTTTTGGACTTATATTATCTATAATATTAATGGCTACTGCAGCAACTTTAATTTCAAATTGGATAAAAAAATACAAATGGATAGCTTGGGCAGGTTTATTGGCAATTCTACTTGTTGCTATAGAGTTGATTTATACAGATATTAAAATATTATTTTTATAATGTTCTTAAAAAATTATAACCTCAAGAATAAAACTGCTATTGTTACAGGGGCTGGAAAAGGTTTAGGAAGAGCATGTGCAATTGCTTTAGCTGAAGCTGGGGCAAATTTAGTAATAATAAGTAGAACCAAAAAAGATTTAGATGAAGTTTCAAGAAAAATCAAAAAACTCAAATCAAAATGTAAATCTTATGTTTGCGATATTACTAATTATAGTGAAATTAAAGAAATTATAAATAAACAAGCTAAAATAGATATTTTGATAAATAATGCTGGGAATAATATTCCAGAACACTTTACAAAAGTTAAAACAAAGAACATGGAATATCTTGTTAAAATAAATACAATAGCAACTTTTAATCTTGCTCAATTGTGTGCTCTTAAGATGATTAAATTTAAAAATAGGAAGAAAATTGGTGGTGCAATTATCAATATGTCATCACAGATGGGGCACGTTGGTGGTCCAATTAGAAGCGTATATAATATGACAAAATTTGGTTTAGAAGGTCTTACAAAAGGGATGGCTATTGATCTAGCAAAATACAATGTTAGAGTAAATACAGTGTGTCCCACATTTGTTGTAACACCAATGACTAAAAAATTTTTAAAAAGTAAAAAGTTTAAAAGAGAAGTGTTAGGTAATATACCACTTGGAAGATTTGCCGAGTTGTCTGATGTTGCATCTGCTGTTGTCTTTTTAGCTTCTGACTCAGCATCGATGATTACTGGAACCTCATTATTAATTGACGGTGGATGGACAGCAAAATAACAAATAAATTAGTTTTTTTAATCTTTTTTTTAATAACATCAAAACTAGATGCTATTGAATTCAAAGGGAAATTTTTACAGGGTCATTATATTGTGGGCTTAACTGAGCCAACAGCAAAAATTATAGTTGATAAAACAAAAGTTAGAGTCTCAGAAGATGGTTATTTTGTTTTTGGAATTGATAGAGATAGAAGATTTGATTTAACTATTACTAAGATAATAAATGGAAAAAAAGAAAAAATTGTTAAAAAAGTTTTAAAAAGAAAATATAATATTCAAAGAATTGATGGATTAGAGGAAAGTAAAGTCACTCCACCTGAATCGGTCTATAAAAGGATAAAAGAAGAGAACAATAAAATTGGAAAGGCAAGATCTAATAATTCTGATCTACCTTTTTTTAAGAACCAATTTATTATGCCAGTAAATGGTATCATCAGTGGAGTATATGGAAGTCAAAGAATTTTAAATGGTAAACCAAGATGGCCACATTATGGAATAGATATTGCTGCAAAAAAAGGAACGATGATTAAATCCTCTGGATCAGGAACTGTTTCTTTAGCTGAAAATGATCTTTATTATACAGGAGGCACAATTATTATGGATCATGGTCATGGTATATCGACTATATATTCTCATCTTGAAAGTGTAATGGTATCAGTTGGGGATAAAATTAATCAGGGTGATATAATTGGAACTGTTGGATCTACGGGAAGGTCAACTGGCCCACACTTAGATTTTAGGGTAAATTGGTTTCAAACAAGATTAGACCCTATGAGTGTACTGGAAAATTAATTTGAGAGTTAAATTTCATAAAAAAATTGAGTATCAATTAAAAAATTTATTACCAAAAAAATATCAATTTAAAAAAAGAATTAAGAGGGCTATTAGAAAACTTGATGAGCCAGAAATATTTATAATTAATAAGTTAATAGAAAAAGAAACTGATTGTATCGATGTAGGAGTTTACAGGGGTGTTCATTCTTATGAAATGTCAAAATATAGTAAATGTGTTCATGCTTTTGAGCCTAATCCAGTAATTTTTCATGAATTAGAAAAACATTTACCAAGTATTATAAGTAATATTAAATTATATAATTTCGCTCTATCTGATCAAAATGGAAAAAAAATTTTGAAAATTCCAATAAGAGATTCAAAAGCTTATAAGCTAAATTATGAGGAATATTATAAAATGGGATTAGCTACAATTCATGAAAAAAATACATTTGAAAATTTTGATAAATTTGAAATTAATTGTAAGAAACTAGATGATTTGAAAATTACAAACAAAATATCTTTTATAAAAATAGATGTTGAAGGGCATGAAATTGAAGTTTTAAATGGAGGTAAAACATTGATCCAAAAATTTAAACCTAATTTAATGATTGAGATTGAACAAAACCACTCAAAAAATAATTTGAAGGACTCTATTTCTTTTATTTGTTCATTTGGTTATCAAGTCTATTGTTTAAAAGATAAAAAACTTGTTTTGTTGGATAGTATAAATAATCAAAAGCAGTTTAATAATTTTATATTCAAGTCAATTTAAATTAATGGCTCTTCATTTCTCAGAAAAAGAATTTAAATCGAGAAAATTTAAAACATTAAAAATAATGAAAGAACAAAACATAGATGCATTACTTATGTTTAGGCAAGAGTCTATGTATTGGCTTACTGGATATGACACATTTGGGTATGTTTTTTTTCAAGCTTTGATTTTAGATCAAAGTGGAAAGATCATACTACTAACTAGGGCACCAGATTTAAGACAAGCACAAAATACCTCTAATATAGAGGATATTAGGATTTGGGTTGATAAAGATCATTCCAACCCAACTAATGATCTCAAAATTATTTTAGATGAATTAAATTTAAAAGGCAAAACGTTAGGGGTTGAATATGAGGCATACGGCTTGACTGGACAAAATGCATTAAGACTTAACAAATCTCTTGAAAACGATTTTGCACTAATTGATAAGTCAGACTTAATTTCAAAGCTAAGGGTTGTTAAGTCAAATGAGGAAATAGTTTATGTCAAAAAAGCAGCTGAGCTTGCAGATAGGGCTCTAGATGAAGTTTGGAAAAATACAAAGGAAGGAGTAAGTGAGTCTAAGATTTTAGCTTTAATGAATAAAGTAATATTTGAAGGTGGCGGTGATTATCCAGCAAATGAATTTATAATTGGGTCAGGAAAAAATGCTCTACTTTGTCGTTATCAATCTGAAAAACAAATCTTAAAAAATCCCGATCAACTTACAATCGAATGGGCTGGGACCTACAGACATTATCACTCAGCAATGTTTAGAACAATACCCATAGGAAAAGCCAATCCTAAACATTACGAGATGTATGAAGCTTGTGCTGAAGCTTTGAAGAATTGCGAAAGTATATTAAAGCCAGGAAATAAAATTGGTGAGGTTTTTGATATCCATGCAAAAACTTTAGATGACCTTGGTTATGTTAAATCCAGAATGAATGCTTGTGGATATTCTTTAGGAACCACTTTTTCTCCTAATTGGATGGACTGGCCAATGATATATACTGGTAATCCCTATATAATAAAATCTGGAAATATTTTTTTTATGCACATGATATTAATGGACTCAGAAAATCAATTAGCGATGAATTTAGGTGAAACTTACTTGGTTAATGATAATGGAAACGAAAGACTAGGTAAACAAAAACTAGACTTAGTAATTCTTTAAAAAGTTTCTTTTCTTAATTGTTCAATCTTAATCTTTTGTTGAAGACCTCTATTTTTGTCATACAAAAGTTTAAATTTTATTTTCTTATTTGTTTTTACAATAACATTTTTTGCATTTCTTACTTCAATATTGTCAGCTACTGCACTTATTGGTCTCTTTTTTGAATTTAAATTTTTTATAATTATTTTTGACTTATCGCTGACTATTTTTCCCTTCCATCTACGGGGTCTAAAAGGACTTATGGGTGAGATAGATAATTTTTTTGAGTTTAAGCTCAAAATCGGTCCATGTACTGATAAATTATAAGCAGTGCTTCCCGCGGGTGTTGAAACTAACACTCCATCAGAAACTAACTTCTTAATAATTTGTTTAGACCCATAATTAATTGATAAAGAAGCTGCTTGTCTACTTTGTCTTAAAATTGAAACTTCGTTGATAGCCAAATATTTTCTAATTTGGTTCTTATTATTTTTTACCGTCATCTCTAAGGGTGAAATAGTAATCATTTTTGCCTTTAGTAAATTTTTTACAATATTTTTTAAAGAAAATTTATTCATTAGAAAACCATAGTTCCCTGAATTTATTCCATAAAAAGATTTTTGTTTTTTTTGATTATTTTTTAATGTTTGAAGCATGAAGCCATCACCTCCAATAACAATTATAGTATTAGGTTTATTAATTTTATATTTGTTTAATTTTTTGAATAATTGTGATTTAATTTTTAAAGATATTTTGTTTGTGTCAGAGATAATTAACATTTTTTTCATTTAGTGGTGCCCTCGGCCAGACTCGAACTGGCACTCCGCAAGCGGCAAGGATTTTAAGTCCTTTGTGTCTACCAATTTCACCACGAGGGCATTAATGAATTTCATGAGTATTTATGCTAATATTTATAATTGAACAAGGGTAATAAGTAAAATTGTTATTTATTTGAATATTTTATAAACATTAGTGAATAGTTGGAATATTTAAGTAGGACAAAATTAATGATGAAAAAATATCTTAAATAATTATCATATTACTTAATGAAAAAAGATATTATTAAATCTCACTTAAAAAAAAAATCACAATCAAAACTTGCTTTATCAATTAGCCTATTTATTGTGCTTTTAACCTCAACTGGATATATCTTTAATTCTCAGGGAATAATTTTTCTATTCTATATTTCTTGTTTTGTATTTTTTTACAATTTAGTAATCCACTTCTTATTAGAAAAGTTTGATATTTAATCATGATCAAAACACTCATTAAATTGAAGATATTGAAATTTATACTAATTGGTGGTGTTTCAGTAGCTTATGCTTTTAAGAGATATTGTGATCAAAAAAATGAAGTTAAAAGTAAAAAAAATAAAAAAACTTTTCTTCTTCCTCGATAAATTTTTATCATTTATAAGAACTGTAACCTTTAGGAAAACCTGATGTAAAACCAGGTATATCTATCTTTGTTACATCCCAATCCTTATCAGCAAGTTCATTTCCTATCCAAAAACCTACAGTGTTAGATAACATTTCTGTTGGTTGAGCCAATGAATATTTTAACCTTTCTAAAAAATCATCTATATTGTTTGAATCAGTAAACGAATAGTCTCCAGGGATAGGATCTCTAGATTGAAACTTTATGTCATTGATATTTGTAAAAACTTTTTTAGATGTCTGTGTTCTTTGATAAATTTTTCCCCAAATAGTATTAGAATAATATGATAAATCTTTTTCATCTAACTTATCGAGATACAAAGACTCTCTAATTTCCATTGATGGTACAAAAAAAACTTTACTTTCATCAATCTTATTGTCCGATATTGCCATGAAAACTTCATATAACCAATTACTGTCTTTTGATACACCACCTGAAAGATTTGTACCTGCAACTAATTTTATTAAAAATCTAGCATTTTCCCACTCTACATCAATTTTACCTACATTTTTATAAATATCATAAATCTCTGTCAGTGCTGTCAACATAAAGGTACCAACCATCACATTATTAAATGGTATAGGGTAATTATCGTTTCCATCTAATAACTCATCATTTAACGTTGTCATATTAAAATTAATTTCTTTTGATAAAATTCTTTCAATAAAGTTTGCTATTTGATCACACGAATAATCTACCATATCTTTAATTTCATCTTTATAGGGTTGCCAAGCAATAGAGTTAACTGTCTCAAGCCAATGATTATTTGTTTCATTGTTAACATCTTTAACAGCTTTGATATTTTCTAAGATTGTTACCAACTGATTTTCCCATTCTGAGTCTCCAGATTCTTTTACTTGAGTTAAGTAAGCTAAAGCAGGCCCAATATGAGATATTGCTGTCATTTCGTAAAAACCGCTTTCAGGATCTGCTCTAATTGTATAAGAGAGTTTTTTTTGACCCATATTATCAAAAATATATAAGTCCGACCCTGCAACTATAATTAAATCACCTTCAGTTGATGAAGAAGTTATATTGCCCAAAGATGAAGAGGCATTTTCTTTATTCTCAGGGTAACTCTCATCTGTGTTGCCTGTAAAATCAAAATATAAGTCCATAAATTCTTGTCTAACTTCATGCTCAACCTTTTTATCTGTGGTAATCAAACCCTTTCTTACTCCAGATTCATTCGCACATCCGCTTGATAATAAACTCAGAACCACAATGCCTAAAAGTTTTTTCATATTATTTTTTCACTAATCTATTATATTTAAATTGCCTTTATAATGAAAAAAAAACTAACAATAGCAATATTTACAGATCTAGATGGTTCACTTTTGCATAGAGATACATTTAGATTTGACCCGATCAAGGACTACATTAAAAACCTGGTAAACAAGGGAATTATTATTATTCCAAACTCGAGTAAGACTGAAAAAGAGATTGAAAATTTCAATCAAGAAATAGATTTAGAGCTTCCTTTTATTGCTGAAAATGGATCCTCAATACATGGACTGAATTTAATTAATCCAAATTTTCCAAATAAAATAATTCTTAGTAGAGAGAAAGAGGATTTACTAAAAATTTTTAATTCTAAGGTCCCAGAAAAACTAAAAAATAAATGTATTCTAGTTTCGAATATGAAAAGAAAAGAACAGGAGAAAATATTTGGTCAGACAGATAATAAGCTTAAAGATGCCTTAGAGAGAAAATACACATTACCTTTTGTGTTTGAGGGTAATAAAATTGAAAAAACTAAATTATCTAAAATTTTAAAATCAAATTCTTTATCAATCCAAGAAGGTGGAAGAGTTATAAATTTATGTGATAATGTAAATAAAGTTAAATCTATGAATAGAGTTATAAAAATTTATAAAAAAATTGAGTCTGATATAAAAGTTATAGCTGTAGGAGACAATTATAATGATCTAGAAATGCTTAAAAATAGCAATATTCCATGTTTGGTATTTAATGACAAATTTAAGTTAGACCAAATAAACATAGATAATTTAATAATTTCAAACAAGCCATCTCCAGAAGGCTGGGCAGATGTGGTAAAAATGGCGCTAGTTAAATTAAAATATAATGACTAAAACTACTAATGAGTGATTTTTTTCAAAATGGCATAATTTCTACATTACATGATTTTGGAACTAAACCGACATCAGCAATCGAAAAAGACTTAATGAAATTTTCAAAAGAGAGAAAAATGGAATTAATTTTACCATGTCTCTACTCCGAGTTGGAAGGTTCAGCATTACCAAACATTGTAGAGGAAATAAGCAAAACTAAATATTTAAATCACATAATCATTGGACTAGATAAAGCTAATCAATCACAAGCTAAAAGAGCTTGGAAATTTTTTAAAAAATTAAAGATACCATTTTCAATTCTTTGGAATGATGGTCCAGAATTAAAAAAACTTGACCAAGAATTGAAAAAAAAAGATTTAGCTCCTAACGAACTTGGTAAAGGAAGAAATGTCTGGTATTGCATTGGAATGGCTATAGCAAGAGACAGTGCTCGCTCAGTTGCTCTTCATGACTGTGATATAAAGACTTATGATAGAAGAATGCTTGCAAAACTTTTTTACCCTGTGGTTAATCCACTTTTTAATTTCGAATTTTGTAAAGGTTACTATCCTAGAGTAGCAAATGAAAAGATGAATGGTAGAGTTGCTAGATTACTTGTTTTTCCTTTATTGACTGCATTAGAAAAAACTATTGGCAAAAGTGATTATTTGGAATTTATGAAATCTTTTAAATATCCTTTAGCCGGTGAATTTTCTTTTAGACGAAATGTTTTACCTGAATTAAGAATATCATCAGATTGGGGTATTGAAGTTGGAATTTTATCTGAAATGCAAAGAAGTTTTTCCCCTCAAAATATTTGCCAAGTAAATTTAGCAGATACTTATGATCATAAACATCAAATTTTATCAGCTGATGATGAGACCCAAGGTTTATCCAGAATGTCTATAGATATAATTAAAACATTTATTAAGAAATTAGCCACTCAAGGTAATTCATTTAGCCGAGAAAAATTTAGATCTCTTAAAGCAACTTACTACAGATCAGCTCTAGACCTTATAGATATATATAGAAGTGATGCAGATATGAATGGTCTTAAATTTGACTCCCATATTGAGGAAAAAGCAGTTGAATTATTTGCAATAAATATAATGAAAGCTGGTGAAGCCTTTATTCAAAATCCGATGGACACACCTTTTATACCAACATGGAGTAGAGTTAAAAGTGCTATACCAAATTTTCTTAAAAGATTAGAGGACACTGTCAATGAGGATAACAAAAAATATAATTAATGTTATCTCAAACATTTCAGAGAAAAATTAAATCTAAATTAACTAATATTTATAAAACCTCTAATTTAAAAGAGGATCTTGATTTCTACTGCAAGGAAATTGAACAATTAGTTCATAAGTTTAATAAAAAAAATGTCAAAAAGAAAAAAATTATATCTGAAAAAACCTCTATATTAATTTGTTATGGTGATAGTATTTTAGATAAGAATAATAAAAATTTAATAAAAATTTTTCAAAATTTTTTTCAAAAAAAATTAGAAAAATATTTTGATACTGTTCATTTTTTACCATTTTACCCTTCAAGCAGCGATAGTGGTTTTGCAGTAAAGGATCATTATAAAATAGATAGTAGGCTTGGAAAATGGTCTGATATAAAAAAATTTTCAAAAAAAAATAATATAATGGCAGATATAGTAATAAATCATTCTTCTGCTAGAGGTTTATGGTTCAGAAATTTTTTAAAAAATAAAAAACCAGGTAAAAATTATTTTTTAACTGTTGATAATAAATTCAACACATCTAAAGTAATACGACCAAGAGACCATAAATTATTAAAAAAAATTGATATTTTTAATAAAAATGAATACATTTGGAGAACTTTTAGTTCAGATCAATTAGACCTGAATTTCAAAAACCCAGCAGTATTATTAAGATTTATCAAAATAATGATTAATCTTATTAATCATGGAGTAACTATTTTTAGGCTAGATGCTATTGCTTATCTTTGGAAACATAATGGCACTAAATGTATAAATTTAAAACAGACACATGATATAATTAAACTTTTTAGGATAATTTGTAATTTTTTAAACGTAAAAACTATAATTGTAACAGAAACAAATCTACCCGAATTAGAAAATATAAGTTATTTTGGCAAAAATGATGAGGCTAATTGGATTTATAATTTTTCTTTACCCCCTTTATTGATTTATTCTTTGTTATTTGAAAATAGTAAATATTTAAATAAATGGAGCAAAAAATTACCTTCTTTAAAAGAAGGCAATAGTTACCTAAACTTTATTGCATCTCACGACGGTATTGGAATGAGACCAATTGAGGGAATACTAAATAATGAGACAATTAATAATTTACTTAATAGACTAAAAAAAAATGGTTCTAAATTTTCTTACAGGAAAGTTCGCAATAAAACAAAAAAAGTTTACGAGGCAAATATCACAATTTTTGATGCATTGCACAAGTCTGACTTTGACAAACTTGGTAAGTTTTTTTTTGAAAGATATATTTCTGCTCATGCAATCATGATTTCTTTTGAGGGAGTACCTGCAATATATTTTAATTCAATATTTGGTACTTCTAATGATGAGGCAAAATATATAATCACAGGTAATAATAGGGACATTAATAGATATAAATGGAATAAAAATAATATTGAAAAACTTCTTAAAAATAATCAATCTAAACAAAGTATTTTTTATAAAGCTATAACTAGACTTTTAGACATTAGAAAAAAACAAAAAGCTTTTCACCCAAACGCTTTAAGAACAAATATTGATATTGGAGGAAAAATATTCTGTTTCAAGAGAACTAGTTTAGATAAAAAACAAGTTATAATATCAATTACAAATTTATCTTCAAAGACACAATATCCAAAACTAAACAGAAAATACTCTTTATGGAAAAATTTGATTGATCCTAAAAACAAATTCACAAATAGAAATTATTTCAAATTAAGACCTTATGAGACAATGTGGTTATCTAATATTTAGTTAATTATAAAAATTTTATATCCTAATTTTTTTTTGATTAAAAAATTTTTTTCAAGATGAGTACATGGTGATTTTGAATATCCACATAGGTCATTATCCATAGTTTTGAAGTGAGTGAAAATATTTTTCTTATTATAAACTTTTTCAATTCTATTATCATTAGAACCGTAATAGATATTAGGCATTAACTGATTATTACTATTATGAATAATCCTTAATGAGTTTTTTATTAATAATATTAAAACAACAAAGATAATAAACTTATTCATATATTTTAAACACATTAATGGTTGGATAAGGTTTATATTCTTAATAAAAAGAAAATAAAATATAAGGATTAAAAATACGTATATTTGAGAAATTCCAAGTCTATAAACAGGAAACTTAATAAACCATAAAAAAATAAAAAATAAACTAAATAATAGTAAATAAAGAAAATCTTTATTATAGGTATTTCGTTTTAAATTTTTAGTAAAATAAAGAATTAAAAAATTTATTACAAAAAATAGTATTACGGGTAAAATTTTTTTTAAAACAAACAATAGATGATTGTTAGACCAAGTCTCAACCCAATTAAACTTTTTTACATATTCCGATTTGTTTAGTATTTTCTGTTCTTTTTGATCGGGCCAACCTTTTGACCAAGATTCATTCACTAATAAGTTTTCACTTAAATTAGTGGTTTTCCATGATATTTTTTCATAGCAAGTTGATAATAATGGATAAATTAAACAACCAGTTGCTAAAAAATTCTTAGATATCCACATTATAAAAAATATACAACAAAATAAAAATGAAAATGATTTAAAAATATTGAACTTGCCTTCAAAATAAAAATAAAGAAATATTGGTAACAAAATTATTAAAATAAAAGTAGGTTTTATTAAAAATACAAATAAACTTAAAATTGACAATTCTTTTAAGGTTATAATATTTTTTTCAAGTAAAAAATATTTAAACAAAATAATGATAAAGAAAAAATAAAATATATGCGATTGTGCATCATTACCATATTCACTGTATCGGTTGAATGCATATAGACTTACAATTAAAATTAAAAAAGTTAAATAAGAGTATATTGCTTTTGATTTTGATAAAAAATTTTTATTAAAATCTTTAAAAGCATATATGAAGAAAAAAGAAGCTACTAAAGAGATGGGAATTAAAATTCCATTTGTTAAAAAAAGGTAATTATTAAAAAAACTTGATATGTATTGAAATATTGAAATATGAGCAAATCTTTCATGAATATTAGCAACTCCTATAATGATTTTATGTTCATTTAATATACTTGAATAAGGTAAATGATATAACCAAGCATCTGGTCTATTTACAGTTGAATAAATTAACATCAGAAAAGATATTACTGATATTAATAAACCATTTTTAAAAACTAAAACTTTATTTTGCCTAAAAAATCCAAAATAGATTCCTATCAATATTATGATTATAAAAAAAATTGAATTAAAAAATATATTAAGTGGGATGAAAAAATTTAATAGAAGAGAAATGAATCCAATTAAAACGAATCCATAAAGTCCATCTTCTTCAAATTTTGGTAAATGCGCAAAATTGATTACTAATTTTCTCAAAACATAACCACTTAGTGATATGAATATAGCTAATATGAATATTTGAGAAAATATTAATATAGAGTTAAGAAATATGGACATAATTTAATTCTTAATATTTAAATCCTCAATTAATGAAATTTTTATCTAAATAAGTTGTAGTAAAAAATACATCTTAAAGCACTAAATCCATCACGCCATGTAATTTTCTTTCCATCAGAGTATGTTCTACCAAAATATTTAACTCCCACTTCAAAAATTTTAAGATTTTTTTTTGAAATTTTTGCAGTTACCTCTGGTTCAAAACCAAATCTATTCTCCTCTAATTTTATATCTTTTATTACAGTAGATTTAAAAACCTTATAACAAACCTCCATATCAGTAAGGTTTAAATTTGTGAACATATTTGAAAGTAATGTTAATAATTTATTACCAAGCATATGCCAAAAATATAAAACTCTTTTTTCCTCAGACCCAATAAATCTTGAACCATAAACTACATCAGCAGAACCATCTTTAATTGGTTTAAGTAACCTTTGATAATCGCTAGGATCGTATTCTAAATCAGCATCTTGTATTAATATTATATCACCTTTTGATTTTTCTATACCTTTTCTAATTGAATAACCTTTACCAAAATTTTTTTCATTTAAAATTAACTGATTAATTTGGTTCTTAATATCTCCATTTAAGATATCTCTTGTTTTATCAGATGAGAAATCATCAATTACTATTATTTCATCATTTTCACTAATATTTTTTTTTACAGAATCAATAATTTTAGTAATTGTATTTTCTTCGTTAAAACAAGGTATAATGATACTTACGTTCATAAAATAATAAATTATTTAAAATCTGTACAATAGTTTAATTTATCATAATTAAAATGATATATATAAACTTTATATACACTTCCTCGATTAAATGGATTCCTTGTACTTACATTAAAATTTTGAGAAATATTATATATTTCTCCAATACACCCTTTTAAAAAATGATCATTTAAATCTTTTTTTTTTGTAATAAGAAATTTTGGTTCTTTTAACCTAAGATATGCAATATATTTTTTTGTTTCTTGTAGTTTATGAATATTTTCAAAAGGAATAAATTCACTACTAAATAAAGAATGAGATCTAAATTCTGAAATTACAGTTGCATTTAAGGGAATCTCCTTGTTGGCCCATTTAATACCTGAGTATTCATAAGAATTTCTATTCATAAATTTGTCTCTTAAATCTAAGCTTATGAGAGAAGGTAATATATTTATTGTAAAATAAAATGATATTACGATTACTAATGATAATTGTGGAAAAAGTGAATATGTAAAAATTTTATTTTTAAAATTTATTTTATCTAAAAAACAAAATCCGATACCAATCCATAGAATAAATTCAAAATAAATTCTTGAAGTTTGTTGGCCAAAAATTATATGTAAAAGTATTGTGAGAAATGTAATTAATAGAATTAACTTGAATTCTTTGTTTATCTTTTTAATAAAAAATAATAAAAGAATTTGAAATCCTAGAATAGTAGTTATAGAACCTAAAGACGATGGAACGAATAAATTGAGAGGATAGATAAAATCATTATCTTTATAATTACTTAAATTTTCTAAAAATATTTCTGGTAATGTTGTTATAATATTGATGAAACTAAATTCAGAAACTTGAGTAAAATTATAGTAAATTTTTGGTATAACAAAGAATAAAAATAATAATAAAGCTAAATTAAAGATAAAAGATTTGTTAAATTTAAATGCTTTAATCAGTAAGAAAAATCCTATTACAGCACCCGACAATACAAAAGATAATTTAAACTGAGAGGCACCTAATAAAAAAATTCCAATTATAATTAAATTTTTTGCATCAAATTTTTTTTCCTTAACAATTAAATAAAGCGATATTGCTGTCAGAAGTTGAGGAAATAATAAAGATTTTGGGCCCGAAATTAAAAACAATATTACGGGGGAACTGATAATAAAGATTATCACAAAAAATAATTTTGTATGGTCTTTTTCTTTTTGAATTAAAAATTCAAAGAATAAAATCAAACTAAATAACTGAAAAAAAGTAAAAAAATTATCTGTTTTTAAGTACAAACCAATTGCACTCAGTAACTCTCCATAACCAAATAATGATCCATGCAACCAAATTTCATGGTTAGGTAAAATTGAATGTTTCAATAAGTATAAAGGAACACCGAAATGATAGTCTAAAGCATCAGACATAGATGGTGGACCCAAGGAAATTATAATAAATAATAGAAAACTGAAGATAATAGTAAATTTAAAAAAAATATTTTTGTTTCTGATTATTCCTTTTATTAAAATTTTTAAATCTTTTATAAAATTAATATTAATAATACCAAGTAAAATTAATATGTAAGATATAATGATTACCGACTGTTTAAAAATTCCAAAAATAAGTGATAAAAAGAGTATTTGAGATATTAAAATCGAGGCTATTGAAAGATCAAAAAAAAGATAATTGTATTTTTTAAAGTAATAATTATTAATTATCTTTCCGATTTTTAAAAGACCAGAACATAAAAAAAAAGTTATTAAAATTTGTATTAATGGATGAATTATGGGGGTAATCAAAAAATTCATAAATTTAATTTAAAGAATTTATAAAAATTCCTAAGTAATTAATGCTTTTTTTAAATATTTTTTATCAAGATTACAATCTTTATATCCTCTTTTAACTATACTTAAATATCTTTCTGTAGGAAATCTAAAAGGACTTTTCTTAACCATGGTATAGGTCATGATTTTTTTTCCATAATAATAAAAATAATATTTTTTATATAAGTTTGGATAATCCTCATAATTATCAAGTTTTTTTTCATCGCTTTTTGAAATTTCAAATAAACCCCCTGGAACGATTGAATTTCTTTTTGGCTCAATATCTGCTGCACGAAATTTACTTCTAAAAGTTAATCTAAAATCTCTTAAATTTATTTTTTTTAAGAAAATACTATCTTTACATCTACGTTTCATTTGAAAATGGTGAAGATTGCTACCGTATGCGAAATAAAGCATTTAACGATCTACTATTTCAATTTTTTTTTCTTTAATAAAATCTAAAATTTGAGTGCTACAAACATCAATCCTAGACTTATTTTCTGAACGTAAAACTATTGAGACACCAAGTTTACCTGCGTGGAAAAAAGGATAACTCCCTATTTCAACGTCTTTATTTTTATTTTGAACTTTAAGTAATGAATTAGCAATTTCACTTTCAACTGTCTTTAAACTTATTGTATGACTTAAAATTGGGTCACCTCCAACAATTTCATTTTTCAGTCCACCCAACATTGATTTTAAAATTGAAGGTACACCGGGTAAACAAAAAACATTGTCAACACTAAAACCAGGAGCGCCACTTGTTGGATTTAAAATCAATTTAGCATTATTTGGCATCCATACCATTTTTTGTCTTCCTTCATTAAATTCACCCGGCTTATAATATGCTTGTAAAATTTCAAAAGCTTCTTTGTGTATTTCATATTTTAAATCAAAAGCCTTAGAAACAGAGGAGGCTGTTATATCGTCGTGGGTTGGTCCTATCCCACCTGATGTAAAAACGTAATCATTTTCTTTACGCAAAATATTCAATGTGGTTACTATTTTGTCTTCCTCATCTGGAATAGTTCTAACTTCATTTACTTTTACACCTAAAGAATTTAGCCAAGTAGCTAATGTGCTGGTGTTTGTATCTTTGGTTCTACCAGAAAGAATTTCATTACCAATTATTAATATTGCTGCATTTACTTTTGTGTTTTTTGTCATTTTATATGTATAATTTCATTATGGAATTTACCAAGTCTTTAATAAAAGGCAAATTAATCAAAAGGTATAAACGTTTTTTTGTTGATGTTAAGTTGAATAATGAAATTGTCACAGCTCATTGTCCAAATACTGGTTCTATGAAAGGTTTATTGAATGAAGGTAATGAGGTTTATTTACTAAAAAACAATAATCCTAAAAGAAAGTTAAAATATGGTCTTGAAATTATTAAAGCTAATGAAAATTTAGTTGGAGTAAATACTCATTTAGCAAATAAAATTGTCAATCATGGTTTAAAAAATAATTTAATTAAAGAGTTACAAAATAATGAAGAAATAAAATCAGAGGTTTATTATGATAAAAAAACAAGGTTTGACTTCTTAGTAACACAAAAAAAGCAAAAAAGTTTCATAGAAGTAAAAAATGTAACCCTTTTTAGAGATAAAAAAACTGCTGAATTTCCTGATGCAATCACTGAAAGAGGCTCAAAGCATTTACTTACTCTTATCAATGCCATAAAAGAAGGTTATAAAACTTATCTTATATTTTTAGTTCAGATTCAAAATATGGAAAATTTTAAAATAGCAAGTGATATAGATAATGAATATTATAAAAATTATTTAGCTGCAAAAAAGGCAGGTGTTAATTTTTTAGCATATAGATGTAATATAAGTTCTAAAAAAATTTTTATAGAAAAAAAATTAAGAATTATTGATGAGTGATTATTTAGAAAAATTTGAAAAGATGCGTATAGCTGGTAAGCTTGCTGCTCAAGTACTAGATATGCTTACAAAAAATATAAAAGAAGGTATATCGACAGATTATATCGATAAACTTGCATATGAGTTTATAAGAGATAATGGTGGTTATTCTGCACCACAATATTACAGAGGTTTTAAAAAATCTTTGTGTACTTCTTTAAATCACGTAGTTTGTCATGGAATACCTTCAAACGAAAGAATCTTACAAGAGGGAGATGCTGTTAATGTCGATGTTACAGCAATAATAAATGAGCACTATGGTGATACAAGTAGAATGTTTTGTATCGGAAAGACATCTGTAAAACTAAACAACTTAATTAATGCAACTTATGAATCGATGATGAAAGGAATAAGTATTTTAAAACCTGGAATCAAATTAGGTGATATTGGATTTGAAATTCAATCATTTGTTGAAAAAAAAGGTTTTTCGGTTGTAAGAGATTTTTGCGGCCATGGAATTAGCACTTCATTTCACGAACCACCCAATATATTACACTATGGAAATAAAAATACTGGAATTGAAATAAAACCCGGGATGACTTTTACGATTGAACCTATGGTAAATGCTGGAAAATTTGGGGTAAAAATTCTTAATGATGGATGGACTGCAGTTACTAAAGATAAATCATTATCTGCGCAGTTCGAACACACAGTAGGAATTACTGAAAATGGTTATGAGATATTTACAAAGTCTATTAAGGGGTATTCACAACCTCCTTATATATAAATATGGAAATAGAAAATTATACTTATGAATGCAATTAAATTTCTTTTTAATCTTATAATAAATATAAAAAATAATACTACTATTTTTCAATTCATAATCTTTATTTTCTTACTTCTCCTTTTGGGCATAATAGGGATTTTTACTTTGATTAAAGTTGTTATACCGTTTACTTATATTGCTCTGTAAATAATTTTATATTTTTTGAAATAAGATCAAAACCATAAGCATTTAGATGAAAATCTTTTTGATTGTAATAATCAATCACGCTTAGTTTTGTATTATTAAGTAAGTCATCCTTTATAATTTTTGTTGTATCTAAATGATTAAGATTTTTAGATAGCAAGTATTCATTTACATAAGAATAACGCCAATTAGGATCATCAATGTTATTTCTAAAATTAAAAGTTACAAATAAAATATTTTGATTTAAAATTATAGAGTTCTTAATTATATCTTCAACAAAATACTCAAATAATAACTTTTTATTCTTAATCTCACATTCATGGTAATTATAATTATAATTATTTAGTGAAAGAAAAATTAAATTTTTTAAAAATTTAAAGGTGTAAAATGATAAATCTTTTTCTAAATTATCTTTGAATATTATTGGAACATTTGTTAATTCATATTTTCCATTGATTTCTTTATATTTTAATTTTGGAAAATTTCTTTGTGTAAAAATTACTCTATCAATATCTTCAAGTAAAAAACCAATAACAATATCTTTATTTGGAAAATTTTCTTTTGTCATCATATAAGATTTATAAATTTGATCTATCCCATATGACTTAATTGCAAAATTAATATTGTTAGCGTTATTCTTCTTAAAATATTCATGATCAATAAAAGAACTACCATAAAAAACTGGTTTATTTTTTGGAGAGAGTAAATTCTGAGAATTATCTTTATAAAAATACTTTTCATTCTCTTTCTTGATTATTGTTAAAATCGGATGATAAGTATAGTAATTTTTATCATAAGAAGAATTTCCTTCATAATTCCAATAAACTTGATCACAAAATGGATTAAAAAAAAGAATAGTTTTCTTTAAAGGTTTTATATCAAATAAAAAAATTATTTGAAAAAAAATTTCTATTAAAAAAACTAATATGATAATTGGATAAAAAAATCTTAAATTTAAATGTAACGGCTTATTTAATAATCTTATCATATAAAAATGGTTCCACAATTTTATGACTCAAATGTTCTTGAATTAAAAAATAAATACCAAATAAAATTAATAAACTAATAATAATTTTAAACAAATTAGTCATTTATTTTTTTTTGAATTTTTTCTCCAAATTTCTTCCATATATCCTCAAGTAAAAAATCAGTTAAAATGTCTGCATTAACCGTATGAAAAGCGTCCTTATAATTTAATTTTAAATCTTTATCTAACAAATTTAGGTTTATAAAATTTTCATTAACTATCTCAATGTTGTGTATTTTGTTATAATTATCTATTTTAATATTTGTATCTTTTTCTAGTTCATTTAAAGGCTGGATGTAGAATATAAAGTCGACAACATTATTTTTTAAATTTTCATCAATTTTATTAAAGAAATATTTTATATATTCAATTATATCAATTTTGAGCATATATTCTGAAAAATTATTTTTTGTTACAAATACATTTTTATCTAAACATTTTTCAAAATCATCCTGACTCATGAATTCTGTCAAATCAGGATCTTTATTAACAGAATAAAATTTCTTTGTTTTTAAAGAATAAATATCTACATCTATAGCTCTTTCAAATATTGTGTCCAAAATTAATTCATTACCACCCGTATAAAAAATAACCAAATCTGGTGGATAAATATTAGAAAAATCTTTCATTTCAATTAAATGATCATGTATCATTCCTCCATGTTGTCCATAATTTATGACGAAAATTTTGCCTTTTTCTTTTTTTTTATCTTTAATTAAACTATAGGATTTATTTCTTATTTTTTTTTGAAGGATAGAATGAAGTCTTTTTTGATCATCAAGAATATAAGACCCGAATGTTTCTGAATTACCTAATATTAGAATTAAGTAATCTTTATTTTTATCAAAGCTATTAATAAATTCTAAATCTGATTGAAAATTTATTGGTTTTTTTTTGTAAGGATTTAGTTTATACAAATCGAAAAGTTGATTTTGATTTTTAACATCATTACAATTTACCTCTTTGGCCAACTCTATGATTTTTTCATCATCTTCATCTTCATCAGGCAAATTTTTGAATACTTTTCTATTAACAAAATTAATTATTTTAAAAGTTGAAGAAGCAAAATATCCGAACTCATTGTGTTGTTTTTTTAAATAGATTACATAACCTAATATGATTTCTGTAATTAGCAAAAAGACTAAAAACTTAAATATTTTATTCATTTTTTTTTATACATACCATTTTCAGTTAACAAATATTTGATGTTCATTCTCTCTATTGCTAAATATGCATCCTCTAGAGAATATACGATTGGATCAGAAGAGATATTAAAAGAGGTATTGGCTAAAACATCTATATTATTTTTTTTTAGTTTGGATAAAATTTTTCCTAATATATGATTTTCGTCACAAATTTGAACCCTTGCTGTATTGTCTTTATGGACGACCGCTTCTATATTTTTTGAATTAGAAACCTCAGCAACAGAACCCATATAAAAGTAAGATTTGTAAATTTTATCTGATAAAATAAAATACTTATTAGCATCATCAATTAATGTAACAGGTGCTACAGGTCTGAATTTACTTCTTTTTTTAATTTTTTCGTTAAGGTGTTTTACAGCTGATAACGAATGAGCATTACAAATCATAGACCTATGTCCTAAAGCTCTTGGACCTGTTTCAATATTTTTATAACACGAAGCAATTACATGATTTTTAGATATAAGTTCTGCAGCTACATCAATTATCTTTTCTTTGTCAGCAATTCTTTCATAATTGGTCAAAATAAAATCTTCTTTTATTTGTTCATTCTTTGTAAATCCTGGTGCTAATATTTTATCTAATCGATTTTCAAAGTCGTTTAAGGATTTATTAGAATTTAAAAAGCCAAAATAAGCTGCTCCTATTGCTGCGCCAGAGTCTCCTGGTGATGGGGGTACTATAATTTCCTCTACAAAATCCAATTTAGCGATTTGATTTATTGCTACACTATTCATTGCTACACCTCCCGAGAATAGAAACCTTTTCTCCCCTGTTAACTGGTGAGCATATAAAAAAATTTCTTTTAAAATATTTTCTACTATTTTTTGAGCAGAAGATGCTATATCTGCATATTCTTTAAAATTATCACTTCCTAAATCTAAAGGTAAATTACTTTCTCTTTCTTTTATCTCAAACAAATCATTTAATTTTTTTGAATAGGATCTTTGAACACTTCTGCAATAATCATAATATTTTTCATCTATTATTAGCTTTCCATCTTTAAAAAAAATTGTTTTTGATAGAGCTTCATAATATTTTGGTTCACCATAAGCTGCTAGACCCATAACTTTATATTCTCCATCATTGACAGAAAAACCTAAATAATCTGTAATTGCAGAATAAAATAATCCTACTGAGTGTGGGAAAGGGCTTGACCAAACATTATTAATTTCTTTTAAAGATTTTACATGATGTATTGAGGTAGTTGATTCATCACCGAATCCATCTACAACAATAGAGCATATAGGATTTAAATTATTATAATAGGCACCACTTAGAGTATGACTTAAATGATGATCGCAATATAAAATTTTTTTGCTTGATACTTTTAAATATTTTGACAGATCATATGAAAACACAATGGATGACTTCCAAATATTTTTAAAATAATTCCTGGTAAGTTCATTAAGGAGTGAATTATTTTTTATTGAATATTTAAGAATATTAAGCCATGCTTTAAAAGGTTTTTCATAGAAAACAATTTTTTCAATATTATCATTAGACAAATTAAAATTTTTTATCATTTCTTGTAAAGCCAACCTTGGGAATGATTTGTCACCTTTAACTCTTGAGAAATATTCTTCTTTTTTATAATCAACTAAATTTCCATTTGAATCTAATAGAGATATAGCAGAGTCATGAAAATAACCTGAAATTCCTAAAAAATATTTATATGACAGAATTTGATTTGTCATTCATTAAATTCTTGTTTAATGAAGAATTCGTATTTAGTAAAAGAACTACTTTACCAAAAACAAAAATCAGTGAATTTACAATTGGGTCAAAAATCTTATTTAAAAATAAAAGATTTTTATAATAAAAAAGTCTCAATTTATTTTTAATTTTTTCTTTTTTAAATGCTAAATTTAAATTTGAATTAGGAAATTTTTTATTATAAAATAATTTTGCAAATCCCCAATGTCTATCTTCTTCAGTCATTATATTATTTAAAGTTAAAATAGAGTCATCTGCATGCTTTTCCTCATCAATTGCAATTTCCTTAAGAATTTTTAATGAGTCATTATTATTAATTCTTTTGATTAAAGTTTCAAAAGAATCTTTTGCAAGAAATTCATTTGTGTAAACAAATTCTACGAAATTTTTGAGTTTTAATTTTTCAACTAAAAAATTTCTTTTATCAACATATCCCTTTGTAATAACTTGTTGCGGAGTAAATCTAAACTGATTCTGAAAAGAATCTTTATTTTTATTAACCTCATTACTTAAAACTTCAAATATTAGTTTAGAATGTCGATACTCATCTAAAGCATGGTTAATATAGCCAACTTTTAATCTTGGGGAATCAGTTTTTTTTGCTGCTGCAAGCATTTCAAGAGCTGAACCATATTCTGCGTAACCAAATTCAACTAATGTGTTATAAAGACTTTTTTTTTTGTCAGGTTGTAAAAACATAGAAAATATATATCATTTTGACTTATATAATCAAATTGATTATAAAACATGTTAAATCCTCAATTAATTAATGATAAATAGATATTCGCGAAAAGAGCTTACCGATATTTGGTCAGAAGAAAATAAATACAAAATTTGGCTTGATATTGAAATTGCCGCAGCTCAAGCTATGGAAAAGCTTGGTCAAATTCCAAGAGGAGTTTCCTCAGTTGTAAGAAAAAAAGCAAGAATAAATGTAAAAAGAATTCACAAAATTGAAGGTGAGGTCAAACATGATGTTATTGCATTTTTAACTTCTGTTTCTGAAAAAGCTGGAATTAAATCAAGATACCTTCATCAAGGCATGACTTCTTCAGATGTATTAGATACAAGTTTTAATATTCAGTTAGTTCAATCTGGAAAAATAATTTTAAAAGATTTAGATCAACTTTTGAAAGTAATTAAAAGACAAGCAAAAAAGTATAAATTTACTCCCTGCATGGGTAGAAGTCATGGTATTCATGCTGAACCAATTACTTTTGGTTTAAAACTTGCATCATTCTATAAAGAATTTAAAAGAAATAGAAAAAGATTAATTGATGCTATTGATGAGGTTTCTACTTGTGCCATTTCAGGTGCTGTTGGAACTTTTGCGAATATTAATCCAAATGTTGAAAAACATGTTGCAAAAAAACTAGGTTTAAAAATTGAGCCTATTTCAACACAAGTCATACCCAGAGACCGTCATGCTTTTTACTTTTCAGTATTAGGAATTATTGCTGGTTCAATTGAAAGAGTTGCTACAGAAATTCGACATTTGCAGAGAACTGAAGTTTATGAGTTACAAGAATACTTTTCAAAACATCAAAAAGGTTCTTCAGCAATGCCCCATAAAAAAAATCCAATATTAACTGAAAATTTAACAGGACTAGCAAGAATGGTTAGAAGTGCTGTGGTTCCTGCTCTTGAAAATATAGCTTTATGGCATGAAAGAGATATTTCTCATTCAAGTGTTGAAAGAAACATAGGGCCAGATGCAAATATCACAACAGATTTCGCCTTAGTTAGACTTACTAATATTTTAGACAATATGATTGTTTATCCAAAGAGGATGTTGAAAAATTTAAATATAACTAAAGGATTAATTTTCTCTCAAGAGCTAATGCTTGAACTTACAAAGACTGGTCTAAGTAGAGAAAAATCATATAAAATGGTTCAGAATTATGCAAAAAAATGTTTTGCTGAAAATCTAGATTTATTTAGTGTAATTCAGTCTGACAAATTCATAATGAAAAAAATTTCAACAAAAAAATTAAAAACAATTTTTAGTTACACTAAACATTTTAAGCATGTAAATTTAATTTTTGGAAGAGTATTTAAATAATGAAAAAAGGTAAAAAGTTATACGAAGGAAAAGCTAAAATAATTTATGCTACTACAGACAAAGATTTAGTTATCCAATACTTTAAAGATGATGCTACAGCATTTAATAATCAAAAGAAAACTACAATTGAGGGTAAAGGAGTTTTGAATAATCGAATTTCAGAACATATTCTTTCAAACCTATCTCAAATTGGAATTAAAAATCATTTAGTTAAAAGATTAAATATGAGAGAACAAGTAATTAAATTTGTAGAGATTATTCCAATAGAATTTATCGTTAGAAACGTGGCTACTGGATCTTTAACCAAAAGACTTGGAATAGAAGATGGGACTGTTCTTAAAGAACCATTAATTGAATATTGTTTAAAAGACGACAAACTTGGTGATCCATTAATAGCTGAGGATCATATCTATGCGTTTGAATGGGCAAGTAAAAAAGAAATAGAAAAAGTAAAAAAAATGATTTTAAGAATTAATGACTTTATGATTGGAATGTTCAGAGGTATTGGAATAAAATTAATAGATTTTAAATTAGAATTTGGTAGATTAAAAATTGATAGCAAAAAAGAAATCATTCTTGCTGATGAAATAAGCCCTGATACGTGTAGATTGTGGGACTCAATTACTGATAAAAAATTAGATAAAGACAGATTTAGAAAAGATCTTGGTGATTTAATACCCGCTTATACTGAAGTTGCAAAAAGATTGGGAATTCTTCACGAACAATCAAATGTTACCGCTGTAAATGTAACAAAATTATCATCAGTTAAAAAGAAAACTAAATGAAAATCTCAGCAATTATAACTCTAAAAAAAGATGTTTTAGACCCTCAAGGAAAAGTTATACACCAAACTTTGGATGGAATGGGATTTAAAGATATTAACGAAGTAAGACAGGGTAAATATTTTGAGATTGATGTTGAAGAAAATGATCCAAAAAAAGCCAAGGGTATAGTCGAAGATATGTGCAAAAAACTTTTAGCTAATCTTGTCATTGAAAATTATAAGATTATTGAAACACAATAATTAATGAAATCATCTGTAATAACTTTTCCTGGTTCAAATTGCGATCGAGACATGGATGTAGCTTTAAAAAAATTTGGCTTTAAAAATAAAATGGTATGGCATGATGATAACGAATTACCAAAAAGTGATTTGGTAGTTTTACCAGGTGGTTTTTCTTATGGTGATTATCTCAGATGTGGAAGTATGGCTTCAAAATCTAAAATAATGCACTCTGTCATAAATTTTGCAAAATCTGGAGGTTTAGTTGTAGGAATTTGTAATGGCTTTCAAATATTAGTTGAAACAGGTTTGCTACCAGGAGTTTTGTTAAGAAATAAATATTTAGAATTTATCTGTAAAAATGTTTTTATAAAAGTCGGTCACAAAGAAAATCCTTTTTTTAAAAATCTCGAAAAAAATATTTTTGAATTTCATATTGCTCATAATGAAGGTAATTTTTTTTGTACAAAAGACCAACTTAAGGAAATAGAGGATAATAAACAAATTGCAATTTATTATTGTGATAAAGAAGGTCATATAGATGAACAATTTAATCCTAATGGATCGATAAAAAATATCGCAGGAATTTTAAATAAAGAAAAAAATGTGTTAGGAATGATGCCCCATCCTGAGAGAATGATAGATCAAAGTTTGTCCGGTGAAGATGGTTCTTTATTTTTTAAAAACTTAATTAACAATATTAAATAATGCTTGTTAACGAAAAAGTAGCTATAGAACATGGTTTAAAAGCAGATGAATATAAAAAAATCTGTGACCTATTAAAGAGAACACCTAATATAACAGAGCTGGGTATATTTTCTGCAATGTGGAATGAACATTGTTCATATAAATCTTCCAGACTACATTTAAAAAAACTGCCAACTGAAGGGAAAAAAGTTATTCAAGGACCTGGTGAAAATGCCGGAGTTATTGATATTGAAGATGGTGACGCAATAGTTTTTAAAATTGAAAGTCATAATCATCCATCTTTTATTGAACCCTATCAAGGAGCAGCTACTGGTGTTGGAGGAATTATGAGAGATGTTTTTACGATGGGTGCAAGGCCAATTGCTAATTTAAATTCTATTCATTTTGGTTCTACACAAAATAAAAAAACAAAGAATCTTTTAAGAGGTGTGGTTCACGGTATTGGAGGATATGGTAATTGTATGGGGGTCCCTACAATAGCAGGACAGACTGCATTCGATAGTTCTTATAATGGAAATATTTTAGTAAATGCTATGACTGTAGGTTTAGTTAAGAAAAATAAAATATTTTATTCTAAAGCTGCAGGTCTAGATAAACCAGTAATTTATGTTGGGTCTAAGACTGGAAGAGATGGAATTCATGGTGCTAGTATGGCATCAGCAAGTTTTGATGAAAAGATTGAAGAAAAAAAACCAACAGTTCAAGTAGGTGACCCTTTTACTGAAAAACTTCTTCTTGAAGCTTGTTTAGAATTAATGGCTGGAGATTCTATTATTGCAATTCAAGATATGGGTGCTGCTGGCCTTACATCTTCAAGTATTGAAATGGCTTCTAAAGGAAATCTTGGAATTGAAATCAACCTAAACAAAGTTCCTTGTAGAGAGTCTAAAATGACACCCTATGAAATTATGTTGTCTGAAAGCCAAGAGAGAATGTTAATCATTTTGGAAAATGGTAAAGAAAACTTAGCTAAGAAAATATTTGATAAATGGAATTTAGATTTTTCAATAATAGGAAAAACAACTAATACTAAAAATATCGAATTATTTTTTGATAACAAACAGGTTGCAAATATACCTGTAAGTACTTTAGTAGAAAATTCTCCAATGTATGACAGAAAATGGAAAAAAGCTAAATTACCGAAAAAAAATATTATTAAAAAAGAAGTTTATAATGAATTTAAAATTCAAGATATTTTAAAAAAAATTTTATCTAACCCAAATGTTTGTAGTAAAGAATGGATTTGGCAACAATACGACCATACAGTGATGGGTGATACTATACAAAAACCAGGGGGAGATTCAGGAGTAGTGAGAATTCATGGGACTAACAAAGCCATCGCAGCAACTGTTGATTCTTCTGCTTCATATTGTTGGGCTCATCCACTAACAGGAGGTAAACAAGTTGTAGCTGAGAGCTGGAGGAATCTCATTTCAGTTGGTGCAACGCCAGTAGCAGTAACAAATTGTCTAAATTTTGGAAGTCCAGAGAATGAGGATAACATGGGTGAGTTTGTTGAATGTGTCCAAGGAATAGGAGAAGCTAGTAAATATTTAAATTTTCCAATAGTTTCAGGAAATGTATCTTTTTATAACCAAACTAAAGAAGTAGGAATTAAACCAACACCTACAATTGGGGGTGTTGGTTTAATAAAAGATTATGAAAAAATGGTTTCAATGGATTTTAAAGAAATCGATAATTTAGTTTTAATTATAGGAAAAACTGAAGGCCATATAGATCAAAGCATATTTGCAAGAGTAGTTTTAGATGAAAAAAAAGGGCCTCCTCCAGAAATTAATCTATTTAATGAAAAGAATAACGGAGAATCTTTACTTAATTTAATTGAAAAAGACTTTATAAAAAGTGCTCATGATGTTTCATTAGGTGGTATAATAACAGCTGTCACCAAAATGTGTATTAAAGGAAGCAAAGGAATAAAGCTTAAAAAAACAAAAAATTTAATTCACGACATCACATATTTTTTTGCAGAAGACCAAGGAAGGTATATTATTGAGATTAGTCCAAAAGATTTGAAAGAAGTTACAAAAATCTTAAATAAAAATTCAGTATATCATGAGGAATTAGGTGTTATTATTGATAATAAAATAATTTTTAACGATAAGACAAATGTTACAATTGACGAATTGAAATCATATTATACTAATTGGTTAACAGATTATATGAATTAAAATGGCGATGGATTTAAAAGAAATTGAAAGACATATCAAAGAGGCGATGCCAGATGCCTCAATAAATATTCAGGATTTAGCTGGTGATGGGAATCATTATTCAGCAACAATTACATCTTCAGAATTTAATGGTAAAACTAAAATTGAACAACACAAAATGGTTTATAATTCTTTAAAAGGTAAAATGGGTAATGAATTACATGCTTTAGCAATAAAAACGAAGGAAATATAATGGACGAACAAGTAAAAAATTTAATACAAAATTATATTGATAAAAACGAAGTTTGTTTGTTCATGAAAGGGACCCCTGAGGCCCCACAATGTGGATTTTCTATGGCTGTTTCAAATATTCTTAAAATTTTAGAAGTTAATTATCAAAGCGTTAATGTTTTAGAAAATCAATCACTAAGAGAAGGAATAAAAATTTTTAGTGAATGGCCGACTATACCTCAACTTTATATTAAAAAAGAGTTTGTTGGTGGTTGTGATATCATTAAAGAAATGTACGAAAACGGTGAACTAAAGAAAGTTTTTGATAATCAAGGAATAAATTATAAAAAATAATATTATCTAGAGTAATATTCAATCACCAAATTAGGTTCCATAACTATTGGATAAGGAACTTCTTCTAACTTGGGAACTCTTACAAATTTAAATTTCTTATTTTTTTCATCCATTTGTATATATTCTGGAGTATCTCTCTCTTTATTTGCAAGAGCTATATCTATGATAGCTAATTGTTTTGACTTATCTCTAATTTCTATTGAATCTTCCTCTTTAATTGAATAACTCGAAATGTTTACTTTTTTCCCATTAACTTTAACATGTCCATGATTTATTAATTGTCTTGCCGAAAATATTGTCGTTGCAAACTTAGCACGATAGATAACTGCATCAAGTCTTCTTTCTAATAATCCAATTAAGTTTTCACTAGTATCCCCTTTAAGCATTGAAGCTTTTTTGTAAATGTTTCTGAATTGTTTTTCATTAATATTTCCATAGTAAGCTTTTAATTTTTGTTTAGCTTGAAGTTGAATACCGTAATCAGATGGTTTAGATGATTTCGTTTGCCCGTGTTGTCCTGGGCCATAAGCTCTTTTGTTAAAAGGACTTTTTGGTCTACCCCAAAGGTTTACCTTTAATCTTCTATCGACTTTATGTTTAGAGTTAATTCTTTTTGTCATTTGATAATGGGCTTTATAAACTTACTCTAAATTTTGTCAATCAACGTTTTTACCTAAACTAGCAAATACACTTGATAATATACGAGTTTCTTTATCAGATAGGTCCATCTTGTAAAAAATATTTCTTAAATTTTCTAACATTATTGACCTCTTTTCCTTTGGCCTAAAAAAATTTATTTGGTCTAAATTTTGAACACAAAGAGATATCATTGATTGAATTTCTTTTTTAGAGGCTGTTTTAATTTTTTTTGATTTTTTAAAAGGTAAAGTTTTTTTACTAATTATGCTTGAAATATATTGAGCAATAATTATCAAACTATGTGAGAGGTTTAAAGACTGAAATCTAGGGTTTGTAGGTATCTGTAAAGTATAATTTGCATAACTTACTTCATGATTAGATAATCCTGATGCCTCAGAACCAAATAGAAAAGCTATCCTTTTGTTAAAATCAATATTTTTCAAATCTTTTAATTTAATATGTTTCATGTTTTTATTTCGAAAACGTGCTGAGGTTGCTATTATAAAATCTATATTCTTTAATGCTGGTTCAATAGAATCATAAACCTTACTTTTTTTAATTATATCTTTTGCTCCTACAGATGTAGCTAAAATTTTATCATTCGGATAAATTGGTTTAGGATTGATTATAATAAGTTTTTTAAAGTTAAAGTTTTTTATTGCTCTTGCACAAGCACCTATATTTTCAGATAATTGGGGTTTATGTAAAATAAATGTAATATTATTAAATAGCATTAAAGACTTGCAGGAGCATTATCCTTAAATAATTTATAGTCCAAACTATCAACTAACGCTTTAAATGAAGCATCTATAATGTTAGTAGAAACTCCAATTGTGAACCAATTTTTTCCTTTGGAGTCAGTACTTTCAATTGAAACTCTAGTTACAGCTTCAGTTCCAGTATTTAAAATTCTAACTTTGTAATCAACAAGTTTTAGGTCTTTTAAATACTTTGAATATTTAGCTAGTTTGTCTACATTTTGTCTTATAGCATTATCTAGTGCATTAACTGGTCCATTTCCTTCTCCCTCACATAAAATCTTTTCACCATCAACTTTAAGTTGAGCTTTTGCTGATGAAATTATATCACCAGAAGAATTTTTTTTTACTGAAACATCATATTCAGTAATTGAAATGTATACTGGGATTTCACCTATTATTCTTCTCGCTAAAAGTTCAAATGAAGCATCGGCCCCATCATAACTATAACCAATAAACTCTCTATCTTTAACTTCATCTAAAAGTTTTTTTATTTTTGGGTCTTTTTCATCTATATTAATATTTATACTTCTCAACCTTGATATAATATTTGATTTGCCTGATTGATCTGAAATCACAATATTTCTGTTATTTCCTACCTCCTCTGGGTTTATATGTTCATATGTTTTTGGGTTTTTTTGAACTGCTGAAACGTGTAGACCACCTTTGTGAGAAAAGGCAGCTGCTCCCACGTATGGTAAATGCATATTTGGTTTTCTATTTAAAACTTCATCTAAGAGCCTAGAGCATTCAGTTAAATTTTTTATATTCTTATTATTTATTCCAATTTCAAATTTTGAAGAAAAATCCTTCTTTAAAAAAAAAGTAGGAATTAAGGACATTAAATTTGCATTACCACATCTCTCTCCTAATCCATTAATTGTTCCTTGAACTTGTCTTACACCAGATAAAACTGCTGCGAGTGTATTTGCAACGGCATTTCCAGTATCATTATGAGCATGGATTCCTAAATTTTTACCTGGAACAACTTTTGTAACATCTGAAACTATTTTTATAATTTCATGCGGAAGTGTTCCACCATTTGTATCACATAAAACAATCCATCTTGCTCCTTGGTCGTAAGCAGCTTTAATACATTTTATTGCATACTCAGGATTAGCTTTATATCCATCAAAAAAATGTTCTGCATCAAACATGAACTCTTTTTTCTTTTTTATAAAATGTTTTGCACTTTCACTAATATTTTCCAGATTTTCTTCATTAGATATACCCAATGCAATATCGACATGGAAATCCCAAGATTTTCCAACTAAACAAACTGCAGAGGTATTTGAGTTTAATATTGCAGACAAACCATTATCATTATCTGCACTATGTCCAGTTTTTTTTGTCATTCCAAATGAAGTAAGTTTGGCATTTTTAAAATTGTGTTTCTTTTGAAAAAATTCTGTATCTGTTGGATTTGCTCCAGGCCAACCTCCCTCTATGTAATCAACACCAAGGGCATCAAGTGATAAGGCAATTTTCTCTTTATCTTTAATTGAAAAATCTACACCTTGTGTTTGAGCTCCATCTCTCAAAGTCGTATCAAATATATATAATCTTTCTTTACTCATTTAAATTTCCAAATCGTTTTACCATTTTCATCCTCTATTAAAACACCTTTATCAAATAATTCATTTCTGATTTTATCTGCTTCATTAAAATCTTTATTTTCTCTTGCTTTATTTCTTAATTTAATTTTGTCTTTTATCTCATTTTCAGAAATTGAAGCTTTATTCTTTCTATAATTTTCCCATTGTTCTTTATCTTCATTTAATAAACCAATAAATCTACATGCTGATACAAACAAATCTTTATCTTCACCTTTGTTAGCTTTTTCATATAACTTATGTAAATTAGCAATAT
This sequence comes from Pelagibacterales bacterium SAG-MED47, assembly GCA_014653355.1. Taxonomy (GTDB): domain Bacteria; phylum Pseudomonadota; class Alphaproteobacteria; order Pelagibacterales; family Pelagibacteraceae; genus Pelagibacter. The sequence goes on along the minus strand of JACWEO010000009.1, from coordinate 3,759 downwards.
ATCCAGGTGTATTTAGATCCTGATATAAAGGTTTTAAAATTTCCGAAGGAACCCTTATTATTTTAATGTTTAAAGCATAAAGTCGGTACCATTTATCTAAAGTAGCTTGACAATCATTTAATAACTTATCGTTCCAATCAAGAGGCTGTTTATAATGAGCACTCATTAATGCCAATCTTAAAACCTGACCACTTATTTTCTTTCTAAAATCTTTAATTTTTAAAATATTACCTTGAGATTTAGCCATTTTTTCATTTGACATAGTAATAAAAGCATTATGAATCCAATATTTTGCAAAAAATTTAGTATCATTTGCACATCTTGATTGTGCAATTTCATTTTCATGATGAGGAAAAATTAAATCCATCCCTCCTCCATGAATATCGAACTCTTCCCCAAGAAATTTTTTAGACATGGCTGAACATTCTAGGTGCCAACCTGGCCTACCTTTTCCCCATGGTGAGTCCCATGAAGGTTCGTTACTATTTGAGGGTTTCCATAATACAAAATCCTCAGAACTTTTTTTATTTTCACTCACTTCTACTCTTGAGCCAGATATCAAATCATTCAAATTTTTATTTGAAAGTTTTCCATAATCAGAGAATTTTTTAACTTCAAAATAAACATGTTCTTTATTTATATATGCATAACCCTTATTTATTAATTCATTAATCATCTTAATCATTAAGTCGATATGTTCTGTTGCTTTTGGTTGGTAGGTTGGTTCTTCACAACTTAGATATTTACAATCTTCAAAGAAACTACTTATTATTTTATTAGTTAATTCCTTTTCAGATATTTTTTGATCTTTAGATGATTTAATTATTTTATCATCTATATCTGTTATATTACGTACATACGTAACAGACTCAAATTTATCTTTAAGTAATCTAAAAAGAATATCAAATATTACTAGTGGTCTTCCATTACCAATATGGGGATCATCATAAACAGTTGGGCCACAAACATACATTCCAATTTTTTTTTCATTTTTTGGAATAAATTTTTCTTTTTTATTTGTTAAATTATTTGTTAAAAAAATATCCATATTAATTGATTAAGAAATATACCTTATTTAATGATTTGTTAATCTAATTGATTAACTAGGAATTTTGCATACCGGAATTGGGTCCATTTTATGCAAGTTTTGTTTTCTAATTTTTTCGTATTCTGCTTTATGAGGTGAATTTGGATTTATCATTGCATCCTCGAGATCGTGATAATTAAATCCAAGCTGGCCTTCGTCAGTTCGACCATCATCCCAAAGACCATCTGTTGGTGGAGCATCAATAATTTCTTTTAATATCCCTAATTCTTTGCCTAGCTCCCAAACTTCAGTCTTATTACAATCAGCTATTGGTGAGATATCAACTCCACCGTCACCATATTTCGTATAAAATCCAACTCCAAAATCCTCAACTTTGTTACCTGTACCTACAACAATTCCTTTGTTAGCAGCAGCAACTTGATAAAGAGTAGTCATCCTCAATCTTGCTCTTGAATTAGCATATCCATGTTCGTTATTAAACTTGTTTAAAGTAGAAGAAAATGTTTCGAATAAGTTATCGAGGCTAATTGTGTGAGCTTCTACATTTTTAAAATTTTTAATTAACCAATTTTGATGCTTTAAACTTAAGTCATGTTGATTAGGTTTTTGTTTTATAGGCATAGTTAGAACTATAGTTTTTAAACCTGTCATAGCACTTAGAGTACTAGATACGGAAGAGTCTATACCACCAGAAATTCCTACTACTAATGACCTAGCTTTAGTAGGCATTTTTTCAACATAATTTTTTATCCAGTCGGATATAAATTTTATTTTTTCAGAAGTTTTCATATTCACATATTTAATAGTTAATTCTACTTAAACAATGGTTTAAGATGCCGCTTGAATAGCATTTTTAGAATAGCTGGTATTCTTTTTAATCTCATCTGAAATTAAAAAAGCTAATTCTAAAGCTTGATCTGAATTTAATCTAGGATCACAGTGGGTGTGATATCTGCTAGATAAATCAGCATCAGATATTTTTCTGGCCCCCCCAGTACATTCTGTAACATTTTGTCCAGTCATCTCAACATGTAAACCTCCAGCATACGAACCCTCTGATTGATGAACACCAAAAACATTTTTTACTTCATTAACTACATCATTAAAAGGTCTGGTCTTAAAACCTGTTGTTGATTTAATTGTATTTCCATGCATTGGATCACATGACCACACAACATTTAATCCTTCTTTTTTAATTCCTCTAATTAACTTAGGTAAAAATTTCTCAACATTTTGATGACCAAATCTTGAAATTAAAGTTATTTTACCTTTTTCATTTTTAGGATTCAATACTTCACAAATTTTTGCTATCTCATCTGGTTTTGAAGTAGGTCCACATTTAATGCCTATTGGATTTTCTATACCTTTACAAAATTCAACATGACCTCCATCTAATTGTCTAGTTCTATCACCGATCCAAACAAAATGAGCTGAAGTGTCATGATATTCACCTGTTGTGGAGTCTACCCTTGTCATACTCTCTTCAAATGGTAAATGTAATGCTTCATGTGAAGTCCAAAAATTTACTGTATACATTCTATTGTTAAAATCCGAAGTAATCCCACATGCTTCCATAAAAGCTAAAGCATCAGCTATCTTATCCTCTAAGTCTTTAAATTTTTTAGCTTGAGGGCTTTTTTTAATATAATCTAAATTCCATAAATGAACTTTATTTAAATCTGCAAAACCTCCTTTAGAGAAGGCTCTTAATAAATTTAGTGTTGAAGCAGATTGTGAATAGGCTTTGAACATTCTTTTAGGATCGGCTCTTCTTGCTTTTTCATTAAAATCTATTGCATTAATATTATCACCCAAATAACTTGGTAATTCTTTATTACCTTGTTTTTCCATGGGGGCACTTCTGGGTTTTGAAAATTGACCAGCTATTCTTCCAAGTTTAACCACTGGTAAAGAAGCAGAATAAGTTAGTATTAAAGACATTTGAAGTATTACTTTAAAAGTATCTCTTATATTATCGGGATGAAATTCTGCAAAACTTTCTGCACAGTCACCTCCTTGAAGCAGAAATGCTTTTCCATCTACAACTTTTGCCAATTGTTCTTTGAGATGTCTAGTCTCACCAGCAAATACCAGAGGTGGAAAAGTTTTTAACTTATTTAGTACACTGTTAAGTTCCTTCTCGTCATCATAAGAAGGTATGTGCTTAACAGGATAATTTCTCCAACTATTTACTTTCCAATTTTTCATATTCAACTCAAGATTGTTGTAACAGAGATTACTAATTATTCAACGGTTACAGATTTCGCTAAATTACGGGGTTTATCTATATCATAGCCTTTTTTAAGAGCTGAATAATAGGCTAATTTTTGTAAAGGCACTGTTAAAAGAAAGGGTAGGAGATCCTCATTTGTAGTCTCAACCTCTATAGTTTCCCAAATATTTTCTGAAACTATTTCATCATTACTTTTATTTGTAATTAATAAAACTTTAGCACCTCTTGCAATTACTTCCTGCATGTTTGAAATAGTTTTTTTATAATAATTATCTCTTGGTGCTAATACTACAACAGGCAAGCCCTCCTCTATTAAAGCTAAAGGTCCATGTTTCATTTCACCTGCTGGATAACCTTCAGCATGTACATAAGAGAGTTCTTTTAATTTTAAAGCTCCTTCTAAAGCTATTGGATATGAAAATCCTCTTCCTAAAAACATAGAACCTTTAGCTTCATTAAAAGTATTTGATACGACTTT
>JACWEO010000008.1 GCA_014653355.1 Pelagibacterales bacterium SAG-MED47 | reverse complement strand
TTTATTTTTAACATTAATTCATCAATAGAACGCATTACTTTAAAGTCTATAGCATCATCAGTAGACATCATGATATATTTAGAGACTTCCATAATACTTTTTACTTCATTTCCATCTATTTCCAAAATTATGTCATTTTGTTTTAACCCTCCAACCATAGCTGGACTATCTTTTTGAACCTCATTAATAACTGCAGGAGTAAAGTCCTTACCAACAAAAGTATAAATAGAAAAAAAAATAACTAATGCTAATAAAAAATTTGCTAAAGGCCCTCCAAAAACAATTAAAGCTCTTTGGTATAAAGGTTTTAAGACAAATAACTTTTGACGATCTTCTTCATTATACTTTTCAAGGATTTTTTCTTGATCAGCTTGAGAAAATACATTTCGATCACCAAAAAACTTGACATATCCTCCTAATGGTATCCAACAAATTTTCCATCTTGTGCCATACTTATCATTCCAACCAAATATCTCTTTACCAAAACCGATAGAGAAATCTGTAACTCCTACTCCATATTTTCTTGCAAAATAATAGTGTCCATATTCATGAATAAAGACCACTATTAAAATAAGTATTATAAATGGTAAGATATAATTGAGCATATTTTTATTTTAAATGAATTTAATGTTATTCTCAATAGTCCATTTTTACCCAGTCTTTATATATCAAATCATTCATTGTATTTGCTTTAAAAAGATATAAGCAAGCAATTTAATACTTTAATATCTTAATTATGAATTTCAATGAATTACCCATAGAGAATAAACTCAAAAATTCCATAAAATTTGCTGATTTTAAAACCCCTACTCCAATTCAAAGTAAATCAATTCCTATTAGTTTAATGGGAAGAGATATATTAGGAACGGCTCAGACAGGAACTGGTAAAACTTTAGCTTTTACCATTCCAATGATTAATAAATTAATTTTAGATAAAAATGCTATGGCTTTAATCATTTGCCCTACAAGAGAACTAGCAAGTCAAGTAATGCAAACAGTTTTAAAATTAAATGTTAGAGAAATAGGAATTGGAAACGCATTACTGATTGGTGGAGAGAGTATGCAAAAGCAACTTAAAAGATTAAAAAAAAGAGCACGTATTATTGTTGGAACACCTGGAAGAATTAATGACCATTTAAAAAGACAAAGTTTAAATTTATCTAAAGTATCGTACCTAGTTTTAGATGAAACAGATCGGATGTTAGATATGGGCTTCACTCCCCAGATAGAATTAATTTTAAAGTTTATTCCAAAAAATCATCAAACTTTATTATTCTCTGCTACTTTGCCTAATAATATTTTAAAGATTTCTGAAAAATATTTAAAAAATCCAGAAAGAATAGCTGTGGGTTCATTGTCGACTCCAATTGATAAAATAAAACAAGAAACTTTACAAATTTCTCAGGATAAAAAGTATCACGAACTTATCAATCAGTTAAATGAAAGAAATGGTTCAATTTTAGTTTTTGTAAAAACTAAACACAGTGCAGATAAAATTGTCAAACGATTGAAATTTGACAGCCACTCGGCAGATGCAATCCATGGTAATTTGAGACAGAGTAAACGAGATCGAGTGATAAACGGATTTAGGAATGGAAAAAGTAGAATATTAATTGCAACAGATGTTGCGGCTAGAGGTTTGGATATCCCATTAATACAACATGTAATTAATTATGATCTTCCTCAAGTACCAGAAGATTATATTCATAGAATTGGTAGAACTGGAAGAGCTGGTAAAGAAGGTTCTGCTTTAACATTCCTAACACAAAATGATAGATCGATGTGGAATTCTATAAGTAGATTAATTGATCCAAATTTTAAAACCTTAAAAGATAAACAAAAAAGAAATTCCGAAAGTAGGAAAAAATCTAATAAAAGTTTTAATAAAAAAAGAAAGTTCAAATACAAGAAGATTTTTGGTTCTAAAGAACCAAGCTTTAAGGATAATAAAAATTTTTATAAAAAAGATAAATCTAAAAAATTTAGTTTTAAGAATAAAAAGAAAAAATTCGGTTTTACAAATAATCCAAATTATTTTGATAAAAAACCTTCAAATGACACAACAAAAGTTTTGAATAAAAAATTTAAATTTAAAGGGAAGAAAAAATTTAAAAAAAGACAAAGGCCAAAAAATTTTTCTTTTAAAAAGTTTAGGAAAAATTAAATATGTCTTTTAATCTAAATTAATTGAATTGAGCCAGTTTTTTAATTCAAGCATTCTAATTTCTTTGTTTGATACTTTTATTTCTTTTTTAATTAGTGAAATGTGATCTTGAATTTCTTTTTCATCTTTAAATACTTTTCTGCTTGTAATTAATCTACCTTTTCTAAATTCTATTAAACTTATCATTTTTTCATAATTAATTTCTGGATGATACTGCAACCCCCAAATTTTTGAATTATTAACCTCAAAATATAAACTCTGTATCTTGTTGATTTTATTTGATGCTAAACAAACAGCATTTTTGGGTAAAGTTACTACCTCATCAAAATTAAATGCAGGAGAATTAAATATTTTTTTTTTATTTTTGTAAATTGGGTGTTTTAAACCTTTGTCATTTACTGTTATTTCATTTGCGATACCAATGTGTGAGGCATTTGCTTTTTTGACCTGACCTCCTGCTGCTGTTACTGCAACTTGCATACCCCAACATATAGCTAAAATTTTTTTTACTTTATTTTGACACTCTTTCATAAATGTAATTTGATTTCTTATTTCAGGTGTATCATTATAAATATTAAGACTGCTACCTCCCCAAATTAAACCATGGTAACTTGGTAGTTTAGATTTAATAGATTCTAAATCTTCATCTGATGAAGGATTTACGACATCAAAATTCAAATCTTTTGAAAAATAATTCAGACTTTCTTTGAGACTTTCTGTATGAGTTTGAATTCCAACTTTTGAGAAATTCTTGTTTTCTTCTCTCAAATTACCCTCAACAATTAAAATATTTAAATTATTCATTAAATAACATGTCACCTGAAAAACTATGTTGATACATACTTTTCATATCGAATAAAGTTAATTTTTTTGGATTACCATCTGTAGTACGATTCTCTCCAATCCACATAGTGGTTGGATAATTCAAATTAATTTTTGTCATTACTGACTATTATTTATTTTTTTTCTACTTGATACTCAAAATTCTGAGTTGTTTCATTAATTTGTAAAAGTTTTGCGCCATTTTTAGTGTGAAATTTAGTTGCCATGTCTGTTAAGGGAGATAATGTTACTAATCTATTTAAATGATTTGATTTTTTTATTTTTTTATAAACTTCTTTAACAATCAACTTCCCCCCACCTTTTTTTTTTGACCAAACGGTATAGGCAATTGCAATTTGACCAACATTTTGACCTCTTAAAGTACTTTGTAAAAAAGCATCCTGACTAAATTTATCTAATTCTTCAACATTTTTTGGAATGTGGTTTGTGTAAGCAAAACACATTACAGCATGTATTTCACCCATATATTTAACACCATATATTTTTCTTCCATGACTTCTTCTAAAAATAATATCTAGCTCTGGTCTTACAGGATCTTCATCAGTATTACATTCTTTCAATTCTACTAGCGTTGCGCCTTTAATCCAGTAAAAAAAATTATCGACTTTTTTATTTAAAATTTGTTTATTTTTTCTTATACGAGCCTTTAATCGTGGTTTAAATTTCTTAATACTTTTTGATGTCCCGTTTTTATAATATTTAGAAGCTAATTTTTCTTTTACACTTTTTAATAATTCTTTCATTATTTACACTATCAATATTTTTAAATAAAAAATGACATATTATATGATTTTTCTTCAATTGAGTTATGATCAATTTGCAAGAAATTTGTTAGTATTTTCATAAAGATTAGTAATACAATAATATAAATATTACTCCTAAAATTAGCAAGAAAACAGTTATAACAAAATAGTTTATTTTAATTTTAAATTTTTTATAAATTGCTTCATTTATTTTTTCCCAAAATAGAACAATCAAAAAAACAATGACGGCTGGAATAATAAATTTTAGCATAAATTTTGTAATCCTTAACTTTTATCTCCAACGTAAACTGAAACACCTCTTGAATTTATATCAACATCAAACTTCTTATGTAGAGGAGGAAATGCCCTCTGTGAACAGTCCAACCTATCACAGGTTCTACATGAAACACCAATTGGTATTTCTGTAGACTTATCATTGATATTTATATTCTCAGTATATACAAAATCTTTTGCGTATTTTGCCTCACAACCTAGTCCAATTGATAGAATACTTTTTGATTGGCCAAATCTTCCAATACCTTTTTCAACTGTTCTAGCAATACAGACATACTTCTCACCATTTGTCATTTTACTTACTGCGGCTTGAATTACCCCTGGTCTTGTTAAAGCTGAATAAACATTCCATCTCGGACATGCTCCTCCATATCTTGGAATTTCTATTCCTGATAAAGAAAATCGTTTTGAAATATTTCCAGCCATATCTACTCTTAAAAAATGAAATGGAATTCCTGGTAATTTTGGATCCTGAAGGCACGTAACTCTGTGGGCAACTTGTTCAAAAGAAGTTGCAAATGTATTTTGTAAAAGTTCTAAATCATATTTAAGTTTCTTACATTCCGAATGAAAAGGCTTATAAGGCATTAAGATTGCAGCGCCGCAATAATTTAATAAAGCAACTTTTGTTAATTTTTTTGACTCTTCTGAAGGGAAGGTAAATTTAGACAGATATTCTTCAATTTCTTTATTAGCTCCTACTTGAGCTATTTGTGCTGCTGCATGAAGTTTTTTTGTCTCTAAAGAACTATAATCACTTAACAAAAGTTCTTTCTTATTTTTATTAAAAATTTTTGAAAAAGGTTTGTCTTCCTCAGGAATTACATCTTTAACATTTATTCCATACTCTGAACCTAGATATTCACATAGAGCAATATACCTAGTTCGATTATTTTTTTGGACCTTTTCGAAAACTTTATTAGCAAAATCTTCTAACTTTGGAAAATAGTTTTTATTATCTTGTAAAAAATCAGAAATAACTTCCCCAGGAAAAGAGTTTTTCCTATTATCAACAATCTTACCGGACATTTTTTCGATTTTATTTACTAATTCATGATCTTTCTTTTTTAAGATATCTCCTAATCTTACAATTGCTTTTCCAATTTTTGGATTTGTTCCAACAAGATCTTTTACTTCTGGACCCAGAATGTCTAAATCCTCAAATAATTCATCATCCAAAATTTCAGATAAAGTATTTTCTAAATTTAGATCAGTTTTTGAAGTTAGTTGTGAAAGTTCAATATTTAACTTTTCACAAATTTTTAATAAAAGATCCCCATCAATTTTCCTTTTTCCACCCTCAATTAAGTTCAAATAACTGGGAGAAATACCTAATTCTTCAGCAAGTTTATTGGCTTGAAGACCTAATTGTCTTCTAAAAGCCTTTATTTTTGGACCTATTTTAAGATTTAGTTGACTCATATTTTCTATTTGTAAATTTTGTCAATTTATTTTTACAACTTTTTTTATTGATTTACAACACTTTTATTCTTTTTTATAGATTTTGTAAATTTTGTAAATTATAAAGTTTACATGGACGAAAAATTAAAAAACATTGAAAATGAAGCTCAAATCATAAGACATGAAGACCTTGCTAGACATAATAGCAAAGGTATTTACATGAGAGATGATCATTGTGATTGGGGTTCAAGTGGAATGAATGATCTAGTTGATACCCTAAACGAATCAAACTAGTTTTTTCAGTTCAACTTAATTCATTTCTTAAATAACAACATTTAACCTCAAGGGACACCAATAATGAGTGCCGAAAATATTTCATACGACTTAAAAAGATTTGCTGGGATTAAAAGAGATTATACCGATGAGGATGTTGAAAGACTTAGAGGTTCTATTAAAATAGAATATTCTCTTTGCAAACAACAATCAGTCAAATTGTGGAAATTATTAAACACCGAAAACTACGTAAATACTTTAGGTTCACTTTCAGGAAATCATGCGGTTCAACATGCAAAAGCTGGACTGAAAGCAATTTATTTAAGTGGTTGGCAAGTTGCAGCTGATGCTAATAGTGCAGGAGAAATGTATCCTGATCAATCTCTATATCCTTATGACAGTGCTCCAAAATTAGTTGAATCAATGAATAATGCTTTAATCAGGGCAGACCAAATTCAACATATGGAACTTAAAGATGGTGATATGAAAAAAGAAAAAAGAGTAGATTACATGTTGCCAATTATTGCAGATGGTGAAGCAGGTTTTGGTGGACCATTAAATGTATTTGAACTAGCAAAAAAATTTATTAAAGCTGGTGCTGCTGGAGTTCATTTTGAAGATCAGTTAGCAAGTGAAAAAAAATGTGGACATATGGGAGGAAAAGTTCTTGTTCCAACTGGGACAATGATTAAAAACTTAAAGGCCGCTAGATTAGCTGCTGACATTGCAGACGTTCCATTAATTATTTTAGCAAGGACTGATGCTAATGCTGCAAAATTAATTACAAATGATCATGATGAAAACGATAAACCATTTATGACGGGTGAAAGATCACCTGAAGGATTTTATTATGTTAAAGCAGGAATTGAGCAAGCAATTTCGAGAGGTTTAGCTTATGCCCCTTATTCAGATTTAATTTGGTGTGAAACAGCAACTCCAAACCTAGAAGAAGCCAAAAAATTTGCCGAAGCGATTCATGAAAAATTTCCTGGTAAACTTCTAGCCTATAACTGTTCACCTTCATTTAATTGGAAAAAACATTTGTCAGATGCTGAAATAGCTTCTTTTCAAGAGAAAATTAGTGCGATGGGTTATAAATTTCAATTTATTACTCTAGCTGGATTTCATACTCAAAATATTGCAATTTTTGAGCTTGCTGAGAAATATAAAAAGGAAGGTATGTCTGCTTATTCAAAAATACAAGAACAAGAATTTGCTCGTGAGAAGGATGGCTACACAAGTGTCAAACATCAAAGAGAAGTTGGTACATCCTACTTCGACGCGGTTTCTAATACTATCAGTAGCGGAAAGAGCTCTACAACAGCAATGGCAGGTTCTACAGAGTCAGAACAATTTTAAAAAATAATCCTCTTGAATAATAAGTTAACTGACCCAAGAATGGGTCAGTAATTTTACTTATCTGTATAATGAATTTCTTTGTAATCTAGATGGTGTATGTTATTAGCCATTATGGTAAATAAAAATTTTGGATTTGGTACTCAAATAAGAAAATCTCCTTATTTTGACTCAACTGTTAAATGGGGAGCAACAGGTTTTTCCGTATATAATCATATGTACATTCCAAGGGATTTTGGAAGCCCTGAAAAAAATTTTTGGAATTTAATTGAAAAAGCAATTCTTTGCGATGTTGCTGTTGAAAGACAAGTAGAAATTACTGGTCCAGATGCCTATAAATTCATCCAATTACTCACCCCTAGAGACCTTACAAAATTTTCAATTGGCCAATGTAAATACGTATTAATTGTAAATGATAATGGTGGAATAATTAATGATCCAGTGCTTTTAAGACTAGCAGAAAATCATTTTTGGTTATCACTTGCGGATAGTGATGTTTTATTATGGGCGCAGGGTGTTGCAGTCAATTCAGGTTTAAATGTTAGAATTAATGAACCAGATGTATCTCCACTACAACTACAAGGACCTACTTCAGCAGAGATAATGGTCAAGCTGTTTGGTGAAGATATAAAAAAACTAAAATATTATTGGTTCAGAGAATATGAGTTAGATGGAATTCCATTAATTGTATCAAGAACTGGTTGGTCCAGTGAATTTGGATATGAAATATTTTTAAGAGATGGTGCTAAGGGAAACGAACTTTATGAGAAAATAATGAAAGCTGGTAAAGAATATGGTCTTGAACCAGGCCATACTTCCTCTATCAGAAGAATTGAAGGTGGAATGCTTTCTTATCATGCTGATGCTGATATTAACACTAACCCTTATGAACTTGGTCTAGAGAGACTTGTTAATTTAGATAGCAAAATTAACTTTATTGGAAAAGAGGCACTTAAAAAAATCAAAAAATATGGAATTAAAAGAAAACAAGTTGGTTTAGAAATAGACTGTAAACCTTTAGAAGGACCCAATACATCTTTTTGGTCAATTCATAACAATGGAGTTATTGTTGGTAAAGTCACTTCAGCCGTCTACTCACCAAGACTAAAAAAAAATATTGCTCTTGCAATAGTTGATATAAAATTTTCAAAAATTGGGAATGAATTAGTAGTCAGAATAAATGATAAAGAGGTAAAGTCAAAAATAATTGAAAAACCGTTTTATGATCCTAAGAAAAAAATTGCTTCAAGTTAAGATTTTATATTATATCCTTTTCTTAAAATTAGAGTTACTGTAACTACACAAATAATTAAGAATAAAATCATTGAGGTAATACTAATCCAAATATTAAAATCTGATACTCCATAAAAAGCAAATCTTAAACCATTAATTAAATAAACTACTGGATTAAAATAAGTTACAGTTTGCCAGAATGGAGGCAACATATCTAAAGAATACAAACTTCCGCCTAAAAAAACCATAGGCGTAATAACTAGTGTTGGAATAACTGATAATTGCTCAAAATTCGAACTCATTAATCCAATTAAAAAACCAAATAAAGCAAAAGTAAAAGCCACTAATATTAACAATAAAATCAATAAAAAAGGTTTTTCAACATATACTTCAACAAAAAAAGTAGAAGTAATAAAAATTACAATACCTACAATTAAAGTCTTTGTAGCTCCTGCACCTACAAAAGCTAACACTGTTTCAAAGGTTGAGATTGGTGCTGCTAAGATTTCATAAATTGTGCCATTGAATTTCGGGAAAAAAATTCCAAATGAAGTGTTACTAATTGATTGTGTCAAAAGGGTTAACATTAAAAGTCCAGGAACTATATATGACCCATAACTTATTCCATCAATGTTTTCTACATATGATCCTATAACGGATCCAAATACAATAAAGTACAATGAAGTAGATAGGACTGGTGATATAAGAGATTGTAACAATGTTCTTCTAAAACGATCCATCTCATGTAAATAAATTGCTCTAAAACCCTGATAATTAAATTTCATTATTTTCTTTTACTAAATTTACAAATATTTTTTCCAATGTACTTTGTTCTGTTTTTAAATCTCTGAGTTTTAATCCTGAATCTTTTAAGTCTTGTAATAGATTAGTAATCCCAGTTTGTTTTTCTTTAACACTATAAATATAATCAACTGACATTTTATTTTTCCCTAAAGTAAGATTATATTTATCAAGAGTTTTAGGAATATCTAATATTTCCTCTTGAAGCTCTACGGTCAGTTTTTTATGACCCATTTTTTTTAGTAGCTCATCAGTTTGCTCAACTATTATAATTTCACCTTGATTAATAACTCCTACACGGTCAGCAATTGCTTCTGCTTCTTCAATATAATGTGTTGTTAATATTATTGTAACACCCGTATCCCTTAAAGACTCGACTACTTTCCACATATCTTGTCTTAATTCAACATCAACACCTGCAGTTGGCTCATCTAGAAATAATATATTTGGTTCATGAGACAAGGCTTTTGCAATTAAAACTCTCCTTTTCATTCCTCCTGATAGTTGTCTAAGAATAAGATTTTTTTTATCCCACAAACTTAAACGTTTTAAAATTTTTTCTATTTGCTCTGGGTTTGGTTTTTTTCCATAAAGTCCCCTTGTGTATGATACATTATTAAAGACTGTTTCAAATTGTTCTAAGGTTAATTCCTGTGGAACTATTCCTATTCTTGAGCGAGTTTCCCTATAGTCATCTATTATATCAAAACTATCTACTGTAACTTTTCCTGATGTTGGAGTAACGATTCCACAAATAATACTTATTAATGTCGTCTTGCCCGCACCATTAGGTCCAAGCATTGCAAAAATTTCTCCTTTTCTAATATCTAAATTTATATTTTTTAGGGCTTTAAAGCCATTGTCATAAACCTTAGAGAGGTTTTTAATTATTATTTGTTTTTGTGTCATTAATGCAAAAATTTTTTATTAAAATGGTAGCGGGAAGTGGGATCGAACCACTGACCTCAGGCTTATGAGTCCTGCGCTCTAACCAACTGAGCTACCCCGCCATTAAATTATCGTTGATTTATAATAGATTTTATTTTTTGTGCAATCAAGTATTTCAATTGACACGCTTTATAAAAAGATAAATCAGTACTTTAAGCGAGTCTAGAATAATTTTAAAAGGTAATGAGTTATTGGGTGTTTTATAGATTATTTTTACTTGTTCAAAAGAATAGTTTTTTAAATAAAATTTAAGCTCAGTATCAAAAAAATGAAATTTAGAAATAAAATGATTTTTTTTTAAAAGTTCTGCTTTTAAAACACTCGTTCTAATCATGTAAAAACCTGAAGTAAGGTCCTTTATTTTAATATTGAGAAATATATCACTTATCACTCCCCCAAAATAACTTATCAATTTTCTGAGTATATGATGCTTATTATTTGCTTTTTCTCTATACCCCCAAACACAATCTATATTCTCTTTATCGGACAAATTAACAAATTTTATCAAATCCTCAGGTTTGTGCCTCCAACCAGCGTTCATAGAAATTACCCATTTTGTATTAAGGTTGGAACAAAATTTATATAATCTAAAATAAGCATCAGCTAAGTTTTTGGTTTTATCATCATAAATAATTAAAATATTTTTTTTATCTTTAGCGAGCTCTTCTGATTTTTTAAAAGTAGATAAATCTCTAGAACTGTCAAAAAATAAAACTATAAGTACTTTTTCTGGTAAGTGATTAAATAATTCGTTAACAAAATTATCAATTTCATTCTCTTTTTTTACTGTAATACCAATCACAAATTCAAAATAATCATTTTTAATATTTTCTAGACTCATTGAACAATTTTATATTTAAATTATAGAATAGCTACCTAGTTAATTTTTTCCATTCATCAAAAGCTTGTGCGCTTCTCTTAGGTAAAAAATTATATATATTTTCAGGGTTTTTTTTTAAGCTCTCAACTAAACTTGAAGAATTGGCATAACCTATATACTCATCTTTAAAATCTTTTAATAAGTTATGAGCATTTCTTTGTTGATAGACGGTTGGTTCATTATAAACAATTCTATATTTTTTTGACGTAACATAAAACGAAGCCCAAATATCATCCATTCTACCGATGTGTGGAAATAAAAAATAATCTTTTACAACTTTTCTAGTAATTAAAGTATTTTGTGAATTAAAAACAGAAATTTTATTTGAAAAAAAAGGAAATTTATTTTTTTTAAAATTACATTGTGGTTTTAGTACCATTCTACAAACTGCATCAATATCTGGATCGCCATTCCAAAAATTTGCTTGTACATCTGGTTTAATATTTGATTTTTTTAATTTTAAATATTTTCTACCATTAACATACTCTAATGGCATTCCCCTATGCCATAGATTAGAATAATTGGTATATCCAACTGGGTCAAAAATTGGTTTATTAATTTTTATTTCATCACATTTAAAATTTTTATTTACATATATATTTTTAAACCAGTTAGAATATGGAATATTGTCATCATCTATCAGACCTATTATTTGCGCACCTCTTTCATAAGCTTCTAAGATTGCAAAGTTTCTTCTTTGAATACAATTCCAACCAATTAGCTTTGATAGTTTGGGCCATTTTTTTTCTTGATACTTTGTAGATAAGATAACAGAATCTTTAAGGTTAAATTTTTTCGATTTTTTATCCAATGCAACTATTAATTTACAATTTTTATTTTTAGCAAAATTTTTAAGAGCTTTAGTGGGCGGGTTAATGGTCGTTGTAGCTATATATATTAAAGGTTGTTTCATATATTAATAAAACTTTATAGTTATACAAGATTGTGTTTCAACACTTTTTTTTATTTGAGGTATAATGAAGTTTTAAAGGCTTAATTTATTAAAAAATTATTAGTCCAAAAAGAAGAATTCCCGTTGAAGCTGCAGCTGAAAAATATAATTTTTTTCTAGACTCACTTTTTTTGTTAACCTTTATTCTATTCAATAGAACATTAATGTCACTTCTCTTGGGTTGGTATTTTACTGTAGTAGTTTCAAAGTATTTAGAAACTATTTTATCTTTTACGCTTGAACCAGTTTTTTTCACAGTTGTATTAAACCACCTGATATATATTTTTGCAAATGAAATCATAAAGATAAGTAAATTCCCATAACTCCTAGTCCCAGAATTAATACTACAAGAATAGAAATATTTTTTTTTAATTCTTTGCTTTCACTCTCTTGTAGTTTTGACTTAAGAACGTTAATATCCACTCTTCCAGAAATAGTTTGATTTGATAAAGGCTTTTCAGCAACTCCAATATCATTTGGGGTCTCGATACTAGTTTTATTATCTGCAAAGCCTTTATCACTCATGATTACATTTAACCAACAAAATAGATACTTAACAATTTTGTAAAAGTTCATACTGGGTCATAATATGGTTGACACATGTCCATTTTGGGTTTCAAATCTCATTTATACAATTATGAATTTACAACAAATAGATTTTTCAAAAGTTCTAAACGATGAGCAGGTTTATAATCATATGATGGCCAACTATGATCAATTAGGAAAAGATTGGATCAATCATCAGTGGAGGTGGATGAATGCAGTTTATCAAGCTTTCAAGGATCATTATAAATATATGATTATCATTTCTTTAGTTGAAAAAACTTTACAGTTTTATGATCAGATGAATATTAAATTATCGTATGAGCAATATTATTCAAAAAATTTTCTACAAATAGATAAATTTAGTATCACAGAGTTATGTGAAAAACTTCAACTACCAAAAGAAACTGTTAGAAGAAAAGTTTTAGAACTTGAAAAATTAGGAGTTCTTAAAAGACAGAAAAAACAAATTATAATTGATCGAAGGTCATTTACTTTTATTAAACCTGAAAACCAAATGAAATATACAGCTGGTTATATTTTGAAAATCTCAGAAATACTTGCTAAAGAAAAACTTTATTCCAAAAAACTTGAAGTAAAAACGATTGAAAATGTGTTAAAGAAAAATTTCTCTATTTGTTGGAGATGGTTTTATAGGATGCAAATTCCAATGATTATTGGATATCATGATATGTTTGAGGACTTAACAACATTTCACGTTTGGGGAACAGTTTGTATGAACCAAGCTTTTAATTATTCCGTAACCTTAAATAAAAGGAACGGCTCCAATCAAACACATGACTATATGGATTTTCAGAAAGAACTATTTACAGGTGATTATAATACATTTAACGAAGAGTTAATAAGAGGTGATAAAGCTAGAAGTAACGGTGTTAGTGCAATGTCTGTTTCTGATATGACTGGAATCCCTCGAGCAACAGTAATTAGAAAATGTAAGTTTTTAATAAAAAATGATTTTTTAAGATTAAATGAAAAAAAACAATATATTTTAACAGGTTTTAATGTTCGAAGAGTTTTGCCATATCAAAAATTAATTTTCAAAAATAAAGCTAAATTCATTAGAAAAGTTCTTAATCTTTTGACAATTTCATAAAATTCTTTTTTTTTAAAAAATTTTAAATATATTCATTATAAATTATTTATTTCATTAAAGGGGTCGATGGATGTAGTAACAAAAATAGCACCTATCATACTCGCATTAATAATGTTGGGTTTGGGTTTAGGTTTAAAAATTGAAGATTTTACGAGAGTATTAAAAACTCCAAAAGATTTTTTTGTAGGTTTTTTTTCTCAATTAATAATTCTTCCGTTAGTTGCTTACTTATTAATTATTATTTTAAAAACACCGCCTGAAATTGCTATTGGAGTTATGATTATTGCTGCTGCACCAGGTGGAGTTACATCAAATATATTAACTAAATTTGCCAATGGAGATGTCGCTTTATCTATTACTTTAACAGCTATAATTAGTTTAATTTCTATTATTACAGTTCCTCTTATAATTTTTACATCTGCTGATTTATTTGGAATTACAAATATTTCTCAAAATATTTCAATGACTGGTATAGCACTTAAGATGTTTTTAGTTGTAACGGTTCCAGTTGTCTTGGGAATGATTATAAGAAAATTTGCTGAAAACTTTGTGGCTTCAAAAACTCAAATATTTAACAAACTTAATATCGTTTTGTTTATTATTTTTTTCATAGCAGCATTTTATGAAGAAAGGGAAAACTTTATTAGTTTCTTTAAACAAGCTGGTCTAATTGCTTTAGTTCTTAATATAACAATGATGATTACTGCTTATTATCTTGCAAAATCTTTTGCCTCAGGAATTAAACAAATGAAATGTATTGCTTTAGAATGTGGTCTACAAAATGGTACATTAGCAATATTTGTTTCAACTCAAATATTTGGTACTGATATTTTATATATAACTCCAACCGCCGCTTATGGATTAACAATGTATATAACTGGATTTATATTTGTTTTTCTTTTAAAAAATAAAAATTAATTATTTTTAAAATTTGTTTGTTTTAAAGGTTTGTTGATTATTTCTATTGAATATTTCTTTTTTTCTACCTCAATAAATAAGTTTTTATTTTGAAGTTCTTCATTGGAAAAATCATTATCGATATATCCAAATACTAAATTCTTTTTAAAATTAAATGAATAGTTTCCAGATGTTGATCTTCCTATAATTTTTTCATCAATATAGATAGGTTCATCATGAAGTAATAATGGTTTTCCAGGTTCACTTTCTTTTAAAGTAAACATTGAAAATCTAGTTTTAACTTTATCTTGTTTAATTTTTTCAAGAGCTTGTTTACCTATAAAATCTACATCTTTTTTATTGCTAATAGTAAAAGCTAAACCTGCTTGATACTGGTTCTCTTCGGGGGAAATATCATGTCCCCAATGTAAAAATCCACTTTCCATTCGCATAATATCCATTGCATGCATTCCACAATTAGAAAGATTAAAATCTTTACCTTTTTCTATAAGTAATTCGTATATTTTTTTTGCATCTTTAAGATCTACATATAGCTCATAGCCTAATTCACCTACATAAGATAATCTTTGTGTCCAGATTTTAACCCCATCAATTGTAATAAACTTTGCAAATCCAAATTTAAATTGATCATTTTCAAAATTATCTTCGCTTAATGTTTTAAGTAAATCTCTACTTTTTGGACCAAACAAACCAAACACACATAAATCATCTGTAATATCTTTTAATTCAACATTTTTTGAAAGATGTTTGTTAATATGAAATTTATCTCTCTCTCTTGTTGCTGCAGAACTTATTATTCTAAAATGATTTTTATCAATACATACAACTGTTAAATCTGTCTCTATTCCACCATCAGGGTTTAACATATGTGTATAAACACATTTACCAGGTTCATTTTTAATGTTTGCAGTACAAATTTTCTGTAATTCTTGATGTGCTTTATCTGATTTTATTTCAAACTTAGAAAAAGGAGTTAAATCAAACAAACCAACATTTTTAACTGTATTATTTGTTTCATATTCAGCAGATGGATACCAGCTTTGATAATTGTAACTATATTCGTACTCAGCTTTTTCCCCATCCAAAGCAAACCACATAGGTCTTTCATAGCCACCTGAAACACCAAAACATGCACCAAAGCTTTTTAGATTATCATGGTGAGGTAAAGTTTTAATATTTCTAGAGGTTTTATGTTGCTTGAATGGCCAATGCATTCCATATAAATCCCCTAAGGTCTCTGTAATCCTTTTTTTAATAAAACCCAATTCTGAATGAAATTTTTGAAATCTTTTTATATCGTAGCTAAAAATATCTTCATTGATATGGCCAGTCATTAACCATTCTGCGGTAACTTTACCAACACCTCCTCCACTCCCTATACCAATACTATTTAACCCACAACAAACAAAAAAGTTTTTAACTTCTGGCACTTCTCCTAATAATGTATTTGTATCAGGTGTAAAAGACTCTGGTCCTGAAAAGAATTTTCTAATACCAGCAGACTCTAAAACTGGAAATCTTTTAATAGCAGAGGCTAAATAAGGTTCAAAATGTTCAAAATTCTCTTGAAACTCACCAAAAGAAAAATCTTCTGGTACTTTGTTTGTCTTATCCCAAGCGGGAATAGAATTTCCCTCAAAAATACCAACTAATATTTTACCTGCATCTTCTTTAATATAAGTTCGATTATCAAAGTCTCTAATTACAGGTAATGTTTTAGACAAATTTTCTATTGGTTCAGTAATAATATAAAAGTGTTCAGCAGGATAAAGTGGGATACTTACTCCAGCTTTTTCTCCAATTTGTCTTGACCACATTCCAGATGCTAAAACAATATATTCACATTCAATTTCTTGACCATTAACTTTTACTCCTGAGATTTTTCCATTCTTAGTTAAAATTTCATCTACTGGAGATTTTTCAAAAATTTGTGCTCCCTCTTTTCTTGCAGCTTTAGCCAACATATGAGTAACACCTGATGGATCAGCAGCACCATCTCCAGGCATTAAAATTCCACCAATGACTTCATCAGTATTAATAATTGGATAATCTTTTTTAATTTGATTTTTATCTAAAATTCTTACATCAACATCATAAAGTTGTGCCGTAGTTGCTTGTCTTTGAAGTTCTTGCCATCTTCCTTTATTTTGAGCAATTGAAAGGGCGCCGTTTAATCTTAAACCCGCAGAATGATCAACTTCCTTTTCAAGTTTTTTATATAAATCTAATGTATATTTTCTTATCTTAGTTATTGCAGCTGTTGGACCTAGTTGACTAACCAATCCTGCTGCGTGCCAAGTTGTTCCTGATGTTAGCTGATCTCTTTCTAAAAGAATTGTATCTTTCCAACCAAATTTAGCTAAGTGATAAGCAACAGAACAACCTACTACACCACCTCCAATAACAACAACCTTAGTGCTATTTGGTAGTTTTTTTTCCATTTAATTAATTTTTGATAGCTTCTCCAGGATCAAGATATTCGTGTCCAAATACATCTGCAACTGCTTTATAAGTCACATGGCCTTTATGAACATTTAATCCTGCTAAAAAGTTTTTATCTTCCCCTAAAGCTTTTTGGAAACCTTTGTTTGCTAATTTTACTAAAAAAGGAAGTGTTGCTTTATTTAAAGCTAATGTTGAAGTTCTAGGAACTCCACCAGGCATATTTGCTACACAATAATGAACAACATCATCAACTATGTAAGTTGGGTCACCATGAGTTGTTGGTTTGCTAGTTTCAACACACCCTCCTTGGTCTATTGCTACATCAACTATTACAGAACCTCTTTTCATTAATTTTAACATATCTTTTGTAACTAATTTTGGTGCTTCAGCTCCAGGTATAAGTACACCCCCAACTACTAGATCTGCTTCTGCAATTAAATTATTTAAATCTATTTTATCACTTTGTTCAGGAATAATTTTATCACCAAACATTTCAACTAATTGATTGAGTCTTGCTTCTGATTTATCAACTATATGAACTTTAGCTTGCATCCCTGTCGCTATAACTGCAGCATTTTCCCCAACTACTCCACCACCTAAAATAACAACTGTTCCACCAGTTACTCCTGGTGCACCTCCTAATAAAAGACCTCTACCTTTTTGATTTTTTTCTAAACAATGTGCTCCTGCTTGAACAGACATTCGTCCTGCAACAGCACTCATAGGTGCAAGCAAAGGAAGTCTACCATTATCATCAGTAACAGTTTCATAAGCAATATTAATACTTTTAGATTTAATTAATCCCTCTGTAAGTTCTTTTGCAGCAGCTAAATGAAGATAAGTATAAATAATTTGATTTTCTCTTATCATATCTACTTCAACCT
Source organism: Pelagibacterales bacterium SAG-MED47 (assembly GCA_014653355.1). Taxonomy (GTDB): domain Bacteria; phylum Pseudomonadota; class Alphaproteobacteria; order Pelagibacterales; family Pelagibacteraceae; genus Pelagibacter. The sequence continues at coordinate 34,028 of JACWEO010000008.1, read as the reverse complement.
TTTGAGGCTCTTTTACTTTAACAATTATTTCAGCATCATTAAAAATGTCAGCTGCATTACTAGCTATTTTAGCACCAGCTTTTGTATATTGATCATTATCAAAACCAGCTTCAAAACCACCATTATTTTCAACTAAAACTTCGTGACCTTCAGATACTAAAGTTTTTACACTTTCAGGTGTTAACCCAATTCTATTTTCTTGAGGTTTTATTTCTTTAGGTACGCCTATCCGCATTATCTCTCTCTGTGTTATTATAGATATGTAAAATATAAACTAACTAGTTCTTTTGGTTCTTTTGATAGTTAATGATACCTGTTCTTAATTTATCAATAATCTCATCAATGTGTTTTTTTTCACATATAAATTGTGGAGCAATGATTAAACAATCACCTGTTGCTTTAAAGTTTACACCTGCTTCATAACATGATTTAAAAGTTTCATATCCAGCCTTACCAGGTTTTGTATTTAGTTTCATATCTATTCCACCCATCATTCCATAACCTCTTATGTTATCTACAGATTCTAAATCTTGAAGAGAGAATAAACCTTTTTGAAAATAAGGTGCTAAATCTTTTGCTCGATTAAAAATATCTTCTTTTTCAAAAATGTCTTGAACTGCCAATGCAGCAGCCACTGCAACAGGAATTCCTGAATAAGTATAACCATGAAATAATTCTACTGATCCCATTGGAGATGAGTCCATAACAGCATCATAAATATAATCGTTACATGCAACAACACCCATTGGAACAACTCCATTAGTTGTTGCTTTTGCCATTGTCATTATATCTGGAGTAACTCCAAACTCATGTGCTGCAAACTTTGATCCAGTCCTTCCCCATCCAGTGATAACTTCATCAAAAATTAATAGAATTCCATGCTTGTCACAAATCTGTCTTAGTTTTTGCAAATATCCTTTTGGAGGAACCAAAGTACCTGTGGATCCGGCAATAGGTTCAACAATACATGCTGCAATATTCTCTCCACCAAAGTTTGCACAAATAGTTTCTAAATCATTTGCTAAGTAATCACCTGTCTCTGGTTGACCACTAACAAATTTATGTTCTGGTAAATGAGTATGGCTTATATGTTGAACGCCAGGCATAAGAACACTAGCAAATGTCTTAACATTATTTACCATACCTCCAACTGAAATACATCCAATGTTCATTCCATGATATCCACGCTCTCTACCTACAAATCTAAATCTTTCTGCATGACCTTTGGCTCTATGATACGCAATTGCAATTTTAAGAGCAGTCTCAACTGCCGTAGAGCCACAAATTGTATAAAAAATTTTATTTAAATCACCTGGTGTATGTTTTGAAATTTTAGTAGCTAATTCAAATGAGCCACCAAAACCTTGTTGGAATGGTTGGGCATAATCTAAAGTTTCTAATTGTTTTGTAACTGCTTCTGTTATTTCTTTTCTTCCATGACCAAGAGGATTACAAAACAAACCCGAGCTTGCATCAATTTGGGTTTTTCCATGGTGTGTTTTAAGATAGACACCTTTTGCTTCAGTAATTAATCTAGGATTTTTTTTAAAATCTTTATTGGATGTAAACGGCATCCAATGTTCATTTAGCGAATTTGGAATATTTGTTCTGTTTTCTGAGCTCATAATTAATTAATATTTAAGTATTCTTAAATTAATAGACTAAATTAGTTTGTTTGCTATAAATTTATTAAAACTTAAATTAAACTAACTATATAATACAACTTTGAATTGTACAATTGAAAAATTTGCAATTCTGGTTCCAGATATAATTTGTTTTACTTCTATTCAAAATTGAATTTTAATATCTACAATTAAATAATTAAAGATAGGGGAATAAATGAAAAAAATAATAAGTTTTCTTCTAGGATGTTTTGTAGCTCTTAACTTAAGTATTTCTGCTGCAAATGCGGCTGCTAACGAAGTTAGAGTTGCCTATTTTCTAGAATGGCCAAGTCCAAATTTAGAGGATATGCAAAAAAAAGCATTCGCTAAAGCTCTTGGTGTTCCAGTTAAATGGACAAATTTCACAAACGGTGGAGCAATGACTGACGCTATGCTTGCAGGGGATATAGATATTTCTTATTCTCAAGGTTTAGTACCTTTCATTAATGCTGTTAAATCTAAAGCGCCAATTAAATTAGTTGATATTGCTATGGAATACGGAATGGGAGGAACAACTTGTGTTACTTCTAATGCTTCTGGAATTACAAAAGCAAATGCTACTGAATTAGAAGGTAAAAAAGTTGCTGTTCCATTAGGAACAATGGCTGAATACGTTTTTGACGAAAGTATGAAAGTTGTTGGAGCTGACAGAGGCAAAATGGATATTATTCAAATGGATCCTGAAGAAGGAGCTGCTGCTTTAGTTAGTGGTGATGTCGTAATGGCATGTTTGTTTGGTGGTAATTCAATTAAAGCTGCAACTGCAGTTGGTTCAAGATTACTTACAGTTGATGAAGCAAGAAAAGCAGGTATCCTAGGAATTGATATCACTTCAGTTACAACAAAGTTTATGAAGGAAAATCCTGGAATGCTTAGAACATTTATAGAAGTAACTCATGAAGCTAATGCAAGATATAAAGCTGGCAAAAGCAATATGAATGTTATGGCTAAAGCTTCTGAAATGAAAGTTGGAGATATGAAAGAAACTTTAAGTGGATTTAAATTTCTAACTCCAGAAGAAACTGCGCAATCTATGACTAAAGGAAATCTTGATGCATTCTTAAAAGGAATGGGTACGCCAAGAGGAAACGTAGACACTAGTTTCTTACCTTTATAATCTAAAGGTATTTAAAATTTAAATAGGCGCCAATTTTATTAAATTGGTGCCTATTTTTTTATTAGAAATTTTAATATAAAGTCATTTTATGAGTGATCTAATTTCTCAAAATCTTAATATGATTTTTAAGACTCCAAAAGGAGAAACAGTTCATGCTTTAAAAGATTTAAATTTTACACTTAAAAAAGGAGAACTTCTTACAGTTCTCGGTCCATCTGGTTGTGGAAAAACAACTTTACTTAATATCACCGCAGGATTTATCAGGCCAACTTCAGGAATTATCACTTTAAATAATAAAGAGATTGATGGCCCTGGTGTTGAAAGAGGAATGGTTTTTCAACAAGGAGCTTTGTTTGAATGGTTAACTGTTGCAGAGAATGTAAACTTTGGATTAAGAATGAAGAAAGAAGATCCAATACAAACTGCAAAAAAAGTAGATGAGTGGTTAGAAATTGTAGGTTTACGAGGATTTGGTAATACTCCAACTTATCAATTGTCAGGAGGAATGCAGCAAAGAGTTGCTCTAGCAAGATGCCTTATTAACGATCCAGATTTAATTTTAATGGATGAACCATTAGGCGCACTTGATGCATTAACCAGAGAAAAAATGCAGTCTTTAGTTTTGAAAATTTGGAAAGAAACTGGAAAGACAATTATTTTAATTACTCACTCAGTTGAAGAGGCTTTATTACTTGGTGAAAGACTTTACGTGATGGCTCCTAGACCAGGCCGTATACATAAAGAATACAATCTACCTTTTGCTACGATGGGATTAAAAGAAGATTTAAGAGAAATTAAAAAAAATAAGGATTTTTCCACAAAACGTGAAGAAATATTAGAAATGATTTGGAATATGGAAGAAGAAATTATGGGGAAAGATATTTAAATGCTTACTCAAATAATAACTTTTTTAATTTTTGTAGCAGTTATCGGCTGTATTCTTTATGGAAGAAAATTAATTAAAACTGAAAAAGTTGATGCAGTATTTGGTAATCCTGAAAGAGCATTAGGTGGTACGCATTGGGTTATCGTAGGAAGCAGTTTTCTTCTTTTAGTTTGGCTATATTATTCATGGGATATTGCAAAAGGATTTTATCCAAAATCTGCTAACGAACTTTGCCAAGTAGCAAAAGTAAATGATTCATTGCTAGGTTTAAAATATCAATTTCCTATTGAAGAAAGAGAATTCAAAAGCACATCTCAAATCAAAAAAGAAAATAAAAACCTTAATCTAATTTTAAACGAAATACAAAATTCTCAAGAAATAGATAATCAGCAAAAAACAGTTCTTGCAGGATTTATAAAAAAAACAAATCAATTAATTCCATTATTAACAAATGAAGATTTGATTGAAAATGAAACTAAACAAAAGATTAATGGCATAACAGGTAAAATTAACCTTTTAACTGAAAATTTTCAAAAACCAGATTATCCCTTTGAAACCGAACAGGAGCTTAATGAAAGACTTAAAGCTGTAAGTGAAGAAGGTGGATGGGGAATTGTAAAAGTACAATCAGGAACTGGTTCTATAGAAAATACGATGGAAGTACCTTTAATTCCAGCCACTAATAAAGGTTTAAAATTTCATGCTGCTGCACAACAATTAAACTTAATTAGTGATGAATTTTTTAAACTAAGAAATCATAATCCTCAATTTAAAAATCAAATTAAAAAACTAAAAGATGATATTAAATCTTATAGAAAAAATCTAAGTGATAGTGAGGAAGTAGTATCTACCTATGCAAAAAATATTGTAAAAATCGCAAGAAGAATAGAATTCGCAAGTATATATCCACCTAATGCATTAGACAAAATGCAAAACGCTATTATTAAATTTGATAATGCACAATTAAAAACACAGGGTGGTCTAAGATTTATAGATATTTTGTTATTCCCAGCTGGAACGATAGTTGCTAGTGGTCCAAGTTGTTCTGAACAAGGTTCTGGTAGATGGCTTCCAAAACCATCAGATACTTTTAATAAATTTATATTAATGTCAAAACCAAGCGTTGGTTACAAAGATATACCTCTTCTTTGGATAGATATGGTTGATGTCAGTAAAATGATTGGATTTATTTTACCTGATTGGATAGCAGATATTTTACCTGGTGAGTATCCTGTTCACACTAAAGATGGAATTGTAAAAGAAAATTTCAAAGGTAATGTTTTGAAAGTTGTAACAGGTGATTTCAAACTATTTAAGGTGCCAGTACCTTACGGACACATTTGGGACTCATTTTTAAGAGTTTTTCTGGGATTGGTGTTTGGAATAATCATTGGTGTACCATTAGGTTTGTTCATGGGGCTAAATAGATTTGCTAAAGGTTTTTTTGATCCTTTGATTGAACTTTATAGACCTGTTCCTCCTTTAGCTTGGGCACCACTAATTATTTCTGTATTAGGTATAGATAACACCGGAAAAGTATTTCTTTTATTTATGGTTTCTTTATCAATTATGATTATTTCAGCTAGAGCTGGTGCCTCTGGGACTCAGCTTTCTAAAATTCATGCCGCTCATTCATTGGGAGCATCTAAACGACAAATACTAAGACACGTAATATTTCCTAACTCACTACCAGAAATTCTTACTGGTATAAGAGTTGCAGTAGGTATGTGTTGGGGAACTTTAGTTGCAGCAGAGTTTTTAGCAGGTACAACGGGTATTGGATTTGTAGAAAATGTTGCAAAAAAATATTTTCAATATGAAGTGATTTGGATAACAATATTTATAATGGGTATGCTTGGATTGCTGTTTGATATCACTTTGAGAAAAATTATAGATAAAACAATCCCATGGCGCGGAAAAGGATAGTTTGAAAACGGATATTTTAAAAAAAGAAGTTGTTAAAATCTTTAAAAAATTTGGCTTAAACAATAATCATGCTTTGATTTCAGCTAATGCTTTAATCAATGCTGAGTTAGTGGGTGCTTACGGGCACGGTCTTTCACGATTAAAAATGTATTGTGAGAGAATTTCTAAAAAAGTTATTATTTCAAAACCTAAAATTAAGATTAAAAAGATTTCACAATCTATCTCACTTGTGGATGCAAATAATAGTATAGGTTTTGTGGCTGCGGATATTGCTATAAAAAAAGCAATTCAAAATGCAACTAAAACAGGAATAGGAATGGTTGCGGTAAAAAATAGCGGTCATTATGGTCTTTCAGGATATTATGCAGAACAAGCAGTAAAAAAAAATCTGGTTACTATGATTTACACAAGTGCACCACCAGCAGTAGCTCCTCATGGAGCATTAAAAAGTTTATTTGGTACTAACCCGATTTGTTTTGGAACTCCTACAGGTTCAAAGATTCCATTTATTTTGGATACCTCTATTTCAATGATTAATAGAGGAAAGATTAGAGTAGCTGCAAGAAATAATCAAAAAATTCCTGAAGGTGTTGCTTTAGATAAATTTGGTAAACCCACAACAGATGCAAAAAAAGCTCTGAAAGGAGTTCAATTACCTATTGCTAGTTTCAGAGGTTCGGGATTAGCTTGGATGGTTGATATTTTAAGTGGTGTATTGACAGGTAGTAATCATGCTGGCAGAGTAAAAGACCCATTTGACGATTTTTCTGGTCCACAAAATATCGGCCATTTATTTATCACATTTAAAACAAATTTATTTGTGAAGGATTATAATAGTAGAATTAAAAATAATATTAAAACAATTAAAAAATTACCTAAAATTAAAGGTGTAAAAAATATTATGTACCCTGGTGAAAATAAGTTTAAAAGGTTCAAAATGAATTCAAAAAAGGATATTAAAATTTCAGAAACAATTAAAAAAGACTTAAAAATACTTAAAAATTAAATTCATGCTATCAAACAAAGAAATAGTCTGTCCAAATAATCTTTTAGATGTTGCTCATAAAAAAAAAGGAGTTAAAGCAGCAATAGTTAATGCAGGTAAACCCTTACCTATGCTTTCTGTGCAAGATGCAGTGAATGAGAATTTAATAGAACCAATTTTCATTGGTGATGAAAAAGAAATTTTGAAATGTGCTGAAGATTTGAAATGGGATATTTCTAATTATGAAATTATAAATGAACCAGTTGAAAATAATACTGCACCAATAGCAGCAAAATTAGCAAGTGAAAAAAAGGTTAAAATTATTGTTAAAGGTCATATTCACACAGATATTTTAATGAAAGAAGTTTTAAAAAGAGAATATAACTTATTAGGAAAAACTAGATTAAGTCATATTTGGCATATGACTATTAAGAAAGAGAGCAAACCATTAATAATTACTGACGGAGCATTAAATGTTTTACCAAATATAAAAACAAAAATGCATATTTTAAAAAACGTAATAAATTTTTCGAATAGAATTGGAATTAATAAGCCAAAAGTTGCTGTTCTTTCTGCTACTGAAGAGGTACTAGATAGTGTTCCAAGTTCTAGGGATGCAGCTGAAATAACTAAACTAGCTAAAAAAGACAATTTAAATGCAGATGTTTTTGGTCCACTTGCTTTTGATAATAGTATTTCAAAAAAATCAGCATCAATTAAGGGAATACAAAATATTGTAGCTGGCGAAGCTGATGTTTTATTGGTTCCAAGCGTAGAAACAGGAAATGCTTTAGTTAAAATGTTAATATATTTCTGTGGAGCCTGTGCTGCTGGAGTTGTAATTGGTGGTAAAGTACCAGTGGTAATTACAAGTCGATCAGACGAAGCACCTGCCAGATTAGCCTCGATTGCTGCTGCAGTGGTAGCCTTAGATTAATACTTTCATTGAAAAAAAAACTAATTTGCATTAAATAGTCGCATTAATTCAAATAAAAACTATGGCAATTACTTATTTAAAAAAATCACCTAAAACATCTTCTACAGATGATACTAAAACTACTGAGGTAGTAAAAAATTTATTAAAAGAAATTGAAAATTCTAAAGAAGAAGCATGTATAAATTTAACTAAAAAATTCGATAAATATGATGGTGAAATCATTGTTTCCAAAGAAAGAATTGAAAAGATTAAAAAAGAATTAGATCAAAAAACAAAAGATGACATTCAATTTTCTCATGAAAGAGTAAGAAAGTTTGCTGAAGCTCAATTAAAAAATTATGGCAAAGATTTTGAGGTAGAACTTTCTCCGGGATTATTTGCTGGTCAAAGGTTAATACCAGTTAACACTGCTGGTTGTTATATACCTGGTGGACGTTATGCACATATAGCTTCTGCTGTTATGAGTGTAACAACAGCAAAAGTTGCTGGAGTAAAAAATATTGTTGCCTGTAGTCCTCCCAAAGAAGGAATCGGAGCTCATCCAGCAATTGTTTATACAGCTGATTTATGTGGTGCTAATGTAATACTAAATTTAGGTGGGGTTCCTGGTATTGCTGCAATGACTAACGGATTATTTAAAAATCCACCTGCAGATATATTAGTTGGTCCAGGAAATCAGTTTGTTGCGGAGGCAAAAAGAATTTTATTTGGGAAAGTTGGAATTGATTTGTTTGCAGGTCCAACAGAAATTGCTGTTATTGCTGATGACAAAGCTGATGCTGAAATGGTAGCGGTAGACTTAGTTGGTCAAGCTGAACATGGATATAATTCTCCTGCTTGGTTATACACAACCAGTAAAAGACTAGCTGAGGAAGTAATAAAAAGAGTTCCAGAATTGATTGCTAAGTTACCAGAAGTCCCAAGAACGAGTGCTGAAGCAGCATGGAGGGATTATGGTGAAGTTATACTTTGTGATACTGATGAGGAAATGGCAACTATAAGTGATGAGTATGCACCTGAACATCTAGAAGTTCAAACTCAAAATCTTGAATGGTTTCATAAAAGGTTAAAAAATTATGGTTCACTATTTATTGGTGAAGAAACAACTGTTGCTTATGGAGATAAGTGCTCTGGCACAAATCATATTTTACCTACAAAAGGTGCTGGTCGTTATACAGGTGGATTGTTTGTAGGAAAATTTATTAAAACATTAAGTTTTCAAAGAATGACAAAAGAGTCTACTAAGTCTGTTGGAGCAGCCTGTGCAAGGATTTCAAGATACGAAGGTATGGAAGCTCACGCAAGAACAGGTGACGCAAGACTAAGAAAATATGGTTTTTCTAATTAATTTTCTGGAATAAAAATTAAACACAATCCATTATTACAAAATCTTTTTCCAGTAGCAGTTGGACCATCTAAAAAAACATGACCATGATGAGCACCACAGTTTGCACAATGATATTCAACTCGCTTCATACCAAATGAATAATCTATTTTTGTTTTAAATGCTCCTGGTAACGCCTTTGAAAATGAAGGCCATCCCGTTCCACTATCAAATTTTGAATTAGATGCAAATAGCTTAGCATTACAATTTGCACAATGGTAAAATCCTTCTCTATCTTCTTTGAGCAAATCACTTGTAAAAGCTCTTTCTGTGCCCTCATTAAACATTACATTTTTTTGGGCTTTTGAAAGATTTCGATTAATAATTTTTTTGGTTGCTGATGATAAAACCCTGTAAGGTAACGTTAAAAATAACAAGTAAGAAAATCCTAATAATTTTAAGAATTTTCTTTTATCAATCATATTTAATTAAGAATTAATTTAAAATTTCTTCAGTTTTTTCTTTTTTAATTTTTTCATTTGTAACAACATTTTTTTTTGATTTTTTAATATTAATTAGATCAGCAAACTGATGATTTACATCTCTATGTCCTGCCTCATCATCTCTTATTGCTCTTACAACATCCTTAAGTGTAGAATGTAGTGGCAGGTTCCAATAATTTATTGCAATTTCAGGAGCAGGTTGATCAGGAATAGTTCCAGCTTCAAGCTCATTTAAATATTCTGTATAGCTAATAACAGCTTCCTCTTCAAAATAACCAACGATTCTATGAGCAGTTCTTTGAGAAACTAAATATATTATTGCATAAGTTAAAATAAAAATGAATTGTGCAATCATAATTATAAATCTTTCAACAGCAGTTGGTTTTGCAATATGAACAAATGTCATTAAATGCATTCTTTCATTTTCAGCTTCGTCTAAGAGAGTTTTTATCCAACCTTTATCATCTTCTATTTTTCTAAGAGATTTTAAGTGTAACAACATTCCAGCAACCATTCCTGGGACAGCTGCAACCGTTTCTAGTACCACAGCTCTGTGGCCATATCTTTTTTTAAAAAAAGTATCTGCTAGCAACCTTAGAAATTTAGTAAAAGATAAAGCAACTTTGTCACTAAAGTTTTTTGGTTGAACATGTTTATTTAGATCACTCATACATTTAAAATAAATACTAATAGAGAATTTAACATGCGCTATAATTGTCACCTAAAAATGCTATTAATTAAAGAAAATATACTGTTTCTTTAACTATATAAATTATAAGGACGCACATAAAGCCAATTATGAATATATTAATATATTTCCATGTTTTATCACTCCGAGCATGTTTTGAAAAGTAAACAGATAAATAACCTAACAGAAAGAAAAATATAAATGATGCAATTGATGCACCAACGCCAAAATAAATTTTTTCATCAAAAAGAAAATTTTTTGAAAAATTTCCTAAAAAAAAAACTGTATCAGAATAAACATGAGCATTCAGATAAGTAAAACCAAGTGTCTTTAATAAAATCTCAGAACTAGAAATATCTTTAAATTCACTATTAAAATTGATGTTAATTTTTAAAGATTTGATTTTAGAATATATAAAATAAATCAAAAAAATTATTAGCGAGATATTTAATATTAACTCTAAAAATAAATTAAAATATTGATGAAAAAAATGAAATAAAAGGATACCTGAAAATATTAATAATAAATCTGATAAAGAACAAACTAAACAGACTAAAAATACATGTTGTTTTTTTAGTCCCTGTTCTATTACAAAAATATTCTGTGCACCTATTGCTAATATTAAGCTCAGCCCGGTAAAAAAACCCAGTACCAGGTATTCCATTTAAAAATCAGATTATTCTGAATTAGCTGTTAATGTTTTAATCTCTAAAATATTTTCGTTAGGATCTTTTACAAAAAAAGTTTCTTGCTCATATTTCGTTCCTTTAAATCTAAGATAAGGCTCATCATAATATTTTGCACCATTTTCTTTCAATCTATTTTTTAAAGTATCGAAATCTTTTCTTGATAAATGAACTCCAAAATGTGGGACAGAAACATTTCCCATATCAACATCATGTCTTTCACTATCTAATTTATGATCACTTGCGTGAAGTGTTAATTCATTTCCCCAAAAATCAACATCAGCCCATTCTTGTGCTGAGTTATCTAATCGACATCCTAAAGTTTCACTATAAAATTTTTTTGCTGTCTCTAAATCTCCACAAGGGATTGCTAAATGAAAACAGTTAGTGTTTTTATACATAATTTCTCCTTTAAATACTGATTAAAGTAACTATATAAGCATTAACCATTTTTATCAAGCTGGCAAAATACTATGAATGAATATTTACAATCTATAATAGATAGAGATCCTGCGGCAAAATCTAAGTTAAGTTTAATACTTACTTACCCGGGTGTAAAAGCTATTTTTTTTCATAAAATTGCTAATTTTTTTGCAATCGCCAAGTTTGATTTAGTAGCAAGAATCATTTCACAACTATCAAGATTCTTAACAGGTATAGAAATACATCCTAAAGCTAAAATTGGAAAAAATTTATTCATTGATCATGGAATGGGTGTGGTTATTGGTGAAACATCAGAAATTGGTGAAAATGTAACAATCTATCATATGGTAACTTTAGGGGGTATTGCACCTAGTATAAATTCTGACAGTCAAAGAGAAGTTAAAAGACATCCAACTTTAATGGATAATGTTGTTGTTGGTTCTGGTGCTCAAATATTAGGTCCAGTTATAATTGGAAAGAATGCTAAAGTTGGAGCTAACGCAGTTGTTACAAAAAATGTTCCTAATAATGCAGTTATGATTGGCATACCCGCAAGAAATGTTGGAACATCTTCTGGTGAATTTAAACCATATGCTGTTACAGAAGACTCTAAAGAAAATGGTAATGAAAAATAGTCAAGAAGATTTTATTTCTGGAATTGGTAATACCCCTTTAATTAAATTAAGAGCAGCCTCAGAAATTACTGGATGTAATATTTATGGCAAAGCTGAATTTTTAAATCCTGGCGGTTCTGTTAAAGATAGAGCTGCTTTGTCTCTTATTAAAGACGCTCAAGATAAAAAATTAATCTCAAAAGGTGGTATTGTTGTTGAAGGCACCGCTGGAAACACTGGTATAGGCTTAGGACTATTAGGTAACTCACTTGGTTATAAAACTATTATTGTAATGAATGATAATCAAACCCAAGAAAAAAAAGATACTTTAAGAAACTTAGGTGCTGAATTAAGATTGGTGCCAGCCAAACCTTACAAAGATGATAATAATTTTGTTAAAGTTGCAGCTAGATTAGCTGATGAGTTAAGACCTACAAATAATAATGGAGTAGTCTGGGCTAATCAATTTGATAATACCGCTAATGCCAAAGGTCATTATGAAGGAACTGGGAATGAAATTTGGGAACAAACTGAGGGTAAAGTAGACGGTTTCATTTGTTCTTCTGGAACTGGTGGAACGATTTCAGGTGTAAGTAATTTTCTAAAAGAAAAAAATAAAGATGTAAAAATTTATTTGTCAGATCCAAAAGGATCTTCTCTTTTTAACTATATCAAAAATGGTGAATTAAAGTCTGATGGAAATTCTATAACTGAAGGAATTGGATCTAGTAGAATTACTAAAAACTTTGAAAATGCAAAAATCGATGACGCATATTCAATAGATGATAAAGAAGCTTTACCTATTCTCTATGATTTAATTCAAAATGAGGGATTAAGTTTAGGGACTAGTTGTGGAATTAATATTGCTGGAGCAATCAAACTAGGAAAAGAATTAGGACCTGGAAAAACTATAGTAACTATCCTTTGTGATAGATCAGATAAATACAACTCCAAGATGTTTAACAAATCTTTTTTAGAAGAAAAAAACTTACCTATTCCTAGTTGGTTATAATATCGCATAGCTGGTATGTAACAAAACTGTTACCTTTAAGACATCTATTTAATTAACGTGAAAATTAAATAAAGATTAGTGGAGATCTTTATTTGAATGGAGATACAATGCAAATAAAAAATACTTTAAAAATATTTGCTACTTACTGTGTGGCAATTCTAATATCTACTGCATCATTGGCTGGTATGAGTGACAACGATAAGTCCAAAGCTTGGGACTGCGTTGGTATTTATATGGCTAACTACTTTCTTCCATCTGGTGAAACATTTGAATACGCTATGAAAGAAAAATCTATATCAACTGTAAAAGTTTTAAAAACTTATGCTCTTGAAATAGGCATTCCAGAAAAAGAGTGGGATGAAGGAGTTAATAAAGCAGTAGATAAACATTACGGATCGAAATATGACAAAGCTAAAACTGACAAATGTCATTCTTACGTTGAAGCGTTAGTTCCTAACGGGGCTGAAAGAGTCAAAAAAGTAATTCAAACTTTATATTAGTAATGAGAAAAATTTTAGCAATAATATTCTTTACAATCATTACTAGCGTAACCTTTGCAGATATGAATGATAATGATAAATCTAAAACTATAGAATGCACTGGAATTTATTATGCTAATAGCATGATTCCCCAAGGAGAGCTTGAATTGGAAAAGATTGTACACTCTTTTGCAGCAAAAAAGTTTTTAAATTCTTATTTGTTAAAAGAAGGTGTTAATGAAGAAAAACTCAATAAAGAATTGCTAAAAGTTGTCGATATTCGTTACGGTAAACCGTATGAGGAGAAAACAACTCAAGAATGTAACAAATTTATTTTTAAATTAATTTCTGGATCTAAAAATGAAATCAAGAAAATAGCAGAGTCAGGAATATATTAATAAATAAGGAGGAAAAAATGGAAAAGGAAATGTTAGTAGTTGCTAAATTAAAAGAAGGTATGTTTGAAAAATTTATGGGTTTTATGCAATCACCAGAGGGTTTAGCAGAAAGAGCTAAAGTTGCAGTAGTAGAAAAAACTATTGGAACGGTAACCCCAGATAAAAGTACTGTAATGTTTAAAATATTTTGTACTGATGAACCTGCATTACACAAATTTATTGAAGGAACTGAAGTATCAAAACCTATCATGGATACTGTATTAGATAGCTATTCAATCTATGATTTAACAAAAGTAAAATAGGAGAAATATGAAAAACTATATAGTAACACACACTTTTAAATCAAAAGAAGCTAAAGCTAAAATGATTGAAGTGACTGGATCAATGTCTATGGAAGATATGACTAAGGCAATGACAAGCGACAATGCAAAGTGTCAAATGAGCTGGAATACACCAGGAGATAATTTAACGATGTATTGTTGGTGGAAAGGTACTAATCCAGATGCAATTAATAAACAATTAGAGTCTATGAACGATTTCTATGAACCTCACAAATTTGTTGAGTGTACAGATGATATTATAGATTTTAATGCTAAATAAAAAAAAGAGTTTCAATGATAGAAAAATTTAATGGAATATTTTACTTAGCAATTTTTATAATTCATTTTATAGGTTATGCTTTTTATGGATTTAGATGTGTTGTCCAAACTCAATCTTTTTTGGATAAATATGGGATCGATGCTACAGGCGCAGGTGTAGTTAGATTTTTTGGATGTTTTTTTATCGGTTCAACCTTAATGGCAATCTATGTCGGCTTTATAAGACCTAACGGCTTAGAAGCTACTTGGGGTTTCTTTAACGTAATTTTTTTACAAAACCTATGTGCTTTTATTGTTGGTTTTTATAGTACTAAAATAAATAAACTAGGACACACAGACAAGACTTCTGATGAAGCAATTTATGGCCCATTAGCGCATACTATATTAAGTGCTGTACTTTGTTACGGTTTAGCTGATAAAATTTATATTTAACAGGAGAAAATATGTCGATTATAGAAAAGATGACTCAAATAGTGAATGAGGGTGATACCGCTGGAGCAGAAGAATTAATACATGATAACTATCAATTTTTAATGCATTCATCTGGTAAAAGCTTAACTAAGAAAGATGTAGTTGGTTGGGTTGGTATGAAAGATGTTAAAAAAAGTAATTTAAGAGTACTTTTTGAAAATGATGAAGTGGGCTTTGAACATGCAATGGTAACTTTTAATGATGGTAATAAAGAAGCTGTAATGACTTATTATAAGTTTAAAGACGGAAAAGTAGCATACCAAGAAACAGGAGCTACAAAACTTTCTAAATAAGTGAAAAAAATATTTTTTATTATTATTTTTTTTACTTATTCATTTTTTTCTTACGCTGATAGTAATCATCAAAAACAAATTGATAAATTATTTGATCAACTAAAAACTACAACTAGCTATCAAGAATCAAAGGAAATTGAGTCTAAGATATGGGAACTGTGGACTACTCATCCTTCAGAAAATAGTTTAACAGCTCTTTTATCAGATGGGTCTTTTTATATGTCTCAAAATAAACTTGAGTCAGCTTATGACACATTCACCAAAACAATCGAATTGGACTCTAATTGGGCTGAGGCATGGAATAAAAGAGCTACAGTATTATACCTAATGGGAAAATATGAACTGTCTCAGGCTGATATAGATAAAGTTCTTAAACTTGAAAAAAGACATTTTGGTGCCTTGTCTGGTCAAGGGTTGGTTCAAACCGCTTTAAATAATTATCAAAAAGCTATTGATAGCTACATTGAAGCTCACAAAGTTCATCCTAATATGAAATCACCATTAATTATGATTGAAAAACTTCAATTACAGATAAAAAAGGAAAGTATATAAAAAAAATGTTTCCTAAAAAATATTCTAATCTTTTGTTTATATTGATTATGGGTTTTGGAATGAGTTTATTAATGACCTTAATTATTACTTATGTGAATACTGGATTAGACAGTGGTTATATAAACAGATTCTTAAAAGCTTGGGCAGTTGGACTTCCAATTGCAATTACAGCTGCATTATTGGTTGGTCCTATTGCTAAAAAGTTTGTAGATAAAATTACTAAATAGTCATAGGTTTAATTATGAGTAATTTATCAGGATATGTATTTCTACTATTGGCCATTGCTCTTGGAATAACTTCTAATGGTTTTTTAAAATCCACGAATGGTTTTACAAATATTGGGCCAACTATTTTTTGTATAATTTCCATAATTGCATGTATTTTTTGTTTATCGAAAGCAATGAATATAATTCCAGTGGGATTTGCTTATGCAACATATGGCGGACTAACTATAACTGCAGTTTCTCTATTTGCAGTATTTAAATACAACCAAATACCAAATATTTATGGAATAGTTGGGATTACATTAATTATTATCGGAGTAATTCTTTTAAACACTCTTGGAAAAACTACTTAGCAACTGGTTTCAAAATCTTTATAAATTTTTTATGAATATTTTTATTAGTAGTGACTAAAATATTTCCTGCTTTAACTGCATTTTTATTACTCCAAGTAGAAACTGTTCCTCCTGCTGCATTAATAATGGGGATTAATGGATGAATATCCCAGATCTTGTTTCCACATTGTATTACTACATCTATCTTTCCTTCAGTTAGATGTGCATAACTTAGAGCATCTACGCATGGGAATTGCATTAACTTTAAAACTTTTGGAATTTTTTTTTGTTGGTTTAAAGTGATGCCTCCATGAAAAGCTGCTGCCAACTTAATATTTGAAAATAAAACTTTTTTATTTACATTTATCCTTTTTCTTTTTTTTCCTTCGACAACATATGCTAATCTATTTGAAGTGTTAAAATAATACTTCTTTAAAATTGGAAAATTTGCAAGACCTAATATTGGGTGGCCTTTATAATTTAAAGAAATTAAGTTGCTCCAAGTTGGGTTTCCAATTACAAAAGATCTTGTTCCATCTATTGGATCTATTACCCAAGTAAACTCACTATTTGTTTTTTTTTGATCAAATTCTTCTCCTTTCACTTGATGGTTAGGAAATTTTTTTGATATTTCTTTTCTAATAAACTTTTCAAAAGCTTTATCTGCACTCGTAACAGGATCATATCCCCCTCTCTTTTTTTTATTTGAAATTTTAAAAGGTTTGTTTAATTTCAAATAATAATATTGAGTTAGTTTTATTGCTAAATTTTCAAGGAATTTCGAATAAACTTTATAATCAGAAGATTTTAACATAGGGACAAAAGATTATTACTATTTTATTACTATTGATTAAAGCTAAATTTTAAATAATCATTCATTTATCAAATGAAAATTGAATTAAATAATAATAAAGTTTTTTTCAATAAAGATGGGCTTAAAAAGGAGATTCATCCTTTTTGGCTAAGAGAAAGAGTTAATGGAGACAACTTTGTAGATAAAGCAACCCAACAAAGATTATTTGACCCAACTGAACTTGAACAAAATATAGAAATTCATAAGGTTAATTTATTAGATGGATTTCTTGAAGTAACTTTTGGTGATGGTGTTTTTGCTAAATTATCAACTCAAGATATTTTAAAAGAATTTTCAAAGAATAATTTTGTAAAATTTATTGAAAGAATAGAGTGGGACTCTACTTTTAAAGATTTTAAAATTTTTGAATTTAAGGAGAATTTTTTTGAAAAAAAAGAAATGTATGATGCTTTAATTAATTTTTACGAATATGGATTCATAATATTTAAAAAGGTTCCAACCAAAAATAATTTTTTGATAAATTTTGCAAACTCAATTGGAAGTGTAAGGCGAACAAATTTTGGAGAATATTTTAATGTGAAATCAAAACCTAAACCTAACGATTTAGCTTATACTTCTTTACCCTTAGCTCCACATACGGATAATCCTTACAGAAATCCAGTTCCGTGTATTCAAATTTTACATTGTATTGAAAATGGTGTTAAGGGTGGTTCGTCTACCTTAGTAGATGGATTTACTGTTTCTGAAAAATTAAAAAGAGAATTTCCTAAATATTATAAAATTTTAAGTGAAGTAAAAGTAAGATTTAAATTTATTGACCAAAGTGTAGTTTTAGAAGATTGGGCTGAAATGATAAAACTTGATGAGGAAGGAAAATTTAAACAAGTTAGATTTAGTCCCCGATTAGACTTTGTACCTTTTATGGAAAAAAAAAAGTTAGCACTTTATTATTCTGCAAGAAAAAAAATATCTGAATTTTATAACTCAGATAAACAGAGAATCCAATTTAAACTTTCTCCTGGTGATTTGTTAATGATGGATAATTATAGGCTGCTTCATGGAAGAACAACTTATAACCCTGATGAGGGTAATCGTTTTTTACAAGGGTGTTATATAGATTATGATAGCACTGAAGGAAAATTAAAACATTTAAAAAGAAAGTTTAATCTTTAAGAAATATTTTCAATCTGTTTTTCAGCATCCTTAATTGATTTTTCATAATCTAAAGCCATTTGATCTGCACAAATTATATCAATTTTATTAATCCCAAAAAAATTTAAAACAAATTTTAACCATGGTGTAAGAAAATCTTCTTTACTATTAAGCTTTGTACCCCCAGATGTTATTACTAAATATGCTCTTTTGTTTTTTAATAAACCCTCTCTTCTTCCATTAGATTTAAACCTAAAAGTTTCTCCAACTCTTGCAGCAAGATCTGACCAAGCTTTTAAAGTTGCTGGAGGTCCATAATTATAAATTGGTGCAGAAATAATAATTATATCACTTTCTTTAAGTTCTTTGACAAGCTTATCAGACAAATCAAACATCTTTTTATGATGCTCAGTCTGATCTTTTTTCTCAATTTTCATTCCAGACTCTGTGAGCCCAGAAACAAAAACCATTTCATCATCTAAATCTCTGTATAAAACCTTATCGTCTGGTTTTTTAATCTTATTTAATAATTTTTTTGCAAGTGCCCTTGAAGTCGAACCCTCTTTTCTAGCACTAGAGTCTATTTGATATATTTTCATTTTTTTATCCAAAACTTTGTAAGAATGGAAAAATATTTAATAAATAAAATCCCAGTCCCTGGAGTTGATCAGTTAATATTAAAATACCAGTAATTAATAGAATAATTCCACCTAATTTAGAAACTAAATTTATATTCTTTTTAAAATTTTTTGAAAAAGCCAGGAATTTTTGAAATAAGTAACCTGAAAAAATAAATGGTATTGCCAAACCTAAAGAATAAAAAGACAAAAGTAATATACCTTTAATTATACTGTCTTCTGTTGCGGCAATAACAAGTATTGAGCCCAATATGGGACCAATACATGGAGTCCAACCAAACGCAAATGCCATTCCAATTAAAATTGGACTAAAAAAATTAGAATTATTATTTGTATGGATTCTTTTTTCAAAATTTAAAAAATTTATATTTAATATACCTATAATATGAAGTGAAAATAAAATGATAACTAAACCTGCAAAAATTCTAAGTTCGTAGGAATTTTGAAGTAATACTTTACCTAGAAATGTAGATGCTGCTCCAAAAATTATAAATATTATTGAAAACCCTATTGTAAAAAAAATCATAGGAATAAAATTTATATTTTTCTTTTCAATTAATTCATTTAATGAACTTCCCGAAATATAAGAAATGTATCCTGGTATTAGAGGTAAAACGCATGGAGACAAAAAACTTATCAATCCTGCACCAAAAGCTATAATTAATTCTGTCATTAAATTTTAAGTATTATAAATCTTTATATTCTAATACTTCATGTTTTTGATTGCCTAGCTTATCTATACCTAGAACAACTTCCTCACCACCTTTTAAAAAACAAGGAGGTTTCATATTTTCACCAACACCCGGAGGAGTGCCTGTGCAACAAATATCACCTGGGTGCAAACTCATACAAGAACTCATATATGAAACTAGTGATTTTACATCAAAAATCATTTTCTCTGTATTGCCTGTTTGCATTCTTTTTCCGTTAACATCTAAAAACATATTTAATTTTTGAAAATCTGGAAGTTCATCTTTGGTAACTATATAAGGTCCTATGGGTCCAAAAGTATCAAAACCTTTACCTTTATCCCAGGTTAAACCTTTGTTTTTTTGAAAATTTCTTTCACTTACATCGTTTACTAGAAAAAAACCTAACACATGATCCAAGGCATTATCTACGCTTATATTTATTGCTTTTTTACCAATTACGAAACCTAATTCAACTTCCCAATCTGTATGGTTTGAATCTTTAGGAACAATAATTGGATCATTTGGGCCAGTTATGCAGCTTGTAAATTTAGAAAAAATAATTGGCTCTTTAGGGATTGGTAAATTTTGTTCTTCTGCATGATCTTTGAAATTTAGCCCTATCCCAATAAATTTTGATGGATTTGAAACACAAGATCCAATTCTTAAATTTGGGTCAAGCTTTGGTAAAGATAGAGTATTTGTATTTTTAATTTTTTCTAATGTACTAAAGTTTAAACTATTTGGATTAAAATCTTCGACGATAGATGATAAGTCTCTGTAAGTATTGTCTTTATCTATTATTGCTGGTTTTTCTTTTCCAATTTTACCTAATCTCAATAACTTCATATAGTTAACCTTTTATACCCATATGAGTATATTTAATATTTAAATAATCTTTTATTGCCATTGAGCCACCTTCTCTTCCATAGCCACTCTGTTTAATACCACCAAATGGTGCCTCTGCAATAGCTACTAAACCAGTATTTACTGCAACCGATCCTGTTTCAAGTTGTTCTGAGGCTAAATGAGCTCTTTCCATTGAATTAGTGCAAACATAACTACATAGTCCTAATTCATGATTATTTGCTCTCTTTATCACTTCATCAAAAGTTTTAAATGAAAGCATCGGCACAAGTGGTCCAAAAGGTTCTTCTTTCATAATTGTAAAATTATCTTTTATATTATCAAAAATTGTTGGTTCATAAAAAAATCCATTATTAAAACCAGCTGGTCTTTTTCCTCCCAATAAAACTTTGGCTCCTTCTTTTTTAGTTTTTTCTACTAATAATTCAACTTCATTCAACCTTTTTTCAGTAGTGAGAGGACCTAATTGTGTACTTGGATCCATTCCATTGCCTATTTTTAATTTTTTAGTTTTCTGGACAAATAAGTCAACAAACTCATCTTTTTTACTTTCTTGAATATAGAATCTATTTGGAGATATACATACTTGTCCATTGTTTCTAAATTTTGCAGCAATTGCAATATCTGCTGCTTTTTTAATATCTGCATCATCAAAAACAATAAAAGGTGAATGACCACTTAATTCCATTGTTACTCTTTGAACTTTATCCGCTGCTTGTTTTAAAATTAGCTTTCCTACTCTTGAAGAACCTGTAATTGAAATTTTTTTTACAATATCAGAAGCTATTAATTGTTGAGCAATACTTGGGGGGTCTCCTGATAATAGATTTACCACTCCTGGAGGAACTCCACATTGATTACAAATATCAACCATTTCCATTACTACACCTGGAGTAATCACATCAGGTTTTATAATAACAGAACAACCAGCAGCTAAAGCCGTAGAGATTTTACGTGCTGACAATACAGCTGGAAAATTCCAAGGAGATAATGCGGCTACAACTCCTACTGGTTGATAATAAACATGAACTCTAGTGTCTTCAAATCTACTTTCTACAGTTTGACCGTAAATTCTTTTTGTCTCCTCAGCATTCCATTCAAAAATATCAGCAGCTCCATTAACTTCTCCTTTAGCTTCAGCAAAAGGTTTTCCAACTTCTAAGGTCATCCATTTAGCAAGCACATCTTGTTTCTGTCTCATTTTATCAGCAATTCTTCTAATGATATAAGATCTTTGCCATGGAGCAGTTTTTTTCCAGACCTCTAAACCTTTCTCAGCAGACTTTAAAGCTCTATCAACATCTTTTGGTGTTGCTTTAGAAGCTTTACCCAAAACTTCCTCATTTGCAGGATTAATGACCTCGTAAGTTCCATTGTCAGACGATTGTTGCCATTTACCATCAATAAATTGTCCAAATTTTTCGTACATAATTTAACTTAACATTACTTCAGGTTGTGTCCACTATGTAATTTTTACACATTAAAAAAATTTGTTACAATAGTTTTTTAATAAAACAAATGGAGTTATATGAAAGCATACATAATGGGAAACTACACTGCAAAAGCATTTCAGGGTTTTTTGAAGGATCCAAAAACTGATAGAAAAGCAGTTGTAGAACAATTAACAAAAGCTATGGGTGGAACAATGCATAGTATGGATATTGTTAGAGGATCTTATGACTTTGTGGTTGTAAATGAGTTAAACAGTTTTGAAGATTTTGCAGCTGTTAAACTTGTAGTAGAAGCATCAGGAGCAGTTAAAAACCTAACAATCCTAGAGGCAATAGATTTTACTAAAGCAACAACTAAAGCAAGTGAGGTTGCTTCTAGTCAATACAAAGCACCAGGACAATAATTAATTTATACTTCCAGTGTTGCGGGCTGGAAGTAAATATTTTTTATTTTTTTAGTTTTGAAGAAAATTTCAAATCTTTATAATCAAACTTATCACGATTAGCTTTGATATAATCATCCATTATTTGAACTTTTTCAGTCTCAAATTCTGAAACTTTTCTTGTATTAAGATCAACATATAATGCTAAAGCTTCTATTGTTGACGCTAAATATTTCTTTTCTTTGTGGATCATTTCCATCTTATACTGAAGTCTTTTTTTATCATGTTCAAAATAAACTAAATTTATATCTACCATATCATTGATTTTTAATTCTTGATTATATGTAATATTAGTTTCAACAATCATTGTACTTTTTCCAGTAGTTTTTGCTGAATGCTCACCCATTTTAAATATATCATTGAGAACATCTGCCCCAAATTTATCAAATATTAAAAGATAATAGGACACATTCATATGGTTATTATAATCAATCCAATCCTTAATTATTTTTTGTGAACTTAAAAAAACTGACATATAATAATGATTTTGGATAATTAATTAATGATTTGGGTTTTCATTATCTACTACAAGACATATTTCAGATTTTGTCAAAAATCTTCTTCCTGTTCCGTTGTCTAGAGAAAACATTCCACCAATGCCCTTTACTGCATCAATTGTAAGATCTGTGTGTTTCCACTTTTCGTATTGGTCTGCATTCATATAAAAAGGAACTCCACCAATTTCTCCTAATTTAATATCATTATCACCTAAAGGGAATTCACCCTCCTGAAAACACATAGGCGCACTTCCATCACAACATCCTCCAGATTGATGAAACATTAATTTTTCTCCATATCTTTCTTGAAGTTCTGATAATAAATTTAGTGCTGAGTGAGTTGCTGATACTTTCATTTTTAATCTCTGGCCCATGATTACGAATCATGGGCCAGTATATATTATTTGTTTAAAAGAAGCCTAATTTCTTTTCAGCATAAGATACATGTAGGTTCTTATTCTGTCTGTAATGACTAAGCATCATTTTATGAGTTTCTCTTCCAACTCCTGATTGTTTGTAACCGCCAAATGGTGAGTGTGCAGGATATGCATGGTAACAATTAGTCCATACAATTCCAGCTTGTATTGCTCTTCCCATTCTATAAGCAACATTACCATTTCTAGTCCAAACACCTGCACCTAAACCATAAAGAGTGTCATTAGCAATTTCTAATGCTTCTGCTTCATCTTTAAATTTAATTACAGATACTACAGGGCCAAATATTTCTTCTTGAGAAATACGAGATTTGTTGTTGGTTTCAAAAATTGTAGGTTGAATATAATTCCCTTTTTCCAATCCACTATTAAGTTTTCCAACAGCACCTCCAGCAAGAACTTTTGCAC
Organism: Pelagibacterales bacterium SAG-MED47; assembly: GCA_014653355.1. Classification (GTDB taxonomy): domain Bacteria; phylum Pseudomonadota; class Alphaproteobacteria; order Pelagibacterales; family Pelagibacteraceae; genus Pelagibacter. Next base: position 10,522 of record JACWEO010000008.1, on the reverse strand, counting down.
CTTCTTTTTTACCAAGATCAAGATAAGATTTAATCTTCTCCATCTGCTCAACTGAAGCTTGAGCTCCAATCATAGTTTCCATTTTCAGTGGATTATCCTGAACAACTGCTTTAGTTCGAGCAATACATTTCTCCATGAATTTATCATAGATAGACTCTTGAACTAATGCTCTACTCGGACAAGTACATACCTCACCTTGGTTTAAGTTAAACATTACAAAACCTTCAACACATTTATCTAAGAAGTCATCATCTTTTTCCATGATATCCTCAAAGAATATATTTGGAGATTTTCCACCTAATTCTAATGTGATAGGAATAATGTTTTGAGCAGCATACTGCATGATTAATCTTCCAGTAGAAGTTTCACCAGTAAAAGCAACCTTAGCAATTCTTTTTGAGGATGCTAAAGGTTTACCTGCTTCTAATCCAAAACCGCTTACTATGTTTACAACTCCTGGAGGCAATAAATCACCAATCAGTTCCATCATAACCATAATTGAAGCTGGTGTTTGTTCTGCTGGTTTTAAAACAGAGCAATTACCTGCAGCTAGAGCTGGAGCTAATTTCCATGTTGCCATTAATAATGGAAAATTCCATGGAACAATCTGTGCAACTACACCTAATGGTTCAGGTATATTGTAAGAGTATTGAGAATTACTAATCTCAGCAACAGAACCCTCCTCAGCTCTAATTACTCCAGCAAAATATCTCCAGTGGTCAATTACCAGTGGTAAATCTGCTGCCATACATTCTCTTATAGGTTTTCCATTATCTAAACACTCAGCTGTAGCTAATAAGTTTAGATTTTTTTCAAGAACATCAGCTATTTTCATCATTATGTTTGATCTTGTAGTGATGTCAGTTTTTCCCCATGTTGTAAAAGCTGCGTGAGCTGCATCTAATGCTGCCTCCACATCTTTATCATTTGATCTTGCCATTGAACAGATAGTCTCATTTGATATCGGGCTAGGATTATCAAAATACTTGCCTGATAAAGGCTCTACAAATTTTCCATTTATGTAGTTTCCATATTTAGATTTAAATGGAAATTTTACCTTTAAATGAGATGTATCTAATACAGATGACACTTTCATTGCTTCTGCACTCATTTTTTTTCTCCTTTTTTTTACGTTAGTTGTTTTTATGTTATTGTTTTTTCTAGATTTTTTTAAACGTTTCATGGTCGCAGAAATTTTTTTTGCAACTTTTCTTTTCGTTTTTATTTTTTTTCTAGATAATTTGACCAATTTAAATGTTTTTTTTTTGGTCTTTGATTTTGCTATTTTTTTTCTCTTAATAGCCATTAAAAGATTAAACTAAGTATTCTAATGAGTGTCTATTTTTAAAAACTTTAATTTTCTACTCAGAATTGTATTTATACTATATCTTGTGTCTATTCTAATTATGGTGAATAATTTTTTTTAAATCTGCTTTTCTGACAAAATAAATACCAACTGAAACTGCTATTAAAGAAATTAATACTTTTAAAGTAATTAATTCTTTCAAGAAAATATAACTTAAAAAAGTACCAAAAATAGGAATTAAATAAGAAACTTGGGATTGAAAAATTAATCCATTTTTAACTAAAATTCTAAATCTAAGTAACCATGCTAAACCTGTTGAAACAAGTCCTAAGTAAATTACAGAAATGGTTGAGTCTAGTCTTGGACTTATATTCCTAGGTTGTTCTATAAAAATAACGAGTGGTATTAAGATAATCGTAGCCCAAATTAATATTGAACCAGTTACATTTTCATTTTTTTTCTTGCTTATTTTTAAAGTTAAAACTCCACCAATAACATAACAAGTAGAGCCCAAAAGAATTAATAGAGCAGATACAAAATTATTTTCGTCAATTAATAAGTTGTCCGAAAATAAATAAAGTATGCCTGAAAAACCTATCAAGATTCCAAACGTTTTAATAAAATTAAATTTTTCATTTTTTGTATAAAAATGCCCTAATACAGTTGAGCTAAGAGGTGTAGTAGACATTAAAATTGCAGCAAGATTACTTTGAACTGATTTAATTCCATAGGCGATTAGGAAAAAAGGAGCTACTAAATTAATAAATCCTATTAATGCAAACCAATACCAATCTTTTGAAAATGCTTCTATCTTTATATCTTTATAATAACAAAGTAGTAGGACAGGTATGGCTCCAAAAAAGACTCTAAGAAATGCAATTGTTACTGGTCCAAAGGAGTAAGTGGCGATTTTAATATTAAAAAAAGCTGAAGCCCAGATTAATGCCAAAAAAACTAATAATATATAATCTAATAATTTTGGTTGTCTCATACTATTAATTCTTTAATTGATCCTTTTGTAATTTCATTTAAGTCTGTGAAGCTAATTTTGAATACACAATTAGGATGGCCTGCTGCAGCAAATAAATAATTAAATCTCTCTAAAGAATTATCTATGAGAATAGTGATTTTGTTTAAATGGCCGATTGGTGAAACACCTCCTATTGTAAAACCTGTAACATTTTTTACATCATCAGCTGAAGCCATAGAAGCATCTTTTATATTAAGAATTTTTTTGATTTTATTTAAAGAAGCTTTTTTATCTCCGGCAACAAGACATAGAGTATAATTTTGTTCTGTTTTAAAAAGTAAACTTTTCACAATTGCACCGACCTCACAACTTAAAGATGAAGCAGCTTCTAGAGCTGTCCTTGCAGAAGTATCAAGTAAAATCACACTCTGATTTTGATCAAATTCTTTAAGTAATTTTTCAACTCTTTTTACAGGCTCTTTAAGTAATAAAGTCATTATTCAACTTATAATTGTTAGTTTTTTTTTGCATTTAATTATACACTCATGTGAAAAATGCATAGGTGTTATTAAGTAAAAGTACATTCTTTAACAGTCTTTATTTGGTATCACAAGTCCCGGCATTATAAAGGAGATTATATGAGTGCAAATGATGTACTAAAAACTATTAAAGATAAAGATATTGAATACGTTGACTTAAGATTTACAGACCCGAGAGGCAAACTTCAGCATGTAACCATGGATGCTAAAATGGTTGATGATGAAATGCTAAATGAAGGTATATTTTTTGATGGTTCATCTATAGCCGGTTGGAAAGCTATTAACGAGTCTGACATGATACTCAAGCCTGATTTATCAAGAACAATCGTAGATCCATTTACATCTCATAATACTCTAAATCTTTTTTGTGATATTTTAGATGCAGTAAAGAAAGATCCTTATGAAAGGGATCCTAGAGGTACAGCTAAAAAAGCTGAAGCTTACTTAAAAAGCTCAGGAATTGGAGATAAAGCATTTTTCGGACCAGAAGCAGAATTTTTTGTTTTTGATGATGTAAGATTTAAAAATGATATGAATGAAACAGGTTTTAAGATTGATAGTAAGGAAGGTCCTTATAATTCTGGAAGAGAATATGAAAATGGAAACATGGGTCATAGACCAGGAATAAAAGGTGGTTACTTTCCAGTTCCACCTGTAGATAGTGAACAAGATATGAGAAGTGAATATTTAAAAGCAATGAAGGACATGGGTATTAAAGTTGAAAAACATCACCATGAAGTTGCTCCAAGTCAACATGAACTTGGAATGTATTTTGGAACTTTAGTGGATCAAGCAGATAATTTACAATTATATAAATATGCTGTTCACATGGTTTCTCACTCATTTGGTAAAACCGCAACTTTTATGCCTAAACCTGTTAAAGGTGATAACGGTTCAGGAATGCACGTACACCAATCAATTTGGAAGGGAGACACTGCATTATTTTCTGGTGATAAGTATGCTGGTTTATCTGATACTGCACTACATTATATTGGTGGAATTTTAAAACATGCTAAAGCTATAAACGCATTTTCAAATGCAACAACTAATAGCTACAAAAGATTAATTCCAGGATTTGAAGCTCCTGTTTTATTAGCTTACTCAGCAAGAAACAGGTCAGCATCATGTAGGATACCTATTACTTTAAGTAAAAAAGCTGCAAGATGTGAAATTAGATTTGGTGATGCAGCAGGTAATCCTTATTTAACTTTTGCTGCTATGTTAATGGCTGGTTTAGATGGAATTAAAAATAAAATTGATCCAGGTAAATCTTTTGATAAAGATCTTTATGCGTTATCAGAGGATGAAGTCAAAAAAATTCCAACAGTTTGTGGATCTCTAAGAGAAGCTATGGAAAGCTTAGATAAAGATAGAGATTTTTTAAAACAAGGAAATGTTTTCACTGATGATCAAATAGATGCTTACATTGCATTAAAGTTTGAAGAAATACACACTTTCGAACACACTCCTCATCCGATTGAGTTCGAAATGTATTACAGCTGCTAAATATTACTGTCTAGTTTTAGCAATTTTATTTTTGCCAGAACCTTTTTTAACAACGTAATCTTGAGTTCCATTTGCTCCAGTTTCTACAGATTTAATAAGAGATCTTATAAAACTTTTTCTCTTTTCTTTTCTGTCTTCACTATTTAGCAAATTTCTAAATTCAAAAATGTTCATATAAAGAATATATCTTACTTATGCATTTTTTGCAATGCTGATATGTTCAAAATAGGATTATACTTTGAATGACTCACCGCAGCCGCAACGCTCTGTTTCGTTGGGATTGTTAAACACAAATGTTGAAGAAAAATCCTCTTTTTTATAATCCATTTCTGTTCCTAAAAGATACATAACTGCAGCAGAGTCGATATAAACTTTTACACCTTTATCTTCTATTATCTCATCATTAGGATTAACTTCTTTTGAATATTCCATAACATAAGACATCCCAGCACATCCTCCTGATTTTACGGAAACCCTAACACCTATAGCTTTTTTTTCAGCATTAGACATTATTTCTTTAATTCTTGAGGCAGCATTATCGCTTAACTTTATTATTGAACTCATTATAAATTTAACTCCAGTTTTGCTGCATCTGACATCATATCTTTTGTCCAAGGTGGATCCCAAACTAGTTGAAGGTCAACATCATCAATTTCATCTACTTGCATTGCACCTTCTTTAACTTCTTTAGGTAAACTTTCAGCTACAGGACAATTAGGTGTGGTTAATGTCATTTTAATTTCTGCTTTCCTGCCATCTACTTTAATATCATAAATCAATCCAAGCTCATAAATGTTTACAGGAAGCTCTGGATCGTATATTTTTCTAATTTCCTCTATAATTTTATTTTTCACTTCCATAAAATTCTAATTTTCAGTACTTATTTCTTTTCCATTATTATCTATTGCGGACACTAAAGTATGCCATGATAGTGTAGCACATTTAACTCTCATTGGGTATTGTTTAACTCCTGATAAACACATTAATTTTGTTTTATCATCTTCTTCTAATATTTTAGATTTTAATTCAGGATTTTCTTTAATCATTCCTAAAAAATCTTCTATAATTTCTCTCACTTCATTGTCACTTTTACCCTTCATTAATTCAGTCATAATTGAAGCAGATGCCATTGAAATAGCACATCCACTTCCCTCAAAAGATATGTCTTCAACTTTTCTTAGATTATTTAGTTTCAAATAAATATGCACATTATCTCCACACAAAGGATTGTTTCCTTTGGCATCTTTATTAAAATTATTTGGTTTTCCTAAATTTCTAGGATTCTTTCCATGTTCTAAGATTATTTCTTGATAAAGTTCTTTTAAATTCATTTTAGATCAAAAATTTTTTTGCAATTACTAATTCCTTCATTTAATTTATCTAAATCATCTTTAGTGTTATAAACACCTAAAGATGCTCTAGCACTTGCGGATATACCTAATTTCTCATGAAGAATTTGGCAACAGTGATGACCGGCTCTAATTGCTACCCCTGTTTCATCTAAAATAGTTGCAATATCATGTGGGTGAATACCTTTTATAGTAAAAGAAAGAACACCACCACGTTCTTTTGGGTTTCCAATTAATTCAACAGAATTATTTTTTTGTAAAATTTCTTGACCATATTCAATTAATTCTTTTTCATGTTTTATTATATTTTCTATTCCAATACTTTCTAAAAATTTTATTGATTGATCAAATGCAATTACTTGTGCTGTTGCCATTGTTCCAGCTTCATATTTATTAGGAAGTTCTCCATATGAAATTCTATCTTTTTTTACTTCATTAATCATCCCACCCCCACCTTGATAAGGAGGTAGCTGTTCAAGCCATTTCTTTTTACCATACAAAACTCCAAGCCCTGTTGGTCCATACATTTTATGACATGAGATTGCATAAAAATCACAATCTAAATCCTGCATATCTAGTTTAAGATGCGGCCCACCCTGGCATCCATCTACGACAACTATTATATTTTTGGAATGAGCTAATTGTGTAATTTCTTTAATAGGAAGAACAGAACCAGTTACATTAGATAAATGTGTGATTGCTATAACTTTAGTCTTATCTGTTATTTCTTTCTCTATATTTTCTATTGGAATATCTCCATCTTCATTTATTTCAGCAAATTTAATTTTTATATTTTTAGATTTTCTAAGAAAATGCCATGGAACATAATTAGAGTGATGTTCTAATTCAGTAATTAAAACTTCATCATCTGGCTCTAAAATAGTTTGACCAAGGGTGTTTGCTACAAGGTTTAAAGCCTCTGTTGCTCCTTTCGTAAAAACAATCTCATTTTTATCCTTTGCATTAATATACTTTTGAACAGAAACTCTTGTATTTTCATAAAGATTTGTCGCAGCAACTGCTAAATAATGTAAACTTCTACCAACGTTAGAAAATTGTTTAGAATAAAAGTCATTTATTCTATCTAAAACAATTTTAGGCTTTTGTGAAGAATTTGCACTATCTAAGTAAACCAAATCATGATTTTGGATTTTTTCATCAAAAATAGGAAATTCTTTTTTAATATTTTCTATCTTCATTCTTTAATTCCAATCATATTTTTTATTAAATTTTTAATTTCTGAATCTGTAATTTTTTCAACAACATCAAGCAAAAAACCATTTATTAAAAGTTCTCTTGATTGATGATAATTCAGACCTCTAGACATTAAATAAAATATAGAGTCTTCATTAAGACTTCCTGATGCAGAACCATGTGAACATTTAACATCATCTGCATAAATCTCTAATTCTGGCTTAGCATTAAACTCTGAGTCTTTATGTAATAATATTGCGTTACTGAGTTGATAGCCATCTGTTTTTTGTGCTTTAGAGTTTACAAATATTTTGCCTTGATATACTGCTTTAGAACTATCCTCTAAAACACTTTTAATTAGTTGATAGCTTATAGTATTCTCTGTTAAATGATTTATTATTGTTCTAATTTCATGATGTTTATCGTCTTTAAGAGAGAAAATACCATTTACATAAGCTGATGAATATTCTCCTTTTAAATTACAATTAATTTCACTTTTAAAGAAATTAGATCCTGAAGAAAAAATAAAAGTTTCAGAAATACTGTTTTTATTTTGGTCAATATTGTTAAATAAGTATTTTATATTTCTATTTTCAGATTTGTCTACCTTATAATTTTTTAAAATTGCATTTTCTTTTAGTTCAAAGTCATAAAAAATATTTAAAAAATTTTTTTCAGAAGTATCGTTAAATAAGTCAATTACTCTTAAAGAACTATCTTCTGCAAGCTCAAAATTTAATCTTAAATTAATATTTTTGGACCAAATTTTAGAGTTTGTTGTATGATAAATAATAAGTGGTTTTGATAATTTATAGCCCTTTTTAACCAAAATTTTAAAAGATTTATTAGTAAAAGCATTGTTTAAGTCAGATAAAGAATTGTTAATATTTAATTCATTAATACTTTCTGATTGATCAACTATCTCTATTTGATCTTTTTTTTCATAATCAAAATCAATTTTTTCAATTCTACCATTTATAAAGACTATTTTGTTATGCTCTAGTCCATCTACAAATACAGAAGTATCAATTTTATTTGTAGATGTATATTCACTATAAAAACTAAGTTCCCCAATATTTTTTTTTATTATTTGATTAAGATCAGAAAATTTCCAGTCCTCTTCTCTTCTATTTGGAAATCCTCTGTTTATAAAATTATCTAAGTAAAATTTTTTTACTTGAATATCTTTTTGAGATAAACTCAAATTTTTAATAGTATTATCAAAATCCTTTTGCAATTGTTCTTTCATTTAATGAAAATTTTCATACCCCTTTTTTTCTAATTCTAAGGCTAATTCTGCACCTCCAGATTTAACAATTTTTCCATTCATCAAAACATGAACATAATCAGGTTTAATATAATCAAGTAGTCTTTGATAATGCGTTATTATTAAAAATGAATTCTTATCATCTCTTAAAGCGTTAACTCCATCAGCTACTATTTTTAATGCATCTATATCTAATCCTGAATCTGTTTCATCTAAAATAGATAATTTTGGAGCTAACAATGACATTTGTAAAATTTCATTTTTCTTTTTTTCACCTCCAGAAAAACCAACATTTAATTGTCGATTTAATTTATCCTCATCAAATTTAAGTTCTCTCGATTTTTTTTTCACTAGTTTTAAAAATTCTATAGCATCAAGTTCTTTTTCCCCTCTTGCCTTCCTAACCGCATTCAATGACGTCTTTAAAAATATATTTGTATTTACTCCAGGAATCTCTAATGGATATTGAAATGCTAAAAATATACCTTTATGAGCTCTTTCTTCTGTTTCAAATTCAAATAAATCTTTTTCTTCAAAAAGAACTTCTCCTGAAACATCATATCCTTTTTTTCCTGATAAAATATTTGATAATGTACTTTTACCAGATCCATTTGGGCCCATTATAGCGTGAACTTCTCCAGGATTTATGTTCAAAGAAAAATTTTTTAAAATTTCTTTATTATCTATCTTTGCGTTTAACTTACTTATTTTTAACATTAGCCCACGCTTCCTTCTAAACTAATGCCAACAAGTTTTTGTGCCTCAACAGCAAATTCCATTGGTAATTGTTGCAATACCTCTTTACAAAATCCATTAACAATCAAACTAACTGCCTCTTCTGCACTTAAACCTCTTTGCTGACAATAATGTAACTGCTCATCACTTATCTTTGATGTTGTTGCCTCATGAGCAATATTTGACTCTGAATTTTTATTTTTAATATATGGAACTGTATGGGCTCCACATTTATTACCCATTAATAAAGAATCACACTGAGTATAATTATTAGAATTAGATGCCCTTGATGAAATATCAACTAATCCCCTATATGTCATATCTGAAAATCCTGCACTTATACCTTTAGAAATAATTTTACTTTTAGTATTTTTCCCTAAATGGATCATTTTTGTACCTGTGTCAGCTTTTTGATGATTGTTTGTTATAGCTATTGAATAAAATTCTCCAACTGAGTTATCCCCTTTTAAAATACAACTAGGGTATTTCCACGTAATTGCAGAGCCCGTTTCAACTTGTGTCCATGAAATTTTAGAATTCTTTCCTTTACATAAGCCACGCTTAGTAACAAAATTGTATATTCCACCTTTACCATCTTTGTCTCCAGGATACCAATTTTGAACTGTAGAATATTTTATTTCTGCATCATCAAGTGCTATCAATTCAACATTTGCAGCATGTAGTTGATTTTCGTCTCTCATAGGAGCAGTACAGCCTTCTAAATAACTTACGTAACTTCCTTTATCAGCAATAATCAAAGTTCTTTCAAACTGACCTGTATTTGATGCATTAATTCTAAAATAAGTTGACAATTCCATTGGACATCTTACTCCTTCCGGTATGTATGCAAATGAACCGTCAGTAAATACAGCTGAGTTAAGTGTTGCAAAAAAATGGTCTGTGGTAGGGATTACAGATCCTAAATATTTTTTAACTAATTCTGGATGATTCTGAATTGCTTCTGAAATTGGACAAAAGATAATACCCTGTTTTGTAAGTTCCTCTCTAAATGTAGTTGCAACTGATACAGAGTCAAATACTGCATCAACCGCTATACCATTCAGTCTTGCCTGTTCTTGAAGTGGAATACCTAATTTTTTATAAGTTTCTAAAAGTTTAGGATCTAATTCATCTAAACTTTTTGGTTTATCATCCATACTTTTAGGAGCTGAATAATAATATAAGTCTTGATAATCTATTTTTGGATATTTTGGTTTTTGCCAATTTGGTTCTTTAAGTTGTTTAAATCTTTCATATGCTTTTAATCTAAAATCAAGCATCCATCTAGGTTCTTTTTTAATATTAGAAATAAATTTTATAACGTCCTCATTTAGACCCTTAGGGGCTCTTGTATTTTCAATATCAGTTGTAAAACCGTACTTATAATCTTTTAAGTTATCTATTTCTTTCTGTCTATTATCCATTTAAATTTCTATGTTCTATATTATCTTTTAATAAATCTTCTAAACTTTTTTTTTCAAAAAAACTGTTGATATGATTTTCTAATTCATCCCAAAGGTTATGTGTTACACATTTAATCGCTTTACCATTACATCCTTTTTTAGATTCTTTTTTACATTGAACAGTTTTGACCTTCTCATCTACTGCATTAAAAATGTTAGTAAGTTTGATTTCATTTGGTTTTTTTTGATAAAA
>JACWEO010000007.1 GCA_014653355.1 Pelagibacterales bacterium SAG-MED47 | reverse complement strand
ATCCAACATCAAGGATTCTATTATTTTCCTCTAACAAATCTGCAATTATTTTATATTCTAACTTCAAAAATTTATTCCCTGTAAGATTGATCTAAAAAATTTTTTAAGGCGTTTAAAAAATCTGGAACATCTAATAAAAAAGAGTCATGGCCTTTGTCAGATTCTATTTCGACAAACCCAACATTAGCACCAATAGCATTTAAGGCAATTACTATGTCTTTATTTTCTTGTGTTGGATAAAGCCAATCAGACGTAAAGGATATTACAAAAAATTTTGCATTAGTATTAATAAATGCATTAGATAAATTGCCTTTAAATTGTTTGGCTAAATCAAAATAATCCATTGCACGAGTAATATAAAGATAACTATTTGCATCAAATCTATCTACAAATACTGAACCTTGATATCTCAAATAACTTTCTATTTGAAAATCCGCATCAAATCCAAATTTAAGATCATCTCTCTCTTGAAGTTTTCTTCCAAACTTTTCTTGAAGACCTTTTTTAGATAAGTAAGTTATATGTGCAGCCATTCTTGCTACTGCTAAACCTTTATCAGGAACTATATTTTTTGAGGAATATTCTCCTTTAGACCAGTTATGATCAGCAGTAATTGCCTGCCTACCGAGCTCATTAAAAGCAATATTTTGTGCTGAATGACTTGATGTACAAGCTATAGGAATAGCAGTTTTTACTTTATCAGGAAAATTACTTACAAATTGTAATACTTGCATTCCACCCATTGAACCTCCAATAACAGAAAAAAGTTTTTTAATACCAAAATGTTCTAGTAAATTAACCTGAGCATTTACTATATCATTAATTGTAATAACAGGAAAATCTGTACCATATATTTTATTTGTTTTAGGATTTTTATGACTTGGACCAAAAGAACCCATACATCCCCCAATTACGTTAGCACAAATTACAAAGTATTTATTTGTATCAATTGATTTATTTGGGCCAACCGCATAAGACCACCAGCCATCTTTATTTGTAACAGGATTTTTTCCTGTAACAAACTGATCACCGGTTAATGCATGAAAAACTAAAATAGCGTTGTTTTTGTTTTCACTAAGCGATCCATAGGTTTCATATGCTAATGGAAACTCATTAATAGTTTGACCACAATCAAGCTTTAATGGCTTGTTAACAATAAGCGTTTTTATATTTTCTTTAATATTCATAATAAATGCCGAAGGTTGAATTGTGAGAAAAAAAACTTTTTTAGCGGTTTTTTTAAAGCGCTCGCAATTCAGGTAAATCAGCGCATAAATTTTGTACTAGAAGTTATTTAGTATGTCAATTTTTTTAAATAATTCTACTAATACTATATAAAAAATTGTTATTTTATTTATAAAGAGCTTAAATTTAAAAAAAAATATGACAAATCTATCATTTAAAAAAATTAATATAGAGGCTTACGAACCAGGTAAATCTAGTATAAAAAATTTAGGCAAAGTTATCAAGCTTTCAGCAAATGAGTCTGCATTAGGTGTAAGTTTGAAAGCTAAAAAAGCAATTTCAAAAAAAAATACTAACTTTTTCAGATACCCAGATGGAAAATCAAATAACTTGAGACATCAATTATCAAAAAAATTTAAATGTGATAAGGATAAAATAATTTGTGGGGCAGGATCGGATGAGGTAATTCAAATGTTATGTCAACTTTTTCTCAAACCAAACGATGAAGTTATAGTCCCCCAGTATAGTTTTTTGATGTATAGAATTTATGCAAAGATAGTAGGAGCAAAAGTTATTTTTTCAAAAGAGGCAAATTATAAAATATCTATTTCTGAAATTTTAAAAAAAGTAACAAAAAAAACTAAAATGGTTTTTTTAGCAAATCCTAATAATCCAACAGGTACATACTTAAATAAAATAGAGCTTAAGCAGCTGAGAAATAAATTGAGAAGAAACATATTACTTGTTGTAGATGATGCTTATTTTGAATATATGAAAAATTCAGATTATAAATCTGGATTAGATTTATTTAAAAAAAAAGAAAATGTTTTCATTTTAAGAACATTTTCAAAAATTTATGGGTTAGCATCTTTAAGAGTTGGTTGGGGGTATGGGTCAAGAAAGATTATTGATGCCTTGAATTTGATAAAACCACCGTTTAATGTTAATGAAGTTGCTCAACTTGCTGCAACTGAGTCCCTAAAAGATACAAAATTTATATTTAAGTCTGTAAAACATAATTTAGTTTATGCATCAAAGATAAAAAAATTTTTAAATCAATATAATATTTTTTCGAATGAAATTAGTGCAAATTTTTTATTATTAGACTTTTCAAAATGTAAGTTCAAAGCTGAAAACTTTTATAAAAAATTAAAAGAAAAAGGAATTATTCTAAGATCAACAGAATATGGTTACAAAATAAAAAATAGGTTGAGACTTACAATCGGTTCAAGAAATGATAATCTTAAGTTTATGAGTGTTGTAAAAAGTATATTTAATAAATGAAAAATATTTTAATTATTGGTTGTGGATTATTAGGTTCCTCCTTATTAAGGAGAATTAAAAAAAAAAGTTTAGCCAAAAAAATTTTTATTTATGAAAAATCGAAAAAAAATTTGTTAAAAATCAAAGAATTAAAGTTACCAGGTATAATTGTTAAAAGACCTGAAGATGTGGTGTTAGAGACAAATATGATCATCTTTTGTACACCAATGAGTGAATATAAGAAGATAATTTTAAAATTGAATAAATTTTTAACTACAAATCATATAATTACAGATGTTGGTTCATCAAAATCAAACTCTTTAAAAATAATCAAAAAAAATCTAAAAAAGAATATTTCATGGACTTCAAGCCATCCGATAGCTGGCTCGGAAGTTAGTGGGCCTGAGCATGGAAAACAAGATTTGTTTTTAGACAAATGGTGTATTTTAATAAAAGATAAAAAAACAAATTTTCGACATTTAAAGTTATTAGATTCTTTCTGGAAAAAAATGGGATCCAAAACAGTTATGATGAGTCCTGAAAAACACGATAAGATTTTTTCAATCACCAGTCATTTACCTCATCTTATAGCTTACAATTTAGTGAAAACAGCTCAAATTTTTGAGAAAAAACAGAAGCATAATTTAATAAAGTTTAGTGCAGGTGGTTTGAGAGATTTTTCAAGGATTGCAGCCTCTAACGAAGTAATGTGGAGGGATATTTTTTTTGATAATAAAATTAATGTTTCAAGAGCTATAAATTTGTTCATTAAAAGTTTAAATCAATTTAAAAAAGATATAAATTCAAAAAATAATAAGTCAATTCTGAAAAAACTTATTCAAACAAAAAAAGTTAGATCTCAGATAATTAAATTAAAACAAGATATTAATAAGCCTAATTTTGGTAGAGACTAATAATTTTTTATATTAGTTATTTTTTTTACTTTCAAATTGGCGGTCTTTGAGATTAAATTTATTGTATAATATGTAGGCATAATCAAGACTTTTTTCTTTGGACCGTAAGCATGAATAAATTTTGATTGATTTATGCACATACCTACATGACCTTTCCAAAAAATAATATCACCTTTATTAATTTTCTTATTTATCTTTTTTTTGCAAAATTGTATTTGATCTTTTGTATCTCTTGGAAAAAAAATTCTGTTATAATAAAAATATATTTGAATTAAAGCTGAGCAGTCAATACCATTAGAAGTTTTACCACCCCACATGTATTTACAACCTAAAAATAATTTAAGAACTTTTATAAATTTTTTTTCAACGTGATTGATTTTTTTAAGGTCTTTTTTTTTAATCCACATATTTTTTTTATATTCAATATAATTTTTACCTTTACTAAGTGCTACAATCCCTGTTCCAAAAAAAAGAAATTTATTTATCGGTATAAAGTTATTTTTTTTTTTTTTAAATATTTTTGATTTTAATTTATAAATTTTGAATGAGGGTTTAAAATTTTTGTAAAATTTATCTTTTTTAATGAACCCTTTATAATTATCAAAACTGGTTTTGATTTTAACCCAATTTCTTTTTTTTGATAAAACTTTAAATTTTTCACCATACAAAATCTGAGAAGTTACTTCTGATTTTAAACAGGGTTTTGAATAGATATTTGTTATTGGAATATTGAGGAAATTATTTTTCATAAAGCTTCAATTTATTTCTCATAATCCACAATATAATTAAGGATGGAATTACCATTAATGCAGTTAGTATAAAAAAAGTACCCCAGTCACCGTTAAGCCAATCTACAAGAGCGCCTGAAGAAGATGCCAATGTAGTTCTTCCTGCAGTTCCTATTGAAGCTAAAAGTGCATATTGAGTAGCTGTATAAGATCTATCAACTAATAACGAAATAAAAGCTACAAATGCAACTGTTGCAAATGCTGCTGCAATATCGTCAAATATTACAGCAATAGCAAATAATAGTTCAGACTTATCGCTCCAAGCTAGCAAACTAAATAAAAGATTTGTACTTGCCATGAGAATTCCAGCTAGAAACATGGCTTTTAAAACACCAGATCTTATTACAAAAAGTCCTCCTAAAAGAGTAAATATTACAGTTGTTATCCAGCCCAGTGTTTTGGAGTAGATTGCAATATCTGATTTATTGAAACCCATTTCTTTATAAAAAACGATAGACATCCGACCTAAAAAAGCTTCACCAACTTTAAATAAAAATATAAAACCTAATATTCCAATAGCAATTTGAAAACCATTTCTTTTGAAAAAACTTGTAATAGGACCACTTATAGTACCACCAACCCAAGACATTGATTGAGTAAAGATGTTTCGTTTTAAAAATTTATTTGAGATTTGTTTATCATTTTCTAACTGTTTTCTTTGTCTATCTTGATATTTTGTTTCATTTATTAACATTAGGCCAGTACTCATTAAAATTATTAAAATACCTAAAATTAAAAAAGTTAATTGCCAATAATTTTCAAAACCTGCATTTTCTAGAAATTCTGCAGAAAATAAAGATAATACACCTCCAAGTTTGTATCCACTCCACCATCCAACTACTGCCATAGCAGCACCAGCAGCCATAGCTCTACCTTCGTTTTCTTCAATTTGTTCTATTCTTAAAGCGTCAACTGTTATGTCCTGAGTTGATGATGCTACTGCAATTATGAGTCCCACAGTGATAACTAATACCAAGTTTTCTGTAGGATTAATTATGCTCCATAAAAAAAGAGATAACAGAATTAGTGATTGCATTAATACAATCCAACTTTTTCGATGTCCAATTTTTTTTGTTAAGAAAGGTATCTGGATTCTATCAATTAGAGGTGCCCATAAATAATTAAAAGCATAAACACCAAATATAAGTCCAGCCCAACCAACAGTTGATCTGCTCAGTCCATCTTCTTTTAACCATAAACTTAGACTACTTCCAATTAAAACCCAAGGAAATCCTGAAATTGCTCCTAATAGTAATATTTTTATCATTCTTTTATCAAAATAAACAGAGAAGGTTTCTGAAAGAGACTGTTTTTTTATTTCAATCATTTAATTTCTCCAAAAAGAAGGAAGGAAAAGAACCAATATTGCAAAAAGTTCTAATCTTCCCAAAATCATACCTATAGTTAAAATCCATTTAGAAACATCAGGAAGAGATGAAAAATTTCCATTAGGACCAATTATTGAGCCCAATCCAGGTCCAACATTTGAAATGGATGTGGCAGCACCTGAAATTGCTGTTATAAAATCGAGTCCTGTTAAAGATAATAAAGCTGATAATAAAAAAAATATTATTAAATACATATATATAAAGGAAATTATTGATGCAATAAACTTATTATCAATGGGATTTTTATCATATTTTAAAATAAAAATACCCTTAGGATAAATAATTTTTTTTATTTGATTAATTACGAATGAATAAAGAATTTGAAATCTAAATATTTTAATTCCACAAGTTGTTGAACCTGCACATCCTCCTATAAACATCAAACCTAAAAATAAAACTAATGAAAAACTTCCCCAATTATCAAATTGAGCATTTACATAACCAGTCCCTGTTAAAATTGAAATAACATTAAAAAAGATTGATCTTAAACTAAATGATTTTGAATTATCAATTAGTAAATATATTGATAGAATTAAAATAGATATAAATATAATCTTTAAAAAAGTTTTAATTTGAGTATCAGAAGTAAAGATAGACCTATTCCCATTTAAAAATTTAATATAAACAATAAAAGGAATACTACCTAAAATTATAAAGATTACGGCAGACGTTTCAATTGCCACACTATTAAAAAAACCAATGGACTGATTATAATTTGAAAAACCCCCTGTTGCTATAGTTGTCATAGAATGTGTAATACTGTCAAAAATACTCATTCCAAAGACATTATAAGTAACTGCACAAAGAATAGTTAAACCTGAATAGATATAAATTAATCTAAGTGCAATCTCTTTTGATTTTGGAAGAATTTTTTCAGATGAGTCATTATTTGTTATTTTAAATAGCTGCATACCTCCAACATTCATAATTGGCATTAATGTAATTGCCATTACAATTATACCAATCCCACCCAACCACTGAAGTATTGCTCTCCATAGTAAAATACCTTTTGGCATATCTTCTAAATTTGAGATGATTGTTGATCCGGTAGTAGTAATCCCTGACATACTCTCAAAAAAAGCGTTAGTGAAAGAAAAGTCTAAATTAGAAAATATAAAAGGAAGAGATCCAAAAACAGCAATACTTAACCAAGATAAAGCTGTTAGTAAAAAAGCTTGCTGTAAATTAAGTTTTTTTTCATGATCTAGATTGGATAGAAAAGATAAAGTTCCAAAAACTATTGTTACAATTGAGGCTCCGAAGAAAGATGAATCAAATTGACCATAAACAAACTGTACAATTATAGGCACAAGCATAAAAATTCCCAGAATTATCTGAAGTATACCAAGAGTAAAAAAAACTGTTTTATAATTAGTCATTTTGAAAGAACATTATTTTATGGTAAATAAATTTCAACTCTATAAGAATTAAGTATTTCGTTAATATTAGATTTTAATTGAATTATTCATGATTAAAAAAGAAAACTTAGAAAAAACAAGCGCATGGCCATTTGTTGAGGCTAAAAAATTACTTCGAGAAAGAAAGTCTATAATTGAAAAAAAAGGAAAAATTACACTTCAAACTGGCTACGGACCTAGTGGATTACCCCATATAGGAACTTTTGGGGAAGTAGCTAGAACTTCAATGATGGTAAATGCCTTGAAACATTTAACTGATCTTCCAACAGAAATAATTACTTTTTCTGATGATATGGATGGATTAAGAAAAGTACCTGAAAATGTTCCAGATAAAGAATTGTTAGAAAAAAATTTACACAAACCACTTACACAAGTTCCAGACCCTTTTAAAAAGTTCAGCAGTTTTGGTGAACATAATAATGAGATGCTTAAAGAATTTCTAAATAAATTTAAATTTAATTATAATTTTAAAAGTTCAACTAAACTTTATAAATCAGGTTTTTTTAATTCCTCTTTAAAAGTTATTCTAAAAAATCATAACGGAATAATGAATATTATATTACCAACTCTTGGAAAAGAACGTCAAAAAACTTATAGTCCATTTTTACCTATATGTCCTGAAACAGGGCAGGTACTTGAAATTCCTGTAAAAGAGATAAACGAAAAAAAATTAACAATAATTTTTGATAATAAAGGAAAAGATTTAGAGTCTAGTATTTTAGATGGAAATTGTAAACTACAGTGGAAAGTTGATTGGGCGATGCGATGGTATGCTTTAGATGTAGATTTTGAAATGTATGGAAAAGATCTTATTGAGAGTGCAATTTTATCATCGAAAATTATAAAGCTAATTGGAAAAAATAATCCTTCTGGTTTTGCTTATGAATTATTTTTAGATGAAAAAGGTGAAAAAATATCAAAGTCAAAAGGAAATGGAATTACAATAGATCAATGGCTTGAGTACGCTTCACCCGAAAGTTTGTCACTATATATGTATCAAAATCCTAGAAGAGCAAAAAAACTTTATAATGAAATTGTTCCTAAAACAGTAGATGATTATCTTGATTCAATTGAAAAAGCGAAAAATCAAAATGAGTTACAATTATTAATGAATCCTGTATGGCATGTTCATAACAGCAATGTGCCTAAAGAAAATACAATTATGTCATTTTCAATGTTATTAAATCTTGTTGAGACCAGCAATGCAGATAATAAAGAACTTTTATGGAAATTTGTTAAAAAGTATAAAGAAAATATTTTAGAGAAAGATTATCCTATTTTTGATAATTTAGTAGGTTACGCTATCAGATATTTTAATGATATAATTAAAGTAAAGAAAAAATATAAATCACCAAATTCATCAGAAAAGAGAGCTTTAGAGGCTCTTATTAAAAATTTAGATGGTTGTAACGATCAAATGTCACCTGAGGATATTCAAACGCTAATTTATTCAACAGGAAAAGAAAATGGTTATGCAGAAAATCTTAGAGACTGGTTTAAATTGATTTATCAAGTGGTATTTGGTGATGAAAATGGTCCTCGAATGGGTTTTTTTATAAGTTTTTTTGGTGTTAAAGAAACAAAAGATCTTATAATAAATAAAATTAAATAATGTTTTCAAATTTAAGATCTTTAATTTTCAAATTAGATCCTGAGACAGCTCACAGTTTAGCTATTAAATCTTTAAAATTTAATTTTGCTCCAAATATTCTGGATGAAGATAAGAATAATCCTTTATTTAAAACTAAATTATTTAATAGAAATTTAGAAAATCCTATAGGAATAGCAGCGGGTTTTGATAAAAATGCAGAAGTATATAATTCATTATTTAAGCTTGGTTTTGGTTTTGTTGAAGTTGGTACAGTCACGCCCCTCCAGCAATATGGAAATCCTAAACCTAGAGTTTTTAGGCTAGTCGAAGATGAGGCTCTGATTAATAGACTTGGTTTTAATAATTTTGGATCAAAAAATGTTTTAGATAGAATTAAATCTAAAAAGCAGATTGGTTTACTGGGTGTGAATATAGGTCCAAACAAAGATACTAAGGACCGAAATGGTGATTATATTGAATGTTTGAAAACTTTTTGTGAAGTAGCAGATTATATTACAATAAATATCTCCTCACCAAATACAGAAGATCTAAGAAGTTTTCATGATGAATTAAAATTAGATGAATTATTAAAGGCAATTGATAAAGAAAAAAAAAATTTGAACTCATCAATTCCAATTGTTGTAAAAGTGTCGCCTGATATAAGCGATCAAGATGTCAGTAAAATTTCTGATGTTCTTTTAGATAATAATATTAAAGCTGTAATTATTTCAAATACCTCGGACTCAACTAGAGATCGATTGAGCAATATTTTAAAACATCAAAAAGGCGGATTATCAGGCAAACCGATTGAGGAAAAATCTACAAGTTTGATTAATAAATTTTATAATATTTTAGAAGGAAGAATTAAAATTATAGGAGTAGGGGGAGTAGACTCAGGTATGAGTGCTTACAAAAAATTTTTGGCAGGTGCTGATTATGTTCAGCTTTACACTGGGATGGTTTATAGAGGGCCAAATGTAGTGGGTATTATCAAAAAAGAGTTAAAAGAATTATTATTGAAGGATGGTATTAAGAATTTTACTGAGATTATAGGAAAAAAAAGACAATCTTAAATCATATAAACTTGACGCAATCAATATCTCACCTTATATAGTCGAGTCATAATGGCAAAAAAATGTGAACTAACTGGAAAAAATCCTATGAAGGGCCATAATGTTAGTCATGCTAACAACAAAACAAAAAGAAGATTCCTGCCCAATTTAAAAAAAGTAAAATTTACTAGCGAGCTTTTAAAAAGAAGCATGAAACTAACAGTTAGCAACGCGGGTGTAAGATCTGTTGATAAAAAAGGAAGTTTCGACGAGTTCTTGAAGACTGTTAAAAATAAAAATTTATCTCCAAGATTAAAAAAATTAAAAAAGAGTTTGCTAATTAAATCTCCATTTCAAAAAAAACCTATTCAATCTAAAACTGCCTAATGAATAAAATATTCTTGATGCTCTCATTTTTTATGGGAGTTGTTGTTTTAGCTTCTAATTATTTAGTTCAATTTCCAATTAATTATTATGGTTTGGAAGAAATATTAACTTATGGTGCATTTAGTTACCCAATTGCTTTCTTAATCACTGACCTTGCTAATAGATCGTATGGCAAGAAAGTTGCTAGAAAAATTGTTTATATTGGCTTTGCTATAGGAATTAGTTTCACTCTTTTGTTTTCGACAAATTTTGCAGATCTAATATCTTTAAGAATTGCCATAGGTTCAGGTACTGCATTTTTAACGGCACAGTTGTTAGATGTTCAAATATTCGATAAACTTAGAAAAAGAGACTGGTTTATTGCTCCACTAACATCTTCACTTATTGGTTCTACAGTTGATACTTTTTTATTTTTCTCAATATCCTTTTATGCAACAGGAATACCCTGGGTTACATTTGCATTTGGAGATTTAGCAGTCAAGATTTTAGTGGCATTAACAATGCTAATTCCATTTAGATTTCTCTTAAAAACATTTAAGCCTATATAGATTTAGTATAAATATTTATAAGTTAATATTTTATATGCTAGCTTTGCTACTAAAAAATTATAAGAGTTGAAACCTTTTATTGGTGCAAGTTCATTTATATCTGCTCCAACTATGTTAGAATTTTTAGCAGCTATTCTTATTATGTCTAAAGTTTCATCCCAAAACAATCCACCTGGCTCTGGCGTACCAGTAGCAGGCATAATACTAGAGTCAAAACCATCAACATCAAAAGTAAGATAAACAGTCTTATTCTTTATTAATTTTTTAAATTTTAGCAGACTCCAATTTGCTTTATCTTTAGCCCAAAATAAATTTATTCTTGATTTATTTTTTTTTAGAAATGGGATTTCACTTTGAGAAATATTTCTAATTCCAAATGAAATAACAGAAACATTCTTATAGTCCAAACATCTTCTGATTGCTGAGGCATGGGAAAATTTATTCCCATTATAGCTATCTCTTAAATCTGCATGAGCATCAAAATGTAGAATACAAATTTTCTTATATTTTTTTACAAATGGTTCAATACATCCAGGTGTAATTGAATGTTCACCTCCAAAAGTCATAGGAAAAAGTTTTTTATTTAATATTTCTTTATTTAAACTAGCTATTTTTTTTAGAGCTTTATTTATATTTCTATCAATCTTAAAAGGTTTTAATGTTTTAATTCCTATCTTTTTATAAGGTTCACAATTCAATTCTTCATCATATAATTCTACTTGATGAGAGGCTTTAATTATTTCTTTTGGACCATTTTTAGTGCCTCCACCATAACTTACAGTTTTTTCTAGACCAAAAGGGACTATTACAACTCGCTCTCGAAAATTGAAATTATTATCAACTCCTAAAAAACCTTTTTTATTTGGTAAATATTTCAAGTCATTATCCAAATATTTTTGAGAAATTTTTTCTTTCTCTATTTTTCCACTCAGACTTATGATAGGCGTCACTAGCAATTAATGGAAGTACACTTGTAGCTTCTGCAAAAACCATTTGTTCTTTAGTTACATCAACTTTACCCCAAGAACTAGCCTCTTTTAAAGTTGAACTACTACAAGCTCCATCTCTAGAATCAGCTACAGTGATTTGTACAGCATATTTATGCATATCAACTTCTTTGCCTAAAAGCTCAGCACATATGACTGTATCTTGAATAAAATTTTTTGGCACCCCTCCACCAATCATAAATAAACCAGAACCTTTAGATTGGATTTTAATTTCAGTCAACTCTCTAAATTCTCTTATCGAGTCAATTGTCATGTGTTTTTTTGGATTTTTTTCTTGATGAATTACTAAACCAAAACCTGCACTAGAGTCAGTGAAAGCAGGGCAAAATATTGGAACATTATTGTCATATGCTGTTTCAATTAAAGAGTCTTTTTTAACAGAGTTTTTTTTTAGATACTTACCCATTTCGTGTATAAATTCCCTCGAAGTATAACTTCTAGGCTCCAAATTATCTGCTATCTCAGAAATTTTTTTATCACAAATTTGTAATTCTTCTTCGTCTATATAAGTATCATAAATTCTATCAATGTAGTTTTTTCTTAGTTCAGTATCATTTTGAAATTGGGATCCTCGATAATGCTTGAAACCCAAAGCTTCAAAAAAATCCATATCTATTATTGATGCTCCGGTTGCAACAATAGCATCTACCATATTGAATTTTACTAAATCTTTATAGATGTTCATACATCCAGCTGCAGAAGTAGAGCCAGCTAAAGTTAAAAATATCGTACATTCTTTATCTCTTAACATTTCATTATATATATTTGCTGCATTAGCAGTTTCTCTAGATACAAATGACATTTTTTCCATAGATGAAATAATCTTTCTGGCATCAAAAGATGTAATATCTATATGCTCTACAGGATTTTTTAAAAAATCTTTCTTACTATTATGACCTAAGTTTTTATTCTCTGACATTAAGCAACCAATGTTGCTTTATTAATCTCTTTATCATAAAGAGACATGATTGGTTTATCTTCAACTTCATAAATTTCATCTGAAAAGAATCCATTAAATTGAGTTCTAAAGGTTAAACCATAAGCACCTAATTGACCTAATTCTATATAATCATTTTCTTTAATATTATTTGGAAGAAGGAAAGGACCTTTCATATAATCCATGCTATCACAAGTTGGACCATAAAAATCAAAAGCAGTTAATTTTTTTGAAATAATTTTATTAGAATTGTCTTTTATCATTTTAGATGGGAAAACTATATTTGGAGTACCTGCATCAAAAAGTGTTCCATAGGTTCCATCATTTATATAAAGCTTTTGTTTTTTTTTAAGGTCAACTCTTACTATAGTTGAGCCACTTTCAGCAACTAAAGCTCTTCCAGGTTCACAAATAATTTCTGGCATATTATTTAATTTCAAGTTATCTAAACTTCTTTTAATTTCTTCTAAGTAGTTATCTAGAGATTGAGGAATTAAATCTGGATATATTGTCGGGAAACCTCCACCTACATTAATGTAATTAGGTATAATTTTTGTTTTCTTAATTATATTTTCTATTTCAGCAATACCTTTAGTATAAGAGATTGGATGCATACATTGTGATCCAACGTGAAAACTTAATCCAATTTTATTTGAATTTTGTTTAGCTAATCTTAATAATCCTGAAGCTTCAGAACTTAAAGCACCAAATTTTTTAGATAAATCTATTTCAGCATGTTCATTTGATACCGCAACTCTCACAAATA
Source organism: Pelagibacterales bacterium SAG-MED47 (assembly GCA_014653355.1). GTDB lineage: Bacteria > Pseudomonadota > Alphaproteobacteria > Pelagibacterales > Pelagibacteraceae > Pelagibacter. The sequence continues at coordinate 44,866 of JACWEO010000007.1, read as the reverse complement.
ATTCAAGATCTTTAGCATTGTTAGTACTTTCAATAATTTTTATTAATTCATCTTTTGTATCTAAAGCAAACGTTTTAATACCATACTTTAAATAAGCCTCTTGAATATTTTCTCTGCTTTTAACTGTGTGCATATATGAACATTTAGCAGTATGACTAAATTTTCTGACATCTTTAATTTCCTTTATAGAAGCTACATCAAATTGGTCTATTCCACTCTTTATGAGAGTTTTTATGACCTCTTCATGGGGATTTGTTTTTACAGCATACAAAATTTTCCCTGGGAATTTTTTTTGAAAGAACTTAGAAGCAGAAAGAATAGAATTCTTTCTGATGCAATAAACCGGTTTATCTGGCTTCAGTTGATTTACTAATTCTTCAACTGATTTAAATTTTTGCATAACAAATGCTCCCTAAAAAAATTTAACAAAAAAAGTTTTTATATAAAAACTTAGTAATTTCAGCAATTAATTCAATAGTCATCCAAAGTAAAGCAAATAATTAGCTATTGAATTACAAAAAAAAATGTCCATATGAATCCCATGAAAAATGAAGCACCACTTCAAAACTTAGCTGATTTCGACAATAAATCCTTGTTAATTGTTGATGATGATAATCCTTTCAGAGAGAGATTAGCAAGAGCAATGGAAAAAAAGGGTTTCGAGGTAATTCAAGCTGAGGGTGTACAAAAAGGTATAGACTCGGTCAAAGTAAAAAAGCCTGGATTTGCAGTTGTAGATTTAAGATTAAATGACGGAAATGGTCTAGAGGTGGTCAAACAAATTCAGTCTTCAAATTCCTCTAGCAGAATCATCATGTTAACTGGTTATGGAAATATTCCTACAGCAGTTGCTGCAATCAAAGAGGGTGCTATTGATTACTTAGCTAAACCGGCAGATGCTGATGATGTTGAAAAAGCGCTTTTGGCTAATCCAGCCAAAAAAGCTGCGCCACCAGAAAATCCTATGTCAGCTGATAGAGTTAAATGGGAACATATTCATAGAGTATTCGAATTGTGTAATAGAAATGTTTCAGAAACGGCAAGAAGACTTAAAATGCACAGGAGAACTCTACAAAGAATCTTATCTAAAAGATCTCCTAAATAATTTTTCTTAATTTTAAAATTTTTTTAGATAAAACTACGAGTAAGGCAACTTTAAATATTTCAGCCAACAAAAAAGGAACAACACCAAGTTGTACTATAGGTTTTTCCCATCCTAAAAATATTCCTAGCCACAAAATACCAAAGATATAAATAGTAGAAACTGAAAATAATAATTTCATACTAATTATAAAATAATTATCCTTAATTTTTATTAAGGATGCAAAAAAACAAGCAGAAAGAAATCCAATAAGGTAACCCATAGTAGGACCTGTGAAATAGGTCATTCCTACTCCTCTCTCGGGAGAATTAGAAAAAACTGGTAAGCCGAGAATTCCTTCAATTAGATATAATCCAACAGTGGCAATAGCAATCTTGTATCCAAAACTTATTCCAAGAAATAGAACCACAAAAGTTTGCATGGTCATTGGAACTGGGTAAAAAGGTATTTTAATTTTAGCTGAAATTGCAAGGATTATAGAACCTATGAAAATAATTAAAATTGATTTAACTAATTTTATTTGAGTATTTTGCTTTATTAGTTCCATAAAAAATAATACTCTTATTTCAATTGATAATCTATATTAATTTGTAATGAATAAAATTCAAAATGAAGATCATTATTATCTAATTGATGGTTCTGGCTATATATTTAGAGCTTATTATGCTTTGCCACCTTTAACTCGAAAAAGTGATGGATTACCAACTGGGGCTGTGAGTGGATTTTGTAGCATGTTGTTTAAACTTCTTGAGGATTCAAAATCCAATGATAATAAGCAGAAACCTACACATTTTGCAGTTATTTTCGACTCTGCAAGAAAAACTTTTAGAAATGAAATTTATTCAGAATATAAAGCTAATCGATCTGAAGCGCCAGATGATTTAGCTCCACAATTTAAATATATAAGGAAATCAGTATTAGCATTTAATTTACCTTCTGTAGATCTGGCTAACTACGAGGCTGATGATTTAATAGCAACTTATGTAGAACAGATTTTAAAGAAGGGTTCTAAAGTTACCATTGTATCTTCAGACAAAGATTTAATGCAACTATTCAGAACGAATGTTCGAATTTTTGATCCGATGAAAAGTAAATTTATTTCTGAGGATGATATTAAAAATAAGTTTGGAGTAGACTCAAAAAAGGTAATTGATGTGCAAGCTTTAGCTGGTGATAGCAGTGATAATGTTCCTGGTGTTCCGGGCATAGGGGTAAAAACAGCTGCAGAGTTAATTAATAAATATGGAACTTTAGAAAAACTTTTAAAGTTAGCTCATGAAATTAAGCAAAATAAAAGAAGAGAAACTCTTATTGAAAATAAAGACAAAGCTATAATAAGTAAAAAATTAGTAACGTTAAAACGTGATGCTCCAGTAGAAATAAATCTCGATGAGTTTAAACTAAAAGAGATTGATAAAGAAAAACTTTACAAATTTTTGAGGGAAATGGAATTTAACAGGCTATTAAGTTCAGCTATATCAATTTATGGCGAACCAAATCTAAGTGGAATTAAAGTTGAAGAAGAAAAAAAACAAAATCAAAAAAAAATTAATAATTCTGAATATTATTTAATTTTAGATCCAAAAGAAATAGATGATTGGATAAAAGAAGCACAGGAAGTCGGAGAGGTTGCTGTAGATACAGAAACTAGTTCATTAGACCCTCATCAAGCGGATTTAGTTGGTATCTCACTTAGTACCAAAATTGGCAAAGCATGTTACATACCCATAGGTCATAATTCTAATAAATGTATAAGCAAAGATATTGTTTTAAAAAAATTAAAACCAATGCTTGAGGACACAAGTATTAAAAAGATAGGTCAAAATATAAAATTTGATTTCATAGTATTGTATAAAAATGGCATTAACATTGCTTCGATGGAAGATACAATGCTTATGTCTTATGTATTAGATGCTGGAAAAAATAGGCATAATATGGATACTCTGTCTGAAATTCACTTAGGCCATAAGACCATAGCTTTTAAAGATTTAGTTGGAACTGGAAAAAAAGAAATAAATTTTAGTAATGTAGATATTGAAAAAGCAAAAGACTATGCAGCTGAAGATGCTGATATAACTTTAAGACTTTATAAAAAATTTCTTAGAGGTTTAAAAGAAGAGAAGATGATAAACATCTATGAAGTTTTTGAAAAACCAATGATCAAAATTCTAGCACATATGGAAATAGAAGGAATTAAAATAAACAATAAATTTTTAGAAACTCTATCATCTAAATTTGAAAAAAAAATTGAAAATATACAAAAAAAAATTTTTAAAATATCAAAAAAAGAATTCAATATTGCCTCACCTAAACAACTCGGGGAAATTATATACAATGATTTGAAAATTACAGGAATAAAGAAAACAAAAAAAGGCGGGTTTGCAACTGGTGCGTCAGTTTTGGAGGATTTAGCTTTTAAAGGCAACAAGTTCCCACAATTAGTTTTAGACTGGAGACAAGTTTCAAAATTAAAAAATACCTATTCTGACTCTTTACAAGAACATGTTAATCCTAAAACAAAAAGAGTGCATACTTCGTTCTTACTAGCTGCAACAACCACTGGAAGACTGGCATCCAGTGACCCTAATTTACAAAATATTCCAATTAAATCTGAGGATGGAAAAGATATAAGAAAGGCCTTTATTGCAAAAAAGGATCACGTTTTAATTTCAGCGGATTACAATCAAATTGAAATGAGAATTCTAGCAGATTTGGCTGACGTAAAGGAACTCAAAAAAGCCTTTAGAAATAATGAAGATATTCATTCTTTAACTGCAAGCCAAATATTCAATGTGAATACAAAAAAGGTTAGTCAAGACCAAAGAAGAAAAGCCAAAGCTATAAATTTTGGTATTATTTATGGTATATCTCAATATGGATTGGCTAAGCAAATAAACGTATCAAATTACGAAGCTGAAAAATTTTTAAGATCCTATTTTGAAAAATTTCCTGAAATAAAAGATTATATGAATAATACAATTAAATTTTGTAGAAAGTCTGGTTATGTAAATAATATATTTGGTAGAAGATCTCATTTCATAAATATAAATGATAAAAATTATAATATAAGAAATTTTCAAGAACGAGCAGCCATAAATGCACCAATCCAAGGATCTGCTTCGGAGATTATGAGGTTAGCAATGATGAGATTAGATAAAAGTTTAAAAAAGCAAAATAATCAAAAAACAAAGATTTTACTTCAGATTCATGATGAATTGATCTTTGAAACCCCAAGAGAAGAAGTAAAAAGAATCACTAAAGTTATAGCTGAAGAAATGTCTAGTGTAGCTACCAGTGATCAACATTCTTTTTCAATACCTTTAACAGTTGATTTAAACAATGGGGATAACTGGGGTATGCTTCACTAATTAAAATAGATTGCCCAAATTCGAACAATTTAGTATTTTTATAATAAAGTATGCATAAACAAACAATTGCACTAGTTGATGATGATAGAAATATTTTAACCAGCTTAAGTATAGCTTTAGAAAAAGAGGGCTTCAATGTTCAAACCTATATTGATGGAGAAAGTGCTTTAATAGGTCTGGCTAGAATTCCCCCAGATTTAGCAATTGTCGATATCAAAATGCCTAAAATGGATGGAGAGGAATTATTAAAAAAACTCAGAAAAAAAACTTCCCTACCAGTAATTTTTTTAACCTCTAAAGATGACGAGATTGATGAATTGCTTGGTTTAAAATTGGGTGCTGATGACTTTGTAAAAAAATCAGGTGGGTTTTCAATCAAGGTATTGATTGAAAGAATAAGAGTTCAACTTCGTAAAAAAGACTCAAAAGAAGTTATAGAGGAAAATAAAAGTATCATCTCTCATGGTAAACTAAAATTAGATCCATCTCAGTTAGAATGTGAGTGGAATGGAAAACAGTTACCAGAAAAACTAACTACCACAGAGTTTTTATTGGTAAAAGAGTTAGCTAAAAGGCCAGGAATTATTAAAGAAAGAGCACAATTAATGGACATAGCTTATAGGGAAGATACCGATATAGAAGATAGAACAATTGATAGTCATGTTAAAAGAATTAGAAAAAAATTTAAAAAAGTTGATCCTGAGTTTTCAGCTATAGAAACAAGATATGGAAGTGGATATAGGTGGAATGTTAGCTAATGTTCAACAATATACTTAAAAACTTATCTATTTTAAAAAAATTTTTATTTATTAATTTTATTTTTTTTACAATTATTGGATTATTTACATTTATTTACCTAAAAAATGTACAGCCTAATTTGATTAAAAAAAAATCCTCAAATCACATTGAAGTGATTAAAAATACAATTGATAATTTAAAAAGATTAAACGTAAGATTTGTAGAGGAAGATATAAGAAGTTTTTTATTTTCTACAAGATTTCTTTTTCAAAATCTTGATAGAGTAATTTTTTTTGATAATGAATTAAATTTGGTTGGAGATACTGATACTCTTGACCTTGACCCAAGATCTTTTTCGACAAGATTAGATACAATTGAATTAGAAATTTTAAATGATGAAAAAAAAAAGGGGATCACAGAAAAAAAAAATATAAATATAGGAAATGAAAATGAGGTCTCTTTAAATGATATACTAATTAATTATGCTAGTTCAAAAAATTTTGGAATTCCTTTTACCTTTACTCAAGACGAATTTAATAAGTTTAAATTAACAACAATTAAAAATGTAATGCAAAATGGTAAAAATATAGGTTATTTAGCTATTACTGAGAATGCTAACGATATTAAGGCAGCAATAAATGAGAGAAAAACTTTTGTCGTTAGGACAGCAATTGCTGTTGGGATAGTAATATTAATTTTCTCATTTGTTCTAAATAGATATTTTTTAAAACCTATAAAGAATTTAGTAAATTATACAAATATGATTAAGAATAAAAATTCAAAAACAGCGAACATTGAGACATTAAAATTAAGAAATGACGAATTAGGACTTCTGTCAAATTCCTTAGATGATATGACATTAGAATTACAAAAAAGGATCACTCACGCAGAAAATTTTTCTACTGATCTTGTTCATGAAATAAGAAATCCTCTTGCTTCTCTAAAAAGCGCTTCTGAAATTTTGCATGATACAAATGACATAGATCAAAGAATTAAACTGATAGATATTTTAAGTCATGACGTTCAAAGAATCGAAAGATTAATTACAGATTATTCTCAGATACTAAAAGATGAGGTAGCTTTGAGTAAGGAAAAAATAAGAAAATTAGATATTGAGCCAATTATTAAATCAGTTGTAGATGATTTTAATAATATTTATAAATTAAAAAGAGGAATTCAAATTTCATATGAAAATGATAATAACAAAAAATATTTTATTAATGGAATAGAAAATAGGATTGAACAAATAGTCGCTAACCTCCTTGATAATGCAGTATCTTTTAGTGAAGATAATAAGAAAGTAACAATAAAAGTTTCAAAATTAAATGATAATAGGGTGGTTATGAGTGTATTAGATGAAGGAGATGGATTTAAGGAAAAAGATACGAACAAAATATTCAATAGATTTTATAGTAATAGACCTGATAAGTTTGGACAGCATTCAGGTCTAGGATTAAATATTGTTAAAAACTTGGTTGATTTACATAATGCTACAATTAAAGCTTCAAATAGAGTAAATCAAAAGGGCGCAAGTATGGAAATTATATTTCCCAAAGTATAAATAGGGCTATTGATTAATTAATCCTTTATTGTTAGAAGACCTTCAATGGACGATTTCAAAGTTAAAGATATATCTCTTGCAGAATTTGGACGTAAAGAAATTTCAATAGCTGAAAGTGAAATGCCTGGACTAATGGCTTTGAGAGAAGAATATTCAAAAAAATCTCCTTTAAAAGGTGCAAGGATTATCGGATGTTTACACATGACAATTCAAACTGCTGTGTTGATCGAAACACTAGTCGATTTAGGTGCTGAGGTTAGGTGGTCTTCTTGTAATATTTTTTCAACACAAGACCATGCAGCAGCTGCAATTGCAAAAGCAGGAATACCTGTTTACGCTTGGAAAGGTGAAAGTGAGGAAGAATATCTGTGGTGTATTAAACAAACAATTATTGGTAAAAAAGATTGGAAACCAAATATGCTGTTAGATGACGGAGGAGATTTGACTGCTATCATGCACAAAGAATATAAAGATTTATTAAAAGACGTCAAAGGTGTTTCAGAAGAAACAACTACAGGAATTAAAGCGCTAAACAAAATGGAAATAGAAAACTTACTTTTAATTCCCGCAATAAATGTAAATGACTCTGTAACAAAATCGAAATTTGATAATTTATATGGTTGTAGAGAAAGTTTGGTTGATGGAATAAGAAGAGCAACAGATGTAATGATGTCGGGAAAAATAGCAATTGTTGCTGGGTTTGGAGACGTGGGAAAAGGAAGCGCAGCATCTCTAAGACAAAGCGGAGCAAGAGTTTTAGTTACAGAAGCTGACCCAATTTGTGCCTTACAGGCTGCAATGGAAGGGTACGAAGTTGTTTTAATGGAAGAAGCTATTAATAAAGCTGATATTGTTGTAACTGCAACTGGTAACAAAGACATAGTTACTGCTGATCATATGAGAGACATGAAAGATAGAGCTATTCTTTGTAATATTGGACATTTTGATAATGAAATTCAAGTTGAAGCATTAAAAAACTATAAATGGACTGAGGTTAAACCTCAAGTGCATGAAATAGAGCTTCCAAGTAAAAAAAGAATAATTCTTTTAGCTGAAGGAAGACTGGTGAATTTAGGATGTGCAACTGGCCATCCAAGTTTCGTAATGAGTGCCTCGTTCACAAATCAAGTAATTGCCCAAATAGAACTTTGGAATAATTTTAAGAATTATGAAAAAAAAGTTTATGTTTTACCAAAACATTTAGATGAGAAAGTTGCTACTCTTCATCTTAAAAAAGTTGGAGCGAAGTTGACTAAGCTATCCAAAGATCAAGCTGACTATATTAGTGTTGGGGTAGAAGGGCCTTTCAAACCTAATGCCTACCGTTATTAAAAATGATATAATAGATTTATCTTCAGAAAATAAAACAGAAGAATTAGCAAGCAAAATATTAATTAAACTTAAAACTAGCGATATAGTATTTTTATATGGTGATATGGGTGTAGGTAAGACAACTTTTGTAAGATATTTAGTGAATGGTCTTCAAAGAGAGAACAAATTAAAACAAACAGAAGTAACTAGTCCTACATTTAATATATTAAACGAATATAGTATTCGTAAAATAAAGATAAATCATTATGATTTATTTAGATTAAAATCTAAGGATGAGCTCAAAAATTTAGATTTATTTGCAAACTACAAAAGTGCAATTACATTGATAGAGTGGCCAGAATTGATTGAAGTAAAGCCAGAAAATTTGATAGAATTAAGCTTTGAATATGACGAACATCAAGAGAAAAGATTTGTTCAAATTAAAGGTTTAGATTTGTAATTTTTTAAATGAAAAATTTAAAAAAAATAAAAGGGGATGCATCAGTTCGAAAGTTTTACCGAAAAAAAAATGATAGCTTTAATTCTATAGTCGTTTTCGCAAAAAAAGATAAATTAAAAAATCTCCTAGTTTATGATGCAATAAATAAAATTTTTATAAAAAATAATATTTTAGCTCCAGCCCTATATTTAGAAAAATATAATAAGGGTTATTTAGAAATCCAAGATTTTGGAAACAATACAGTTTTAAGAATTTTAAAATATAAAAAAAAAAATAAGCTTTTATATTTTAAAAGAATAGTAAAAATATTGATTAAAATACAATCAATTAAAAATAGACAGATAAAAAATTTTAAAAATAAAAATTATATAATTCCAAAATATAATAAAAAAATATTAATTGAGGAAGCGGAATTATTTTGTGATTGGTATGTAAAAAAAAATATGCCGGTAAACAAAAGGAGTAAATTTAATAAAAAATTTAAAATGATTATCAGAGAACTTTCTCTAAATTTGAAATTAAAAAATAATATTTTTGTTCATAGGGATTTTCATATATCTAATTTAATGGTTGTTAATGAACAAATAGGGGTTATTGATAGTCAAGATGCGCTGATAGGCAACAAGGCTTATGACTTAGCATCTTTAATAGATGATGTGAGGTTTGAAACATCACAAATAACGAAAGATAAAATTTATAACTATTATCTTAAAGGTCAAAAAAAATTAGATAAATCAAAATTTAAAAATGATTTTGAAATTTTATCAATTTTAAGAAATCTTAAAATAATTGGAATTTTCACTCGCCTTGCGTTTAGGGAAAATAAAAAAAATTACTTAAAATTCATACCTTATACTTGGAGATTGATAAATATGAGAATTAAAGATAATGAAAAATTTAAAGATTTAAGAATTCTATTAAGTCAAAATTTTAAAAAAAAGATAAAATGAAAATTAATACAGCCTTAATATTATGTGCAGGATTCGGTAAAAGATTAAATCCTTTAACTTTAGATATACCAAAACCACTATTAAGATTAAATAATATCACACTTTTAGAAACATGCATCAACACAATTATAAAATTAGGATTTAAACGAATTTTTATTAATACTTTTTATTTAAAAAATAAAATTTTTAATTTTATTAAAAATAAAAACTTTCCAATAGAAATCCAGATTATTGATGATGGAAAGGAGATTTTAAACACTGGTGGCGGAATATTGAACATGATAAGTCTTTTGGATGATCAGAATTATATGGTTTTTAATCCAGATACATTATGGAGTAACAATTATGTTAATGAAATTAAAGAGATGAAAGATTTTTATTTTAAAAAAAACTTAAATAATATTCTTTTGCTTACAAAAAAAACTCTAAGTTTTGATCAAAATTTTAATGGTGATTTTAATCTTAAAGATAATTTATTGAAAATAAATAATGATAAAAAGTATATATATATTGGATGTCAAATCCTCAATAAAGATTTATTTAAAGATTATGTAATTGAGAACTTTTCTATCTCAAAAATTTGGAATGATTTATTAAATAAGGATCAATTGAATGGTTTTGAAAGTCACAATAAGTTTTATCATTTAACAGATTTAAAAATTTTTAAAAAGCTACAAGATCTTTAGCTCTTTCTTTATCTAAATATTCACAACTCTTAATTTTATATTCCTCACTAAATTTTATCATTAAAGGATTCCCAGTAGGTATCTCTAGCTTACTGATTTGATTATTATCTATTTTTAATAGATATTTACACAAAGCTCTTATTGAGTTTCCATGAGCTGAAATTAAAATATTTTTTTTTTTTTTAAGTTGATCCTCAATTTCCTCATTATAAAATTTGATAACTCTTTCATAAGTATCTTTTAAAGACTCAGTATCTGGTATGTTTTCTATTTGAATATTTTTGTATATATCTATATTAATTGGATGGAATGGGCTTTCTTTATCTAAAGGATCTGCCTTAATATCCCAAGAACGTCTAAATTGATAAATCTTATCATCACCAATCTTTTGACTCATCTTAGATTTATTTAGACCTGTTAAGGCCCCATAATGTCTTTCATTCAATTGCCAAGCTTTAATAAAATTTCTTCTATCATCTAAAACTTCTTGAATTATTTTTAGCGTATTATTTGCTCTTAATTGAAATGATGAAAAATATAGATCAATTTCAATATTTTCTTCTTTAATTAATGAACCTGCTTTTTTGGCCTCTAATTCACCATTTTTTGTTAAATCTACATCTACCCAGCCTGTAAACCTGTTTTCAAGATTCCAAGTACTTTGCCCATGTCTAACTAATATCAAATAATTCATTACTTTAATCTGTATTTTAATATAAATAAAATCTTAGTATATGTTTAAATTTTTTTTTCCATATCTTAAAACATTTTTTTATATATCCAACTTTATACTAATTGTTCTTTATTTATTTCCAGGTAGTATCTTAGGTTATTTCATATATGGCAATCTAGCGTTGCAACCACAAATTACCTCGGATTTTATAGTATCTTCTAACCATGTTTATGCTTTTATGGCTTTAACTTTTTTAGGTTATATATCCTATGATAATCAAAGACTAACTTTTATATTTTCTTATTTATTTTTAATTTCCATTTTCTTAGAACTATTACATTTTATAATTCCAAATAGAGGTTTTGAATTTTCAGATTTATTTGGAAATATTTTAGGTGTTTTATGTATTTATATTTTTTATCAGCTAAAAAAATTTATCAACAATTCAAAAAATGAAAAAAAAGAACTTAAATAAAATTTTATTTTTGATATTTTTTTTATTTTCAGCTTGTTCTTCTATTCCAAAAAATGTTTCTGATAGCTGTTCAATTTTTAATGAAAGATATTTATGGTATAAACATACAAAAAAAACAGAACTCAAATGGGGTACTCCTATATATATTCAGTTAGCTATTATAAGAATAGAGTCAGATTTTGATTGGCTAGCCAAGCCACCAAGAGAGAAAATTTTTAAGATAATTCCATTTAAAAGACCATCAAGTTCTTTTGGTTACTCACAAGCAGTTAAGGGAACTTGGGAACAATATAAAAAAGAAACAGGTAATAAATTCGCAACTAGAGCAAGATTTAAAGACAGTGTTGATTTTATCGGATGGTATACAAATAAAACAGAAACTATTCTTAAAATTTCTAAAAAAGATGCATTTAAACAATATATTGCTTATCATGAAGGTTGGGGAAATTATAAATATTATAAAAGAAATGAAAAAGTAATTGGATTAGCTAAAAAAGTTAAAAAACAATCTGATATTTATAAAAAACAATTGCTAAAGTGCAGAAAGGCTCTCAACAAGAATAAATATATTATTTTTTAGAAAGTTCTTTTTTAAGTTCTAAATCTACTGCATCAATTCTTTTAGTATTCTTAGCAAGCGCTAAATACATTGATGGGGTTACGTATAAAGTAAAAAAAGTTGAGATAATCATTCCACCTAATATTGTTGACCCTACAGCTAACCTCGAAGCTTCCCCAGCACCTGGGCCAAAATTCCCTATCACTAGTGGCATCATTGCAATCATTGTGCTTAATGAGGTCATAATAATTGGTCTAAATCTAACCGAACAAGCCTCTCTAACTGCCGTTTCAATACTCTTTCCGGTAGTTCTAATTTGATTAGCATAATCTACTATTAAAATACTATTTTTTGTTGAAATACCTATCAGTATGATTAGTGCTATTTGAGAGAAAATATTTACTGAGCTGTTAAGAAATAAAATAAATACTAATCCTCCAAAAATAGCCAGTGGAACTGTTAAAATAATAATAAATGGATGAATAAAAGAATTAAAAGTTGCTGCCATAACTAAATAAGCTGTTAGCAGGGCTAAAGCGAAAATTACAAATAACTCATTACTTGTTTCTTTTAATTCTTCAGATTTCCCCTTCCATGTGATTTGATTTTTCGGAGCTAAGTCAGCCATAATGTTCTCAAAGAATTTGATGGCTTCTGTTAAGGTATAGTTTTCATTAATATTTGCAGAAATTGTTACAGCTCTTTGTCTATTGTATCTAGCTAATTGTTTGGCAGCTCCTTCATCTTTAAAACTAACTAGATTTGCTAAAGAAATAAGTTTTCCATTAGTTTCGGAACGTATAAATATTTTTGAAATTCCATCCTTATTTCTTCTGTCTGATAAATATTGCTGAACAATAATTGGATATTCTTTACCAAGTTTGTTGAAAGTTGTTATCTTTTTACCTCCATAAAGAGTTTCTAGCGTTTCACCTATTGTTTTTCTAGAAACACCTAAATCCTTTGCCTTATTTTTGTTAATTATTAATTTTACTTCTGGTTTATTTCGATTGTAATCTGACTCTATTCTTGAAAGATTCTTATTTGATCTAAGTTTTTCAATTATTCTTTTTTGAATTTTTTCTAGATCTACATAGGTATTTCCATAAATTACCATCTGTACAGGCTTGTTATAATTAGAAACCCTAATTGATTGAGGTGAAATTGGGAAAGCCAAAGCTTGTGGCAGAGTAACAATTTTTCCTATTGCTTCTCTTAAAATAACTTGCTGACCCTTTTTCCTTTTTTTCCAATCATCCAATAAAGCAATTATTATAAAGCTGTTGTATGAGTTAGCTGAACTTCCAAAACCAGGCACCCGCATTATAAATCTAGAATATGGACTATCTTCTGTCTGCAAAAGTGGAAGCAATCTAGCCTCAACCTTTTGAGCTTGTTCTTGAGTGTATTCAAAAGAACTTCCCTCATCTGTTGCCCCAATTATTAAATAAGCCCCACGATCTTCCATAGGTAAAAGTTCTTTTTTTGAGAAACTATATAATAAAACAGATGAAAGAATTATAAAAATAATAAAAATACTTACAATTTTGGTTTTGTTAACAACTATATCTAAAGTTTCTTTATAAAAATCAGCAAAACTTAAAAAAATTTTTTCAAATTTTTGAATATAAAATTTTTTTGATTTTTTCTTATATAAAAATTTACTTGCAAGCATAGGAGATAAAGTCAAAGCAACGAATGAAGATACTATTATTGAAAAAGATAATGCGATTGCGGTTTCTCTAAATAATGTTCCTGATATTCCCTTTATAAAAATAAGAGGTAGAAAGACAGCAACTAAAATTAAAGTAGTGGCTATGATTGCAAATGAGATTTGTTTAGAACCATTATATGCTGCAACTAAGGGAGTTTCACCATTTTCTATTCTTCTATAAATTGCATCAGTCATAATAACTGAGTCATCAGTAATTATTCCAATAGCCAAAATAAAACTTAAAAGAACAAAAATGTTTATTGATAATCCAAAAATATAAAGACCTAAGAAAGAAGCTATCAAGCTTACAGGAAGAGCTATAGCAGGAACTATAACAGCCTTTAGATTTCCAAGAAATAAGTAAATTATCAAGACAACTAAAATAAATGCAATTACCAAAGTTTTATAGACCTCTTCAATTGCAGCTTCAACATAGTTTGCTCTATTAAAAGAAATTCTTAAGTCTAATTCTTCTGGTAAAGATTTTTTAACCTCAATTATCCTTTTTTTAATATCATCCGAAAGTTCTACTGTAGATGCTCCACTTCTTGCGTAGATTCCAATACCAACTGTTTTTAAATTTATTTGATCTTTAGTTTGTGCTTTAAATAAAGTTTTTTCTGAAACAGGACCAAATTCTATATTTGCTACATCTGATAATAAAATAACTTTATTATTAGTTTTTTTAATAGGAAGCTGTTTAATAGAGTTAATATCATTATATGATTTATCTAAATTGAGAGTTAGATCTATGTTATCTGCTTCAAGAGTTCCTGCTGGAAGACTTATATTTTCACCTCGTAAAGCTATTTCTACTTCTTGAATTGTCAGATTATTTGCAGCAAGTCTAATTGGATCAACCCAAACTCTTATACTTAATTCTCTTAACCCTCCAACTCTTATTCTCCCAACATTTTTAACACTTGAAAATTTATCTATTAAAAAACGTTCAGCATAATCACCTAACTCTAAATCACTCCAGGTAGAAGAAGATAAAGACAGCCACATAGTAGTTGTAAATCCAGCTGCTCTTTTTAATATTTGAGGGGGGTCAGACTCAGACGGTAAATTATCTACAACTCTCGCTACTCTTTCTCTAATATCATTTGCTGCATTATCTAAATCCATACTAGTGTCAAATTCTACGTTTATAGTGCTTCTCCCATTCTCTGATTTAGAATCAATATTTTTAATACCTTCTGCGCCTCCCACAACATCCTCTAAAACTTGAGTCACTTCTTGATCTATAATTGAGGCAGCAGCAGATTTATAATCTACTTGTATCTGAACGACAGGAGGTTGGATTCCATCTGGAAGCTCTCTTACTGGTAATTTCCAAAAAACAAATAAACCAAAAATAATTAATATCAAAGACATTACCCAAGATACCGTTGGTCTTTTAATGCTTAATTCAGTAATAAACATTTATTTACTTATGGGTTTTATTTTTCCTTGAGGTCTAACTTTTTTTAAACCCTCAGCTACAATAATATTTCCTTCATCTAATCCAGAAATGATTTCAATGTTTTTATTAGACCTAAGACCAGTAGTAACCTCAGCTTTATTTACAATATTTTTATTATTAACCTTGTAGACATATGATTTATCTCCTTCAACCATTACACTTGTATCAGGAACACTTAATGAATTTCTTAAGTCAAATTTAACACTTACTTCTAATAAAGAACCTGAAATCAATTCCAAGTTTTTGTTTTCAACCTTTATTCTAGACAGCAAGCTTCTTGTGTCAGCATTAATTCTACTTGAAACAAAATCTACCTCGCCTTGAAAAACTTTGTCTTTATAACTAGATATTCTGACCTCTACTGGTAAACCTTTTTTAATAGATGCTGAAAAGTTTTCGGGGATTTTTATATCTGAATATATTGTTGAGTTATCATCCAGTGTAATGATGATAATATTATTTGATACTAATATATCTTCTGTTAGACCAGTATATCCTAATACACCACTAAAAGGTGCTAAAATATTTCCACTTTCTAATTCAATTAAAATGTCCCCTTTTTCTACAAAGTCTTTTAATTTTAGTTCCCCGAAAAGATCATTTTTTTTAATCTTAAATGTTTTAGATTTTTTTGAAACAGCCGTTCCAAAAGTCTCTATTTTTTTGGAAAATTCCTTTTTTATAACCTCCGTAACCATTACTCCTGGAGGTGGTCTTTTACTAAACTTTTTCTTAAAATGATTACCAATCATTGCTCTTCCGATAATCACTATTGCTATGATTAAAAAGAATATAACTATTAAAGAAATGATTTTTTTTGATCTCTTCATGTTTAATTAAATTTTACCGTATTCGGCCCAAGAGCCATCATAAATACAAGGATGATATTTATCATTTATAAGAGAATAAGCTAGTGCCAAAACACACGCAGTAACTCCAGAACCACATGAAAAAACTATATTTTGTTCATTAGTGCTTTTTAAACAATCTTCAAAAATAACTTTAAGATCTTTTTTGTTTTTGAATGTTTTATCAATATTTAAACAATGGTTAAAAGGTATGCAAAAAGAATTTTTTATATTCCCATTTCTTAAACCTTTTCTAGGCTCTGAAACTTTACCCTCAAACCTCTCTTTACTTCTACCATCAATTATCTTGAATTTTTCATTATCAATATTTCGATCAATTAATTCTTTGTTTTTAACTAACTCTTTTTTTTCTAAACCTTTATAATTTGATATTTGAATATTATTTGTGTCTTTATTAATTTTTCTTTTTTCAGCTATCCACTTTTTTAATCCTCCATTTAAAACATGAACTAATTTAGGATCATGTCCAAAATATATAAAGTTAAACCAACATCTACATGAACTTAGTACATCTGAATTATCATAAATAATAATTTTATCCTCATTATTAATTCCCATTTGTGATACAATTTTTTCCCACTCTTCCACCTCTACTAACATATGAGGAAGATCAATATTTTTTTTTGAATTATCATCTAAATCAAAAAATATAGCATTTGGAATATGTTGATTTTTATATTCTTCAGATCCAACTCTATTAGTTTGAGGCATATGCCAAGAACAATCAATTATTTTTACTTTATCAATATTTTTATCCAACCAATCTGTTTCTATTAAAGACATTTATCTTTTTTCTAAATATTTTTGGTGGTATTCCTCAGCAGGACAGTAATTTTTTAATAAAGAAATTTTAGTCACAACTCTTCTTGAAAATCTTTGATTTGTATCTTCTAATACTTTTTCAGCTATTATCTTTTGTTTATTATTGAGATAAAAAATTTCACTTCTGTACTGTGTTCCAAAGTCTGGTCCTTGAGAATTAAGAGTTGTTGGATCATGAATTTGAAAAAAAATTTTTAAAATTTTTTCGTAAGTAATAATCTTTTCATCAAAATCAATTTTAACAACCTCGGCATGGTTTGTTGTGCCAGTGCAGACCTCCTTATACGTTGTCGTTGGACTGTTGCCACCACAATATCCCACTTCAGTTTTGATAATACCTTCAATTTTACTAAATTTAATTTCTGGTCCCCAAAAACATCCAAGCGCTAAAACTGCTATTTCCATTGATTAAAAATAAAATTAATTTACAAATTATTCTTATGTTGGGTAAAAATCAATTAGGCTTTTTGTACATGTTTATGTCAGTTTGTGCCTTTTCCGTTATGGATGTTATAGTGAAATGGTCTACTGATTATCCAATTGGACAAGTTTTATTTTTTAGAGGATTTTTTGGAATAATCTTTTATTTTTTTATTATACCTAGGAATAGGTTACATAATTTTTATTTCACTAAAAGAGCTGGGCTTCATTTTTTAAGATGTGTGTCAGGATTAATTGCACTAGTGGCAATTTTTATTGCATTAAGAAGTTTACCTTTAGCAACTGTGGTAAGTATTTCATTTGCTGCACCAATCTTTACAACAATTTTTTCAATTTTTTTATTAAATGAAAAAGTTGGAATATTTAGATGGTTAGCTGTGTTAATAGGTTTTTTAGGAATTTTAGTAATTACTGAACCTGGAATTACATCTTTAAATATTTATTATATTTTTCCAATAATTTTTTGTTTAGGACTTTCATATGTTGCTATAGCCATTAGACAATTATCTACTTCAGAACCAGTTTGGTTAATTTCATTCTATTTTTCTCTAGCCATAACTATACTTAGTTTTTTTACTATTCCCCAGGGATGGGTAATGCCAGATTTAAATGATTTTTTGTTGTTATCTATGGTTGGTATTTTTGGTGGTGTTGCCAATTTGTGGTTAGGTCAATCATATAAATATTCTGAAGTTTCATTAGTTACACCACTTAAGTATTTAGCTTTAATTTTTGCAATTTTTTTTGGATATTTTATTTGGAATGAAATTCCAACATTTAAAACATTATTTGGTGCCTTTTTAGTTATAGTTTCTACAATGATTATTTTCCGAAGAGAAATTTATAAAAAGAAGATTATTTCTTCAGAAACAATAAATGACTAAAGTTCCAACCTACTGGAATCAAGCAAAAAAAAATTTGTCGAGAAAAGATAAAATAATAGCTAAATTAATTAAAAGTTATGAAAGCCCATCAGAAACTATTTTAACGTCTAGGAAAGATATCTTCTATTCATTGTGTAAAAGTATTATTGGGCAACAAATAAGTGTTGCTGCCGCTAACTCTGTTTTTTTAAAATTTAAAAAAAAATGTAATAATAAAATAAATGCCAGAACAGTTTCAAAATTGAGTTCTTTACAAATTAAAACATGTGGTCTTAGTCGCCAAAAGGTTAAGGGAATAAAAAGTTTAGCTAAGCAAACTTTAGATAAAACTTTTAATCCAAAACTTATAAATAAAATGGATGATGAGGAAGCCATTAAGTATTTATCAAATTTAAGACAGATAGGAAGATGGTCCGCAGAAATGATTTTACTTTTCACTTATAATAGATCTAATATTTGGCCAGTACAAGATATTGGCCTTTTAAGATCAATTTCAAAAAATTATAAAAAAAAATATTTACCATCTGAGAGATTTGTTAGTTTACTTAAGAAAAGGTTTTCACCTTATTGTTCTGTTGCAACATGGTATTTATGGAGAAGTATAGATCCAGAACCTATTCAGTATTAAATCCCCTCACAATTTGCATATGTCTAGTTGTTGTATTCTTAGCTAAATTCCAACCAGATAGATATTCCTTTGACTCATGACATTTTAAAGCTTGTTCATAACTCGGAAATTCCCAAATAACAGTTCTAATAAAATTATCTCCATCAAATGTTTTATGATCACCTCCTCTTACTAATGGTATTCCACCAAAGTCTTTTATAATAGGTGTCACAGTTTCAGCGTACTTTCTCAAATTTTCTTGATTATCTATTTTAAGATACAAACTTATCCAATAAGCTTTCATGATTTCTCCTTTTTAAATAATTTTAATTGTGATAATAGATTTCATGGCAGAGAAATTAATCATCAGATTTGATGAATATACTAAAATTGTTGAGAAATTAGCAATACAAATTCATAAAAATTATAAACCTACTGTTCTTGTTGGAATTATGAGAGGAGCTGCACCAATTATTGATATTTTATCAAGAATCTTAAAATTACCAATAGCATATATAGTTATCCAAAGTTATTCGGGCAAAGGTATGGAGGATAAACAAGGAAAATTAATGTTTGCAAGAGAAATCAGTTCTTTAGCAAAAAATGAGGATTTTAAAAAAGTACTTCTAATTGATGATTTGTCAGACACTGGACTGACACTAAATAAAAGCATTGAGTGGTTGAAAAATTATGCTCCAACTAGGAGCTATATTAAAGAAGTTAAAACTGCATGTTTATGGAAAAAGAAATCTTCATCTTTTGAGCCAGACTTTTGCCCTGTAAAATTAGATTCAGATCCTTGGATTGTCCAGCCAACTGAACATTACGAAGAATTACCAATTGAGAAATTAATAGAAAAAAATGAATAGGGCCAGTGTGACTGGCCCTATTGAATTTATTTAGGCAACTGCAAAACTTACAACACTTAGAATTGCAACAACCCATATCGCTGGAGAAGTGCTTGAGAACTTACCAGTGAATATCTTAATTAACGCATAAGAAACAAACGCTAACGCAATGCCGTTACTTATACTATATGTTAGAGGCATTGATATCATTGCAAGAATAGCTGGTGCAGATTCTGAAATGTCATTCCATTCTATATCTGTAATATTTCTTATAAAAAGAACGGACACAAATAGTAATGCTGCGCCATCAATTTGCTTAGGCAAACTGGTTGCTAAAGGAGCAAAAAATATGCAAGCCAAAAACAGTATTCCAATTACTAATGAGGTCATCCCTGTTTTTCCACCAGCTTTAACTCCTGCTCCAGACTCTACGTAGCTTGTAACAGTAGTAGTCCCCATCATAGCGCCAGCTACCGTACCAACACTATCAGACAACATAGCTTTATTGATATCTTGAACTTTACCATCTTTTCCAACTTTACCAGCCACATTAGCAACCGAAGTTAATGTTCCAGCAGTATCGAAGAAGTCGATAAATAATAATGTAAATATTACTGTGGACATTCCTGCGGTCATTGCCGCAGAAAGATCAAATTCAAATAAATATGTCATTGGAGGTGGTGAGCTTGCAATACCATTAAATTTCGCAAGTCCAGCAGCCCATGCAATAATACTAAATACTAGGATGCCAATAATAATGTTTCCTTTAACATTCATTTTTTCCAGAACTATGATTGCTATAAATGTTGCACATCCTAGCAACACTAGTGGATCACTAAGATCACCTAGTTGTACTAAAGTTACGGGGTTATCCACAACAACCTCCATAATTTGAAGACCTATTATTGCTAAAAATAGACCAATACCTGCTCCAATCCCTAACTTTAAACTTTTAGGAATAGAATTGATTAACCAAGCTCTGATTGGTGTTAAAGAAATGATTAAAAACAATACTCCAGCAACCAATACTGCACCTAAAGCTTCTTGAGGGGTGTATCCCATCCCAGCACAAACTCCAAAAGCCACAAAAGCATTAATTCCCATTCCGGGTGCAAGTCCTATAGGCCAAGTTTTTCCATAAAAAGCCATAATAAAACAAGCTAGAGCTGTAGCTAGAATTGTTGCTGTATAAACTGCGCCGAAATCAAAGAAACCTTTATCGGGTCCGGCAAATTCCCCAGATAAAATAAATGGATTTAAAAACATTATATAAGCCATAGTCAAAAACGTAGTTGTTCCTGCTATCACCTCAGTTTTAAAATCAGTTTTATGTTTTTTATAATTGAAATAATTTTCAAGCATTAATCCTCCTAATTTTAAAAATAATTATTTGATTCTTTACTTAATTACCTTTTAAAACTGGGTTTTATTCACATATTTCAACTCAGAAGTTTATATTTATACCATAATTAGGTTGTTAAAGTTGGATTATGAAAAAAATAAAAATTATATTTATTAGCTTTGTAGTAACAATCATTCTATCAGGATGCCAAACAATAAAACAAAAAACAGACGCTATTGTTGAAAAAGAAAATAAAAAATTGAGTAAATATATTGGAAAACCCTCAGGTGTTTTACAAATAGATTTAGGAAAACCAGATGAGGATTTCAAAAATGATAAGGGTAATTTAGTATTTATATATAATACTAAAAAATATGGT
Organism: Pelagibacterales bacterium SAG-MED47; assembly: GCA_014653355.1. Taxonomy (GTDB): domain Bacteria; phylum Pseudomonadota; class Alphaproteobacteria; order Pelagibacterales; family Pelagibacteraceae; genus Pelagibacter. Next base: position 23,612 of record JACWEO010000007.1, on the reverse strand, counting down.
ATTCCTTGTGAGAGAAGATTTGAAATAGACTCAAACTCTGTAGTTGTTGGTTTTGTATCTAATGGATGTTTTTAAGTCTACCTGTGGGGAGTCGCACCCCACAAGCAAGGTTAAGCTTATTTTATTTCTATAAGTTTTTTCTTTTTATGTTCTGGAACAATTCTTTCACAAGATATTGTTAAAAGTCCATCCTTAAGTTCCGCATCATTTACTTTTACATCATCAGCAATGGTAAATGATCTTGCAAATTGTCTTTGAGAAATTCCTTTATGAATGATTTCTCCATCAGCAGTTTTGTCCATAGGTTTATTAACTTGATTTGTTCTTACAGTTAACAAATTATCTTCAAACTCAACTTGAACATCTTTTTTATTAAATCCAGCTAAGGCAACTTCTATTGCATAGTTGTCTTTACCAGCTTTTCGAATGTTGTATGGCGGGTAGTTTGACTGCATTGTCAAAGTACCATTGCCCAACATATTCTCAAATTGGTCAAACATATCGTCAAAACCTATTGAAAATGGTCTTAATGAGTTAAATATAGATAGATCCTTACTTGTCATATATATTCTCCTTTTGTAAAGCAAGTTATTTTGTGTAAGCCCCATAAGGCAGCTACAAGTTTTATTTAGTTATTAGTTTTATTTTTTCAAGATTTAAAAATTAAATTTTTTGAGAAATCTTTAAAGCAAAAGCATAATCCAAGGCAATTTCCTCAATAGCACCATCACGACCTGATTTTCCTCCATGTCCAGCGTTCATTTCTGTCTTTAAAAGCAACAAATTATTATCTGTTTTAAAATCTCTTAACTTAGCTGTAAATTTTGCAGGTTCATCAAATAAAACTCTGTTATCGCTTAGACTTGTAGTAATTAACATATGAGGATAATCCATTTTTTTTATATTGTTATAGGGAGCATATGAAAATATATATTCAAAATGTTGTTTATTATCTTTAGCATTCCCAAATTCATCAAATTCACCAATTGTTAAAGGTAAGGAATGATCAAGATTAGTAGTTAAAGAGTCAACAAATGGTACTGCCATCATAATTCCTAAAAATAATTCTGGAGATTGATTTACAACTGCTCCCATTAACAAACCACCAGCAGAACCACCCATTCCAATTATCTTACCTTTAGAAGTATATTTTTTTTCAATTAAATACTTCGCAGCATAAATATAATCTTCAAAAGTATTTTTTTTATTTGTTAGTTTTCCCTCTTTCCACCACTTCATACCTTTCTCCATCCCACCTCTAACATGAGCTGTAGCCCAAATTATATCTCTGTCGATTAAACTGAGTTTTATAGATGAAAAACTTGGACTCATTGAGTTTCCGTAAGAACCATAGCCATACAGTAACAAATTAGCAGAGCCATTAATTTTAGTTTTTTTATTCCTGGTTATTGTTAAAGGAACCATTCTTCCATCATGAGACTTATATTCAATTCTCTCAACAACATAATCATCAGGATTATGACCTGAGGGAATTTTTTGCTCTTTAACTAATTTTTTAGATTTTTTTAAAAGGTTATAAGAAAAAACCCGTGAAGGTGTTTTTGGAGATGAATATCCAACATAAATATTGTCTGTATTTCTATCTCTTTGTTTTAAAGAAATATTTGGTACATAAACTTTTTCATCTGAAAAAACTAACTCTTCTTCTTTTCCTGTAGAAACATTTCTTACAAATAATTTATCTAAAGCATTTGAGGTTTCAGATCGAATTATCCAATTTTTAAGAAAAACGCATCCCCCAATAAGAACTTCATTTTTTGCAGAAATAAAAGGTTTCCAATTTTGTCTATCTAAGTTTTCGCAGACATCAATCTTAAAATCTTCAGCATCTTTATTCGTATGATTATAAAACTTATTATTCCAAGAACTAACCGAATACAAAATTCCTTTGTTTCTTTTTAATATAAGCTTAGGATCTGGTACTTCCTCGTCTACAGCAAAGTAATATTGTTCCGAAGTATTGTGGTCTGAGGTAGAAATAAAATAATATTTTTCATCTGAACTCAAGCCAATACCTACAGTAAAAGCATCACTTTTTTCCTCAAAAATTAATTCGTCTTGACTATCATAATTTCCAATTTTGTGTCTAAAAATTTTTCTGGCTCGGTGATTTTTATCTAGTTTAGAATAAAAAATATATTCATCATTTAAACTAAAGATAATACCACCGGATGTATTTTCAATTTTTTTGGTTACTAATTTATTTGAAACAATATCTCTAATGAAAATTGTATAATATTCCGACCCTTTAGTATCTAAAGAATATCCAAGCAATCTATCGTTGTGGCTAACTGCCAAATCACCTACTCCAAAATATTCAACACTTAATTTTTCTTTTTCTTTGTCTCCATTCCATATCTCCTCAATTAAATTCGAACCAATTTTTTTCCTAAGTTTAATAGAATAATTTCCCTCAGTCGTAGTTTTTGTCCAATAATCATATTCCTTATCCCTATATGGAAGTGACTCGTCATCTAGCTTTATTCTTCCTTTAATCTCATCGAATAATTTTTTTTGTAAATTTTTTGTGTCTTTCAAATGAAAATCTGTGTGTTTATTTTCTTGAATTAGGTAATCTCTTACCTCAGGATCTAGTTTACTTTTGTCTTTAAGAACCTCTAAAATATTTTTTTGATGTATCCAGCTATAATTATCTTCCCAAGTGATGTTGTGACAAGATTTTGTTTCGGTTTTTTTTCTAAGTTGTGGTATTTTCATTATAGATAAAATTATATGAATATAATAATTTATACAGTACTTATATTGACCACATTTTATTTTTTATTGAAATTTACAAGCAATATTTCTTCAAGAAAGATATCAAAAGGTCTTAGATTTATAACAATTTTAGGTTTAGTAGTTTTAGCAATTTTATTTGCTTTAGGTGGCAAATTTTTATTAACACTGCCACTTACCTTAGCAAGCTTAGCATTATTAAAATTAAAAGGATTATCGATTTTTCAATTAATTTCTCTTTTTAGGCTGATCCAGACACTTAGAAGAAATGGCAGATTTTCCTTCAATAAATCTAAAAATAATAATTTTTCTACCTTATCAGTTTCGGAGTCGTATAAAATTTTAAATCTAGATGAAAAAAAAAAAATTTCTAAAGAAGATATTAATAAGGCATATCTAAAAATTCAAAAAAGAATACATCCTGATATATCTCCGGAAACATCAAGACTGTCATCCATTGTTAACGAAGCAAGAGACGTTTTGTTAAATGAAATTAAATAAATTTTTTAACTTTATCTAAAACCATACTCACCGAGATAGTTTTAGGATCAAATCTTGAATCGTGTGTAATTTTATCAAGGTTAGTTCCTGGTGGAATAATTCTATTTTGCATTATACTATAATCAGAATAAGCTCTAGGAGTATCTAATAAAATTATGAAACTTGGCTTACCCATTTGACAAGAAATGTGGTGTCCAAATGAGTCGTTTCCAATATAAATATCGCTTAATGCAATATAATCTTTGACTTCCGATATATTTTTGTTGCTTAAAGACTCACAATTTTGTTCTCCTACTTCCTGAATTATTTTTTTTGCTTCTTCATCTTCATTTGGCCCACAAAGTAAAAAAAAATATTTTTTGTTTATTTTATTTATTTCATTTATTAAAGATGAATAATTTTTATAGCCCCACTTTGTAGTTGGACCAGAGGATCCAATACCAAGTGTAATTTTTTTTATATTTTTTTGATTAAGATTTTTTATTTTTTTTTTATTAAAATAAATTTTGGTTTCAGTTGGGCACGCTTTTATACCCAAGCTTTTTTCAGTAAAATTTTTGGCAGTTTTTACCAAATGTAGATTTTTTTTCTTAAACAAAGGGTAATGATATATATTTTTAATTCCAGCTATTTTACTAGACAAAAGATATCTTATACTTGGATAGAAGATAAAAAAATTTTCAAAATTTAATTGTTTCAAAAATTTAGATAATTTAAAGATATCTGTAAATTTTTTATGAAATTGATTTAAGTATATTATTTCATTAAAATTCGGATCATCATTTAATACTTCTTTTAATTTTGGATTTAATGTAATTATACTTAGCGGCCCAAACTTTTTTGCAATCTCATGACAGTACGTTAAGTGTAATAAATTTGCACCCAAACCTGTATAACTTAAGAAAATTCCTGTTTTCATATAAATAAATTTTCTATTATACTTATTTAAAAAAATTTTATGTCAAAAATTAAAGGAGTATATGCTGCAGGTTTATCTATTTTAAATGATGATTTAACTCTAAATATAGATAAAACGATCTCCCATTCTGAGAATATTATCGATTTAGGCTGTCATGGTGTAGCTATTTTTGGAAGCACAGGTCAAGCGCAACTTATTTCTGTAATGGAAAAAATTGAACTGTTGAATAAGCTTTCACAAAGCAAACATAAAAAAAACTACATAATAGGCACTGGTTTAAACTCTTTAGGAGAAACAATTAATTTAATGAAAGTAGCTTTATCACTAGGGTTTGAAAAATTTCTGATAATGCCTCCAGCTTATTATAAATACGAAGATAACGAAGTTATAAAATTTTATACAAAGATTGTTGAAAATATTCCTGAATCAAAAATTATTCTTTATAATTTTGAAAAACTTTGTGGATATAAATTCAGCATAGATTGTATCACTAAACTTGTAAAAAGATTTCCAAATCAAATTGTAGGGGTTAAAGATAGTACTTATAATTTATTTGAAAATCTAAAATTGGAAAATTTTTCTGTTTTACCTGGATCTGAACTTAAATTATTGAAAGGTCTAGAACTAGGTTGTTCGGGGATCATAACTGCAACTTGTAATGTTACTGCACAATTATCTAGAAAAGTTTATGATGATTTCTTTTCTAATAACCATCAGTCAAATAACAAAAAATTATGTGATGTAAGAATTGCTTTTGATAAATATAATTTAATTTCTGGATTACATACCTATTGTTCCCAGGAAGATCAAATTTATAAAAATATATTACCCCCTTTAAGATTATTAAACCATAATGAAGAAAAAAAGTTATTAGAAACACTTAAAAGTCTAAATTTTACAATAGAGTCATCCAAGGCGGCCTAAATGCAACTTGCAAGTTTTTTAAACAAAGTTTTTAAAAGAGGTGGTTTCATACTGACTGATGCAAATTTGAAAGAATATAAAATTGGAAACCCAGCAGACGATCCTATACGATTAAAAATATTAAATAAAAAATTACACTATAAACTTTTAGTTCACCCTGATTTGTATTTTGGTGAAGCATATACCAATGGTGAAATAATCATCGAAAATGGAACATTGACTGATTTTTTAGATCTAGCTTTGATGAATTTTGGAAGAGGAGAATTAAATTTTTTCAGTTATCTGATAAATAAACTCAGAGGATCATACAGATATTTAACAAATTTTAATTTTATCAAAAAATCTAAAATGAATGTGTCTCATCATTATGACATTTCTGATGATTTATACGATTTATTTTTAGATCCCAAAAGACAATATTCCTGTGCTTATTTTAAAAATAGAAATGACAGTTTAGAAATAGCACAAAATAATAAGATTAAGCACATTATAAAAAAGTTAAATATTCAACCTAATCAAAAAGTTCTAGATATAGGATGTGGCTGGGGTTCATTAGCGATCGATATTGCAAAAAGTGCAAAGTGTGAAGTTACAGGAATTACTTTATCAGAAAATCAATACAAATATTGTGATATAAAAGCTAAGGAAATGAATTTAGAAAACCAAGTAAAATTTAAACTAATGGATTACAGAGAGCTCAAAGAAAAATTTGATAGAATAGTAAGTGTTGGAATGTTTGAGCATGTTGGAAGAAAATTTTACAAAAAATTTTTTAATAAAATCGAGGAATTACTTAAAGATGATGGCATATCTTTGATACATACAATTGGGTCAGTAAATCCACCTAGAGACCCACATCCGTGGATAACTAAATATATTTTTCCTGGGGGTTACACACCAAGCTTGAGTGAGGTAACAACTCCTATTGAAAAAGCAGGCCTAATTGTTGCAGACATTGAGGTTTTGAAACTTCATTATTCTCATACTTTAAGACACTGGAAAGAAAATTGTATTAAAAATAGACAAAAGATTGTTCAAATGTTTGATGAAAAATTTTTTAGAATGTGGGAATTTTATCTAACTGGATGTGAAATGGCATTTAAGTGGGGTGATCAAGTTGTATATCAATTTCAACTAACAAAGAATTACACGTCAACACCAGTGACTAGAGACTATATTTATAAATAAATTGTTGATAGAAATAAAAGTCTTTTAAATATGAGAAAAAAACAAAAAAAAACAAAAAAAACAATTAAAAAAATCTCAAAAATTAAAAATTTATTAAAACCTAAAAAAAAGGTTAAAAAAATTAAAGATGTATTAAAATCTAAAAAAAAAATTAAAAAAACAAATAAAACTTCAAAAAAAAAAATCAAAAAAATTATAAAAAAAAATTCAAGGAAATCAAAAAAAAAAGTATTTTATCCAGAGTTAAAAAATAATAAAAATGATAGCTTAATTTTAAAATTTGTTAAATTTCAACTTTCATTAAAGACTCAATTTAAACTTAAGATCAATTTTAATTTAGAAAAATATCTACAAAGATTTTTTGATAAAATTTCAGACACAATTTCAAGTTATAAAATTTTAAAAAAAGATGAAAATAGAAGATTAAAATTAGAAAAAATTGAAAATGAAAGAAGAGAAAAAATTGAAAGAGAAAATCAAAAAAAAGAGGAAGAAGTTTTAAAATTAAAATTAAAAGAACAGACTTTAAAAGATGAGGCTAGATTAGAAAAACAAAGAACGAAAGATATCAAATTGTTTTTGAGAAAAGAGCAAGCAATTTTAAGAATACAACAAGCTGAAAAACAAAGGCAATTTTTAAAACAATTAAAATTAGATAAACAAATTGAAAAGTTCAGAATACGTGAAGTTAAAGAATTAGAAAAACTAGAAAAAATTTCTTTAAAAGAAAAAAGAGATGACTACGCAGGATTACAAGAAAGAATTGATAAACTTAAAAATAAATATCGAATCATTAGGGACCAAAAAATCAAAGAAAGAGTAGAGGCACTTGGAGTGAAACTCCAAGGAAGTGAGGATAGAGAAACTTTATTATTTAAAGAAAAGGAATATAATTTAGCAAGACAAAAAATTGAGTTTGCATTAGAAAGTTTTTATAGAAGTGCAAGTAGTTTAGTGTTTCAATTAAATAAGAGACATGTTACTAGAAGTATGTCAATTTTCAGATGCATTGATAGAAGATTTGAGACAGGTGAGATATTTATTAAATGGGATGAGTCTGAGGATGAAAATTGGTTAATATTAATCTATATTAAAAATAATTCTCCTGACGAAGGTATTGTAGTTGAAGACAAAACAAACCCAGAAAAAAATATTTCACACGAATTTAGAAGTGTGGATATTTTTAAAGCCTCTGACACAATGGTCGACTCTTTAACACAACTTATTGCAAAAAAAAGATCTAAAAATGGTAATTAAATTTTTATTTTAAATTAGGTATTATCTATAATGATTTTGGGAACAATTTTTTTTATAATTCTTTATTTAATTCTACAGTATATTCTTTCTTGGATTAGATACTTTAATAATTTAGACTCTAGACTTGGTGATAGTACTTGGCGATTTAGTTATGATTACCCCGTGTTAGGTCAAAGAGATATATCAGATTTAGATGATAAAAATTTTGTGCGATTAAGAAGAAAAAAAAATAAGATTGTTTTATTAATGTATTCAATAGTTTTAATAATGTTTATCTCATCTATGGGGCTATTAAGTAAATTTTTAATATTTTTTTTTAATTAACTTTTTAATTGTTTTTTATTTTTTAAATACAAAAAGAAAGCCAAGATTTCATACATAACAGAAAATATATTGAAAATAATTGGTAATTTAAAAAAGTTATATAAAAATTTATATTTTGGCATTTTCTTCCACAATAATAGGAATGCATCAGCACCTTCTAAAACTTTTTCATCATCTTTTACATGAAGTCTTCTTAAAAGCTGTTTACTGTCTTTTGATGTTTCTCTTTGCGCTGAGCTATTATTTGTAATATCAACCCACTCTATGTCCAGAATCTTCTCTTTTTTATATAGATCAATCTCTGCCTTACAAATTTTACAAGAATTATTAAAATATACTTTCATAATAATTCAATTAATTACTCACTTACACAATAAATGTATATGCGTAAAATACTCCTGTTGAAAATTTTGGTAAACAAACTATGTGTATATTTATGAGTAATTTCTTTGAAAAAACTGACCTATCTAGAATGGAAGCTGAAAATATTATTTCAGATACTTTGCAAAAATGTGATGATGGTGAGTTATATTTAGAAAATTCTAAATCTGAGTCGATTCTCTTAGATGATAATAAAATTAAAAACTCTAGTTATAATTCAGATTTAGGATTTGGATTTAGAGCTATCTCTGATGAAGTAGTTGCTTATTCTCATTCCAATGAAATTTCAAAAAACTCATTAAATCAATCTTCAGAAAATTTAAAATCAACGCTAAAATCTGCCAAAGGTACCTATAATCATGAAATTCTTAAATCTAATAAAAAATATTATGACAACATTAATCCTATTGAACAAAAATCATTTGATGAAAAAATTAAAATTCTTAATGATGTAAACAATTATTTACGATCCAAAGATAAAAGTATTAAGCAGGTTACAGCAAATTTTTTAGGAGAACAAAAATCTCTAGAAATAATTAGATCTGGTGGAGAGACTTTATCAGATGTCCGACCTTTAATAAGATTTAATGTATCAGTTATGCTTGAAAAAAACGGAAGAAAAGAAACAGGTGTATATGGTATTGGTGGAAGACAATCTTATGATTCTTATTTAAAAGATGATAATTGGAAAAGTGTTTGTGATGAGGCTTTAAGAATAGCTTCGGTAAATTTAGAAAGCAAACCTGCACCGGCTGGTGAAATGAAGGTTGTACTCGGACCTGGTTGGCCTGCAATTTTAATCCATGAAGCTGTTGGACATGGTTTAGAGGGAGATTTTAATAGAAAAAAAACTTCAGCTTTTCATAATTTGATGGGCCAAAAAGTTGCAAGCGAGGGTGTTACAATTATTGATGATGGAACATTAGATAAAAGAAGAGGCAGTCTTACAATTGATGATGAAGGAACACCAACAGAAAAAACTGTTTTAATTGAAAATGGAATTTTAAAAAACTTTATGCAAGACCGACTAAATGCACGTTTAATGAAAACGAGATCTACTGGTAGTGGGAGAAGAGAAAACTACAGACATATTGTTCTACCAAGAATGAGAAATACGATGATGTTAGGTGGTAATCAGACTCAAGATGAAATGATTAAAGCTGTCGACAAAGGTATTTTTGCAGTAAGTTTTGGTGGTGGACAAGTTGATATTACTTCAGGAAAATTTGTATTTAATTGTACAGAGGCGTATGAAATTGTTAATGGCAAAATTGGTTCACCAATTAAAGGTGCAACGCTTATTGGAGATGGTCCTTCAATTTTAAAAGAAGTTTTGATGGTAGGTAATGATATGATGATGGATCCTGGTATTGGAACATGTGGTAAAGCTGGCCAAGGTGTTCCTGTAGGTGTTGCACAACCATCTATATTAATTAATAAGATGACTGTGGGTGGCACAAAACTTTAAATGGTCAAAGATCAAGAATTTTTAGAGAAAAAAGCATCATATTGTCTAGGTTTAGCGAAGAAATTAGGTGCAACTAATGCCAATGTAATTGTAAATAATTCTGTTTCCGAAACTGTAAATTTTAGAAATAAAAAATTAGATGAGTCTAATAGGTCAGATGATCTGAGAATAAGTATTACTACTTATATTGGTAAAAAAAAATCATCAATATCCTCCTCTAATTTGGTTAATGACAATTTAAACATTTTGATTGAAAAATGTATTGAGACTACAAAAAATACACCTGAAGATGAATTTAATTCTTTACCGGACAGAGATTTATTGGCAAAAGAAGTTAAAGATCTAAATCTTTATGACGATAATCATATAGAGAATAATCAAAAAATAGATTATTTAAAAAAATTAGAAGCGGCGGCTTCCAATGATAAGAAGATTATCAATACTGAGTCTAGCTTTACTCAAAATAAATCAAATTTTATTCTAGCTAATAGTGACGGTTTTTGTGATGGTTACAAAACTTCCTCATTTACAGCATCAAGTGTGACGGTTGCAAAAGATGAACAAAGCATGGAAAGAGATTATGAATATTCTAGCAAATGTTTTCTTAAAGACTTGGATGATGCAGACGAATTAGGCAAACTAGCTGCTAATCAAACTATTCAAAAATTAAGTCCAAAAAAAATTGGGAGTGAAAAAATTGCTATAATTTTTGATAAAAGAATAGCTAAGGGAATGTTAAGCACTTTTGCAAGCGCTATTTCTTCATCAGCGATATCAAGAGGGACTTCTTTTTTAAAAGATAAAGTTAATCAAAAAATATTCTCAGACAAAATTAATGTATTTGACAAACCTGATATGCTCAAAGGTTTAGGGTCAAGAAGTTTTGATAGTGAAGGGGTAAAGACTGACACACTTAAACTGGTGGATCAAGGGGTTTTGAAACATTATCTGATTGATACTTACAATGGAAAAAAATTAAATCTTAAATCTAATGGAAGATGTGGTGGAACAAGTAATCTTTATTTTGGAAATGGAAATATTAGTTTTAAAGATTTACTGAATTTAAATTCGAAAAGTCTCTATATTACAGAAACCATAGGACATGGAAGTAATATTGTGACTGGAGATTATTCAGTAGGAGCAACTGGGTTTTTAGTTGAAAATGGAGAGTTTAAGTATCCAATAAATGAAATTACCATAGCAGGTAATTTTAAAGACATGTTTGAAAATATCACCTTAGCAAATGACTTAGAGTTCAAATATGCAACTAATTCACCAACCATGTTAATAGAGGGAATGGTTGTTGCTGGTAAATGAGTGAATTTTGTATAATTGGTTCTGGAATTTCTGGAGCCACAATTGCAAATCTTCTTATAAAAAAATATTCAGTAATCCTGTTCGACAAAGCAAGAGGCCCTGGGGGTCGTGCATCTTTTAAAAGAATAAAAGGCAAAACAGGTTTTGATCATGGTACTCAGTATATTTCACCAAAAACAAGGGAATTTAAAAAATTTACTAAAGATTTAATAAAAAAAAGAATTTTAAAGGTATGGAGTGGCAAACACGTTTTTCTTAATTCAAAAAAAAAAGAGGATAAAAAACATCTTAAAATAATTGGTAAAAATGGAAACAATGATATTAGCAAATATTTACTAAAGAAAATTAATTGCAATTATCATAGTGAATTAAAAAAGATCTATTATAAAAATAAACTCTGGTATTTGTTATTTGATGATGGAAAATTGAGATCCTTTAAAAACCTAATTTTGACTTGTCCTTTTCCACAATTAAAAAAACTTTCTAAGAAATTTATTAATAATTCTTTTTTAAGTAAATCTATAAAAATGGATGCAAATATTACTACTATGATTGCAATAAAAAAGAGTAAGAATTCAAAAAGTAGCTATCTTTTTAAAGACCCAATTCTTGGTTGGGCTGGAAATGAAAACTCAAAAAAAAGGTTTATATCAAAATATGATTTATGGACCCTTCAAAGTACATTTAACTGGGCAAATAAAAAAATTAATAAAAACAAGAGTAATAAAAAAAGGAATTCAAAAATTATGATTGATAAATTTTTTAAACTTTCAAACATCAATCAAACAAAGATTTATTATTTACTTAATCACGGTTGGAGATACTCTTCAAATTCGAGACCATTTAAAATTAAAAGCTATTGGGATCCTAGGAAAAGATTGGGTGTTTGTGCAGATTGGTTTGTAGGACCTAGATTAGAGTCAGGATGGATAAGTGCACATGATTTATTTAAAAAAATCTCTAGATAAATTAATTAAAATTTTTTAATTTATATTCCCAGTTACCCATTCTTGAATAGGATACTTTTAATATCATTAAATTTTTACGATCATACCAAATATCAAAATCTAATCTTTTATCTTTCGGTATACTCATGTCTTTAGACTTCAGAGTAAAATGATCAACATCATAAACATTTCCATAAAGATCTATTTTTTCTTTACCTAAAAAAGTTACCACTTGATCCTTAATACTCCCTGAGATAGGACTTATTTGAGAACTCGCTTGTAAAATTTTGTGATTCCACCAATTTCCAATCACGTTATCAGCTGAGGCTTCTCCACTATATGAAGAGCCTTTAATATCGAATTTTTTATTTTTTTGATTAAATGTTAAATTAACAAACTTATTTTTGTCGTTCTGTAAAGTTTTAGAATTATAAGAAACTAATTGATCTTTGAAATATTTTTCCTCACTATAACCCTCGACTTGGAAAACTGTTGCTCCCAAAAGTTTAACTACAAATTTAATTTGATTAGTAACAATAGTCTCTGATCCATTTCTATTAAAAAAATAATAATTATACCCAATAAGCTCACCATTTCGAAAAATCTCCATCTCAATTTTCTTGTATTTAATGTAATGTCCAATATGAGCGATTGAATTTGTTGGATAAATCAAAAGAAATAAAATGACTATAATTTTTTTCATTTAACAACTAGTTTAATAGACTTTATTAACAATAGAAATAACTTATTAAAATGTTTTTAAAAATTAAGAAAATACCAAGGGTCAATTGGAGTTCCTATAAGCCCTATAATTTTAAACCAAAATTCTCTACATTCTTTTTTTTATGTTTTGGTTTGATGTTATTTGGTCTTGGTGAAGGCTTATTAATTGTATCTTTTACTGGTGCCTCTCCATGGAGTGTTTTAGCTCAAGGTATTTCTTTAAATGTTAACTTGAGTATAGGAACAATAACATTTCTAATTAGCGTTGCAGTTTTAATTTTGTGGATACCGCTTGGTCAAAAACCAGGGATGGGGACAATACTTAATGCAATCATTATTGCATTGATGATCGATCTTTGTATAAAATTTGTTCCAACCCCATCCAACTACTTATATCAATTAATTTTAGCTATAATTTCAGTAATAACAGTTGGGATTGGTGGAGGTATTTATTTAGTATCTAATCTTGGAGCAGGACCAAGAGATGGTTTGATGATTGGTCTCCAAAAAAAAACAAATTTGCCGGTTGCTGCCGTAAGGGCATTTTTAGAGATGTCTGTTGTAAGTATTGGATGGTACTTAGGCGGAACTGTTGGAGTGGGAACTTTATTATTTGCTTTTGGAATTGGTCCTTGTGTTGCTTTAGGTTTGTATTTAGTTGATAAAATTTTTGATTAGGCTGCTGCGCCCGATTTTTCACTTCTCTTTCTTTCATGTGGATCAAGAATTGCTTTTCGTAATCTACAAGATTCTGGAGTAATTTCTAAAGCCTCATCAGTATTTAACATACTTAATTGTTCTGCGATGGACATTTTTCTTACTGGTGTAAGAACAACATTTTCATCTGTGCCTTGTGTCCTCATATTAGTTAATTTTTTACCCTTCATAACATTAATGATCATATCTCCTGGTTTTGGAGATAAGCCTACAATCATTCCTGGATAAACAGGATCATTATGAGTCACAAACATCTCACCTCTAGCCTGTAAGTTAAATATTGCAAATGCAACTGCTTTTCCCTGCTCCATAGAAATCAAAGCACCATTTCTTCTTCCCTCCATTTCACCCTCAAATGGACCATATTCATTAAAAATTCTATTGATAACACCATTTCCTTTTGTGAGTGTTAAAAATCTACTTGTATATCCCATCAAACCTCTTGTAGGTGCATGAAATATAAGTCTCTTTTTATTTTTACCAGTATCCTTTAATTCTATTAATCTACCTTTTCTTCTATTCATTGAGTCGATAATTTTTGAAGAATATTCTTCATCAATATCCATGGTAATTTCTTCTATTGGTTCAAGTTTGTTATTATTTTTATCTTTTTTGTATAAAACTTTCGGAGGACTTACTGTCAACTCAAAACCTTCTCTTCTCATCTGAGTAAGTAAAATTTCTAACATTAATTCACCCCTACCACTAACTACAAAAGAGTCATTTCCCTCTTTTTCGGCAAATGAAATTCCAACATTATTTTGCGCTTCTTGTATCAATCGGTCCCTTATCTGTGTACTCGTAAGTTTTTTTCCTTCAGTGCCCGCTAAAGGTGATGTATTTACAGTTATAGTAATTGACATTGTGGGAGGATCAATCGGTGTAGCTTTAATTGGATCATTTACCTCAAGATCACAAATTGTGTCCGCAACATTGGCTTTTTCTAAACCAGCAACTACTACAATATCTCCAGCCTCACCGACTTCGATTGGAACTTTTTTAGTTCCTTCGTATCTGAAAATTTTAGTTAGTCTACCTTCATCAACTTTTTGACCTCTTAAATTAATTGCCTTAATTGCTTGGTTCGCTTTAGCAGTTCCTTGGGAAATTCTACCTACTAAACTTCTACCTAAAAAGCTATCTGCATAAAGAAGGGTAGAGAGCATAGCGAAAGGTTTTGAAATATCAAATTCTGCTGGTTTAACATGGTCTATAATTTTATCTAGGAGTGGATTTAAATTCTCTCTTCGACCTTCTATTTCTGTATCAGCCCATCCTGATCTACCACTTGCATATAGCACTGGAAAATCTAGTTGATCTTCATTAGCATCCAAACTTACAAAAAGGTCAAAAGTTTCATTTAATACCTCATCAGCTCTTTGATCTGCCTTATCAAGTTTATTTATAACCACTATAGGTCTTAAACCTTGTTTAAGAGCTTTTGCTAAGACAAACTTTGTTTGAGGCATCACACCTTCAGCGGAATCAATTAATAAAAGTGCACCATCAGCCATACTTAGAACTCTCTCAACCTCTGCAGCGAAATCTCTGTGTCCAGGTGTATCAATAATATTAATTCTTGAATCTTTCCAATTTATAGATGCAGGTTTTGCTAAAATTGTAATTCCTCTCTCTTTTTCAAGCTCACCAGAGTCCATCAGTCTTTCATCAATAACTTCATTTTCTCTAAAGGAACCACTTTGTTTCATTAGATTATCTATTAATGTTGTCTTGCCGTGGTCAACGTGGGCAATAATGGTGATGTTTCTAAATGTATTACTCATTAGTGTGGCTCTTATACATAAATAAATTTAATTTAAAATAAAAAAAAACCTTATATTTACTGTCATTTTAAATGATTAATATTCGTGAAGAGAAAAAATTAGTTTATCATACTGGAGTACCATTTCTTTTGTCTCATCATCATAATACTCAGCTACACTAGGGAGACGATTAGACTTATTAATTGGTTTCGTTTTTAATAATTTTTCTTCACTAATGCTCACTCCAATTTTCTCAAACAAATTTATGAGAGTATAATTTAAATTTTCAAATTTGATAAAGTAATCAATATATTTATGTTCGTTATAAAATTTTTTTAAATCATCCATGTTAGATAAACTATTATCAAATAGTTTGTAATGATAATTATGATCTGTAAATTTTATTAAATAATGGAAACTCATGTAACCAATAAATTTATTAAGACTTGATATTGAATAGTGTTCACCTATAAAATTTTTTTTTTTATTATCAAATAATAGTCTAATCCATTTTCTAAAATTTTCTTTATTATATGGATCTGAATATAGTTCTATATTATTTTTGATATTTTTTTTAAATTGATCTACAAAAAATAATATCTTTTTTATTTTATTTTTTTTGATATTTTTTAATCTTTTAGGGTTTAGTCTTATTGAGGTTAAATTTGAGTAAAGAGGATCCTTTTTTTTCATTAAACATCCAAAAGACCAAAGGGAAATATACCAATCAAAAGGATTTCTTACCGATCCAATTTTTAATTTTTCTGATTTAATTAAATTATTTGTAATTTGATCGTGAATTTTAGTTAATTTACCTGGTTTAATATTTTCCTCAAAAATTTTTCTTATATATGAGCATCCAGTTTTTCCTAGTTCAACGAAACATATTTGATCAGATACAAACATAATATCTATTTATTCTCTTTTTTTATTTTTTTTAATCTTCTTTTTTCTTTTAGGGAAAGCTTGGGTTTTTTCATTTTATTTGAGTCTTTAAATGATTTTCCACTGTATCTTTTTGACATTTTTAAGTTGTATAGTTTTTATAAAAAAAGACCATCAAAAGTTCTAAATGAAATTCATAGTAAAAATAGTATTATTTAGATAATAAAAAAATTATTTTTTTACGTGAAAACTGCATTGTCGTGCAATCAAACTTCTTATTAATCCCTGTCCCGTCATTTTACAATCTATGTAACCAAATATTGATGAGGGGCCTCCACCAATTGGCAAATGTAATTCTGGAGAAAATAAAATTTCTGAGTAGCGAATTTCGAAATTAGGATTAAATATTTTCTTTAAGGTGGAAAATACTTCATCATTTACTCGACGTAAAAAGTAGAAACTTTCTAAATTGCCATTTGTATGATAATTTTTTTTAAATAATTTATAAATTAACCTGGTAAATTTTGCGTTATTTAAATTGTAGTCCCAATAAACTCCCTCAGGTTTAAGAACTTTATAAATTTCACTGCACACTTTAAAAAAGTTTGGAATGTGTTGTGTTGTCTGAACACTCCAAACACCATCAAATATCTCTTTTTCGAACTCTAGATTACTAGCATTTCCGTGAACCAAGATAACTTGTTGCTTATCTATTTGTTTATTAAGTAATTTTTTTGCATGAAAAAGGTTTTCGCGAATTAAATCTAATATTATAACTTTTACGTCTGGTCTAGTTTTATCAATATTTCTCCAGTGCCACCCCCAACATCCACCTATATCAAGAATTATTCCATTTTGAGGTATTATATTTAAAAATTTTTTGACTTCGCTGTCCATAACAGGGATGCTATGATGTTTTTTAATTTCTAATAGATAGTCTCCATACTTTTTATTGATTGCGATACCCTCTCTTAATATTTTTTCTTGGTTTTGTTGTCCATAATCATTAACATTTCCCCAAATGAAATCATCATTTCTTCCTATGTATTTAAAAAGTTTTTTTTCTAAATCATTCACGATTATTATTTTAGTATAAACAAAAAAAAGGGCAGTTAAAACTGCCCTTTTTAAAAATAGATTTTACTTATGATGGTTACATTCCCATACCACCCATACCACCCATACCGCCCATTCCGCCCATTCCACCAGGCATAGCTGGGGTACCAGCATCTTTTTCTTCAGGTTTGTCAGCTATCATAGCTTCTGTTGTAACTAATAATCCAGAAATTGAAGCTGCATCTTGAAGAGCAGTTCTTACCACTTTTACTGGATCAATAATCCCCTTAGCAAACATATCACAATATTCCTCATTTTGAGCATCGTATCCTTGGGTTCTTTTATTTTGCTCTAGCAATTTACCGACAACTACTGAACCATCTACACCAGCATTTTTAGTAATTTGTCTAATTGGAGCTTCTAATGCTTTTTTGACAAGATCTACTCCAGCTTTTTGATCATCACCTTTGGCTTTTACTTTTTCAAGATCTTGAGCTGCATATAATAATGCACACCCACCACCAGTAACTATTCCTTCTTCTACGGCAGCTCTAGTGGCATTTAAAGCATCCTCAACTCTATCTTTTCTTTCTTTTACTTCTACTTCCGTTGCTCCTCCAACCTTAATAACAGCTACTCCTCCTGCTAATTTAGCTAGTCTTTCTTGAAGTTTTTCTTTATCATAATCTGAAGTAGTCTCATCAACTTGCTGTTTAATAGACGAACATCTCGCTTCTATATCTGATTTTTTACCACTACCATTTACAATAGTGCTGTTATCTTTATCAACTTTAACTTTTTTACAAGAACCAAGATCATCAAGTTTTACATTTTCAAGTTTAATTCCTAAATCTTCAGAAATTACCTGACCACCAGTAAGGATTGCAATATCTTCAAGCATTGCTTTTCTTCTATCCCCAAAGCCTGGTGCTTTGACAGCTACGACTTTAAGACCACCTCGCAATTTATTAACTACCAAAGTTGCGAGAGCTTCTCCCTCGACATCTTCTGAAATGATCATTAATGGCCTACCTGCTTGAACAACTGCCTCTAAAAGTGGAACCATTGGTTGTAAGTTTGTTAATTTTTTTTCATGCAAAAGAATAAAAGGATTTTCTAATTCTGTAGTCATTTTATCACTATTAGTAATAAAATATGGAGATAGATATCCCCTATCAAACTGCATACCTTCAACAACATCTAATTCAGTTTCAATACCTTTATTTTCCTCAACAGTAATAACTCCTTCATTACCTACTTTTTGCATTGCTTTTGCAATCATTGTTCCAATTTCTTTATCACCATTTGCTGAGATCGTACCTACTTGTGCAATTTCATCACTGTCTTTGACTTTTTTAGCAGAAGAAACAAGGTTTTGTTTTACAACATCTACAGCTGCATCAATACCACGCTTTACATCCATCGGGTTCATACCAGCCGTAACATATTTTACACCTTCCTTTACAATAGCTTGGGCTAAAATAGTTGCAGTAGTTGTTCCATCTCCTGCTTCATCATTTGTTTTGCTAGCTACCTCTTTAACCATTTGAGCACCCATATTCTCAAATTTATCCTCTAAGTCGATTTCTTTAGCTACTGATACACCGTCTTTTGTGATTCTTGGAGCTCCATAAGACTTGTCCATTACAACATTTCTTCCCTTAGGACCCAATGTAACTTTTACAGTATCAGCTAAGATATTTACACCTCTTATCATCGCAGCTCTTGCTTCAGCATCAAATTTAACAATTTTTGCCATTTTACTTTCTCCTTTAAATTAAATTATTTACCAGAAATACCCATAATGTCAGATTCTTTCATTATGCTGTATTCTTTACCATCAATTTTGACTTCAGTTCCTGACCATTTTCCAAACAAAACTTTGTCTCCAATTTTTACATCCATTGGGATGATTTTTCCATCTTCAGTTTTTGCTCCACCACCAATTGCTACAACTTTACCTTCTTGTGGCTTTTCTTGAGCTGTGTCAGGTATAATTATTCCACCAGCTGTTTTCTCATTGCCATCTAAAACTTCAATTAAAACTCTATCGTGTAATGGTCTAAATTTCATAAATCTCCTTTATAAATATGAACTTCATATAGATATTAGACCTACTATTTCAAGATATACTTCTAAATAAGTTGCTTTAAAAATTAAGGAATTTAACCATTTTTTGGTTTATAGATTATTTTAATGACTAAAAATTTAGATAAAGAAGGACTTAGCTCAATAGTTGATGATTATCAGTTGTTTTATATTGACCTGTGGGGAGTAGTCCATAATGGCATAGATCTTCATACCGAGGCAATCAATACTTTAAAAAAAATTAAAAAAAAAAATAAAGAGTATGTACTTCTTACCAACGCACCAAGACCTAATAGAGTAGTAAAATCCTTCTTAGAAAAAATGGGTCTAGAAAAAGAAATAAGAGATCATGTTTTTACATCAGGTGAAGCTGCCTTAAATTATATAAAAAAAAATTTATCAAATAAAAGTTTTTTTCATATAGGTCCACCAAGAGATTTTGATCTTTTTAAAGATTTTGAAAATATGAAAAAAGATACCTTAGAAAAAAGTGAATATATTTTGTGTACAGGATTATTTGATGAATATGATAAAGATTTAAAATATTATAAAATCTTATTAGAAAAAAACTTAAAAAAAAAAATGATTTGTACAAATCCTGATTTAGTTGTTGATAGAGGAAATACAAGGGAATTATGTGCTGGCTCAGTTGCAATGGTTTTTGAAAAAATAGGAGGTAAAGTTGTTTATTTTGGAAAACCTTATCCAGAAGTTTATAACCAATGTATTGATAATAATAATAAAAAAATATTATCAATTGGTGATAATTTAAATACAGATATTAAAGGAGCTAATCTTTTAAATTATGATTCTTTAATCATATCGAATGGAATTCATAAGAACGAAATAAAAGAAAAAGGTATCGAGAAGACATCTAAGTCTTACGAAGCTATTTGTAATTATATCCAAACAGAATTAAAATGGTAAAATCGTTTAGTTTATATAAAAGTTTTAATATTAAGAATAGTCACAAGAACTCTATTATTCTGATCGGAAATTTTGATGGACTTCATTCAGGACATCAGAAATTATTTAATTTAGCTAGAAAGTATAAAAAAAAATATTCTGTTAATTTAGGTGTTCTCACTTTTGAACCGATGCCAAAAATGTTTTTTAATAAAGATATAAAAAATTTCAGGATATCAAATCAAAAACAAAAAATAGAACTTTTAAAAAAAAATAATATAAATTTTGTTATCTCAAAAAAATTTAATAAAGAATTTTCTAAAATGAAATCGATTAATTTTATTAAAAAAGTATTAGCAAAAAAATTAAGTCCAAAATTTATATTTGTAAGTAATAATTTTAGATTTGGAAATAAACGAGAAGGCAACGTAAGAGAACTAATTAAATTTGAAAATGAGTGTAAATATAAAATAATTAAACCAAAGCCATTATTATCTAAAAATAAAATTATATCATCTTCAGCGATTAGACGTTTTCTGCAAAAAGGTAAATTAGATAATGCAAACAATCTTTTAAAAAGAAATTGGGAAGTTGTAGGGAAAGTTCAAAAGGGAAGACAACTTGGAAAGAAAATTGGTTTTCCAACTGCGAACATTGATATTAAAGAATATATTTTAGCTTGCCCTGGAGTTTATGCAGTAAAAGCTAAAATCAAAAAAAACTCTAAATACATCAAAGGTATAGCTAATTTAGGTTACAGACCAACATTTAATGGAAAAAAAATCTTATTAGAGGTTCATTTATTTAATTACTCTGGAAATTTATATAATAAGTATTTAATCGTTGAATTCTTAAAATTTATCAGAAAAGAAAAAAAATTCAAAAATGTGGAACATTTAAAAAAACAAATTAAGATAGACTTATCAAAGGTAAAAAAAATAAAATGAGTAAAGAGCAAATAAATCTTCCAAAAACAACTTTTTCTATGAAGGCCAATCTGCCCACCAGAGAGCCTGAAATTTTAGAATTATGGAAAAAAATTGATCTTTATAAAGAGTTGAGAAATTCAAGAAAAGGTGCTGAAAAATTTGTTCTTCATGATGGTCCCCCATATGCAAATGGAAATATTCACATGGGAACAGCTCTTAATAAAATTCTTAAAGATATAATCGTTAAATTTCATCAAATGGATGGCAAAGACTCTGTTTATGTTCCAGGATGGGATTGTCATGGACTTCCAATTGAGTGGAAAATTGAGGAACAATATAAAAAAAATAAAAAAAACAAGAACGAAGTTCCTATAGTTGAATTTAGAAAAGAGTGTAGATCATTTGCTGAAAAGTGGATAGGAGTTCATAAAGAGCAATTTAAAAGACTTGGTGTTGTTGGAGATTGGGAAAATTATTATTCTACGATGAGCTATGATGCTGAAGCACAAATTGTAAGGGAGCTTGGAAAGTTTTTAAAAGAAGGAAGCCTTTATAGAGGATTCAAACCTGTTTTATGGTCCACGGTAGAAAAAACTGCTTTAGCAGATGCTGAAGTAGAATATCAAGATCATAAATCAGATACCATTTACGTAAATTTTCCTGTCAAGTCATCGAATATTAAAGATCTTGAAAACAGCAATATTGTTATTTGGACTACTACTCCCTGGACGATACCCGCAAATAGAGCTTTAGCTTATAATGAGAGTTTAGATTATTTATTAATTAAGATTAATGATGATGGTGAATTTAAGGATAAAAAGATTGTTGTCGCAGAATCATTATTAGAGTCCGTAATTAAGGATTGCGAAATTAAAAAATATACAAATTTAAAAAGCTTCAAAGGGAAAGATTTTAAAAATACAATTTGTAATCATCCTTTTTTAGATTTGGGTTATGATTATGATATTCCTATGCTAGAGGCACACTTTGTAACAATTGAACAAGGTACTGGAATTGTGCATTGTGCACCAAGCCATGGACCGGATGATTTTAATCTTTGTATTAATAATGGAATTAAAGCAATCGAAACAGTAGATGGAGATGGAAAATATACAAAAAATGTTTCTTTATTTGAGGGTATTCATATTTTTAAAGCAAATCCCATTGTAATAGAAAAATTAAAAGAACAAAAAAAACTATTGAAAAACGGTGAGCTAGTTCATTCTTACCCTCACTCATGGAGATCTAAAGCACCCTTAGTTCACAGGGCAACTCCACAATGGTTTATTTCAATGGAGAGCCACAAACTTAGAAAAAAAGCTTTGAAAGCGATTGATGAAACAACTTTTTATCCAAGTAAAGGTAAAGAAAGATTAAAATCGATGATTGAAACTAGACCAGATTGGTGTGTATCAAGACAAAGAGTTTGGGGAGTTCCATTGCCTATATTTGTAAACAAAAAAACTCAAGAAATAATAGTAGATGAGGACGTTTTTGAGACAATAGCTAAAATTTATGAAAAAGAAGGTTCCGATTGTTGGTTTTCTGATGATCCTCAAAAATTTTTAGGAAAAAAATACAAATCGGAAGATTTTGAAAAGCTCAGCGATATCGTAGAGGTGTGGTTTGATAGTGGTTCAACACATTCTTTTGTTTTGGAAAAAAGAAAAGATTTAAAATGGCCTGCATCAATGTATCTAGAAGGATCTGATCAACATAGAGGATGGTTTCATTCTTCATTATTACAATCGTGTGGAACAAGGGGTAAAGCACCATTTGAGTCAATTCTTTCTCACGGTTTTGTTGTTGATGGAAAAGGTCTTAAAATGTCTAAATCTTTAGGCAATGTAATTGCACCAGAAGATATTTTAAAAAAGTATGGAGCAGATATATTAAGGATATGGGTTGCATCATCTAATTATGCCGAGGATCTAAGAATAGATTACTCAATACTAGATCAACATTCAGAGTCTTATAGAAAAATTAGAAATACCTTTAGATATTTACTTGGAAATCTGAATGATAATTTTGAAGAAAAAAAAATGGAAGATATTGATATTGATCAATTACCAGAATTAGAGCAATTCATGCTTCACAAAATTTATTCCTTAAATATGAAATTTAATAAATGCTTTAAAGATTATGATTTTCATAATCTTTATAAGGAATTGCTAAACTTTTGTACTGTAGATTTGTCAGCATTCTATTTTGATATCAGGAAAGATGTTTTGTATTGTGACCCTAAAGATTCCTTTAAGAGAAAATCAACATTGACATTATTAAACATAATTTTAAACTCTTTGTTAAAATGGTTTGCTCCAATACTTTCGTTTACCACAGAGGAAATTTATCAATTAATTTCTAAAAAAAATAAAAGTATTCATTTAGAAAATTTTTTAAATTTTCCAAAAAAATTTGAAAATGAAAAAATTGAGAAAAAATGGGATGAGTTAATAAAGATTAGAGATATCTGCAATATTAGCATTGAAGAAAAAAGAGCAAGTAAAGAAATAGGCTCGAGCTTGGAAGCAGTGCTTCACGTAAAATTGAATACTAGGTTTA
>JACWEO010000006.1 GCA_014653355.1 Pelagibacterales bacterium SAG-MED47 | reverse complement strand
TTTTGCTAACTCAACAGCTGCTCTTGATAAATTGCCAGCATGCTTCTCTATTTTTGCTTCTAGTCTTTCAAATAGTGTTAAAGCATCCGCAGTTGAACCTGCAAAACCAGCTACGACATCTCCTTTTTCAATTTTTCTTACTTTAGAGGCTGTGCTTTTAACAACTGTATTTCCCATACTTACTTGGCCATCCCCAGCGACTACTACTTCTTTGTTTTTTCTTACTAATACAATTGTTGTCATAACATATAAATGGATACTAATTATGATAGTTCAAGCCTAGGTTCAGTATTATTGCCATAATTGAATAATATATGTATACCTGTTTAAAATTATGAAGCGTAAAGGCAAAATTAGTCGAAAGACAAAAGAGACAAGTATTAGTGTTGATTTAAATATTGATGGAAAAGGTAAATACAAAATTGACACAGGAATAGGT
Source organism: Pelagibacterales bacterium SAG-MED47 (assembly GCA_014653355.1). Taxonomy (GTDB): domain Bacteria; phylum Pseudomonadota; class Alphaproteobacteria; order Pelagibacterales; family Pelagibacteraceae; genus Pelagibacter. The sequence goes on along the minus strand of JACWEO010000006.1, from coordinate 59,382 downwards.
TTTTTAAACCATATGCTTGAACAATTATCTAAACATTCATCTATCGACATGACAATCAAAGCAAAGGGTGACACTCATATTGATCTTCACCACACAACTGAAGACTCGGGTATTGCAATTGGTGAAGCTTTGAAAAAAGCTTTAAAAAAATCTATTGGTATTAGAAGATATGCTCATGCAATGATTCCTATGGATGAAACTTTATCACGTGTGGCAATTGATATTTCAAATAGACCATACTTAATTTGGAAAGTAAATCTAAAAGTAGAAAAACTTGGTGACATGGATACTGAACTTTTTAAAGAATGGTTTCAGGCGTTCTCACAAGCAGCTGGAATTACATTACACGTTGAAAATATTTATGGTGATAATAGTCACCACATTATTGAGTCTTGTTTTAAGGGATTAGCAAGATCATTAAGAGCCGCATTGGAAATAGATCCCAGGAATAAGAAATCAATTCCTTCGACCAAAGGTTCTTTATAAGTTTGATGAACGTCACAATTGTTGATTATAATTCTGGCAATATTAGCTCAGTAATAAACTCATTTAATGAGGTTGTAAAAGATAAAGTAAATATCGAAGTTACTTCAGACTTAAAGAAGATTAAATCTAGTGATAAAATAGTTTTGCCTGGGCAAGGGTCGTTTAAGAGTTGTGTAGAAGCTTTAAATAATATTGATGGTCTTTCTGATGCACTTAATGAATTTACAATGACTAATAAAAAACCTCTTCTTGGAATTTGTGTTGGTTTACAAATGTTTGCTGATATTGGTTATGAAGAAACAGAAACTAAAGGTCTAGGGTGGATTTCAGGAAAAGTATCAAAGATAGACAATCAGGATGGAAAATATAAACTACCTCACATTGGTTGGAACCAAATTACTGTCATCAAGGATAGTAAAATTTTTAAAGATATAGAAAATAATTCTCACATGTATTTTGTACATAGTTATGAATTTGTTCCAAAAGACAAAAGTGTAATATCAGCAACTACTGACTATTCATCTAATATTGTTTGTTCAGTTGAAAAAGAAAATATCTTTGGAACACAGTTTCATCCTGAAAAAAGTGATAAGTTAGGTCTTAAAATAATAGATAACTTTATAAATTTATAAATGAAAATATTTCCAGCTATAGATATTAAAGATAAAAAGTGTGTGAGGTTGGTTAAAGGAGATTTTGAAAATAAAACAGAGTATGAAATGTCTCCAGTTGAACAAGCTGGGAAATACAAAGATCATGGATTTAAAAATTTACACATAGTTGATTTAGATGGGGCTTTGACTGGAGAAACAGTAAATTTAGATATAATTGAGAATATAGTTGGTAAATTCAATTTAAAGGTAGAGGTAGGTGGTGGTATTAGAAATTCTGATAGTATTCAAAAATATATCGATGTTGGTGTTGAGAAAGTAATCCTTGGAAGTGCTGCTATTAAAGATAAAAATTTTTTAAAAAAAGTGTGTGAAAAATTTTCAAATAAAATTGCTCTAGGTTTAGATGCTAAAGATGGGTATTTATCAGTATCTGGATGGAAAGAAAAATCTGATCAATTAACTTTAGACTATTTAAAGGAAGTTAATGATTATGGTGTTAGTAGATTAATTTATACAGACATTAATCGAGATGGTATGAAGCAAAGCCCAAATTTTTACGAAACATCAAAAGTTGCGGATATATCAAATTGTCCTGTGGTTATATCCGGCGGAGTTTCATCAATAGATGACATAAAAAAAGCAAAGGGATTCAAAAACATTGAAGGTGTAATAGTTGGTAAAGCTATTTATGATGGTGATATTAAGTTAGAAGAACTAGTGAGAGAAGATGCTTAAAAATAGAATAATTCCCTGTTTAGATGTTAAAAATGGTCGTGTGGTCAAAGGTATTAATTTTATTGATTTAAAAGATGCTGGAGATCCTGTGGAACAAGCGAAAATTTATAGTGATGGTGGGGCAGACGAAATTTGTTTTCTTGATATTACTGCTTCTAATGAAAACAGAGATATCATTTATGATGTTGTAGAAAAAACTTCGAAGAAATGTTTTGTTCCTTTAACTGTAGGTGGTGGAATCAGAAGTGTAGAAGATATAAATAAATTACTTAATTGTGGTGCAGATAAGGTTTCAATAAATACGGCAGCAGTCGAAAATTCAAAAGTTGTTATTGAAAGTTCAAAAAGATTTGGATCTCAATGTATTGTCGTTGCCATTGACGCAAAAAAAAATGGAAATAAGTGGGAAGTATTTACTCATGGAGGGAGAAATAATAGTGGCATCGATGCTTTGGAGTATGCAAATCAAATGGAAGAAAATGGTGCAGGGGAATTATTGGTAACCTCAATGGATAGAGATGGAACACAAGTTGGGTATGATACTGATCTTATGTTTAAAATTTCATCTAAAGTGAATATTCCAGTAATTGCATCAGGAGGTGTTGGTAACTTAAATCACCTTGTAGATGGAATTAAACTAGGAAAAGCTAGTGCAGTTTTAGCAGCATCCATATTTCATTATGGGAAATATTCGGTAAAAGAAGCCAAGGAATATATGGATTTAAAAGGAATACCAGTTAGAATTTAATTTTATCTGAATTTAGGTCCATTCATCCAAATAGCTAAAGTAGCTCTCGATCCAGAAATTACTTTTTCTACTTTATGATTGATAAATGATGGAAAGACTATCGCAGAACCTGGTTTAAAATCTTTCGTTATTATTTCTCTTTCTCTAAATAAACATAGGTCTCCACCCTCATAATTTGACTCAGAACAATTCAGTAGACATGTAAGTTTTATATCCCTAACGGGAGAACTCATATTTGCATCAATATGCCAAGTATACTCCTCACCAGGATTATAGGTATTATAATTTAATATTTTACTTCCAGTTAATTGAAATAAATCAAACCCAAAATAATTATTGTTTGCTGTAAAAACGAAATCCAAAAAGGGCAAGATCAGATTTTGTATCGATCTTAAATGAACAAATTTCACTTGAGAACTTTTTATTGCGTCTTGATCTGGTTTATCTTTAGCTTTAACCAAATTATCGTTAATAACAGTATTTATCTTTTTTATTTGTTCTATGTCAAATAAAGGGGCATTAGCAAAAAGTGGTTCGCGCATCATAAAAATTTACATTAATAAACTTTTATAATCAAACAAATTTAGTTATAAATGAAATTTATATTTATGTTAGAAATATTAGAAAATTTGATTTTATTAGGAAGAAAAAGAAAAGAAGATCCTGTTAAAGGTTCTTATACAAACAAACTTTTAGAAAATAAAATTTTTGCTAAAGAAAAAATTGTTGAAGAAATAAATGAATTAATAGAGGCTATAGAAAAAGATGATAATAAAATTCATGAAGCAGCAGATGTTTTTTATCACTTGATAATGTATTTAGAAGCAAATAACGTAAAAATTGAAGAGGTGATGTCTGAACTAGACAATAGAAAAAAATGAGTTACGATGAAAATAATATTTTTGCAAAGATTTTAAGAGGAGAAATTCCTTGTAAAAAGATTCATGAGGATGAATATGTGTTATCTTTTTATGATATAAATCCACAAAAAAAAATTCATGCTTTGGTAATTCCAAAAGGTAAATACATAGATCTAGATGACTTTACTACTAAAGCTTCACCAAGTGAGATAGTTGGTTTTTTAAAAGGTATAAGTTTTGTAGCAAAAAAACTTGGAATTTCTGTTGATACAGGAACAGGATATAGAACCCTATCAAATATTGGTGACCACGGTGGACAAGAAGTACCACATTTACATTTTCACTTATTTGGAGGTGAGAAGATTGGTAAAATGGTTTTGTGAAGAAAAAAATTGAAAGAAATTATTTAGAAATTAATTCTCTTAATGATTTAAGTGAATCTAAAGATATTCATGATAAATATAGTTTTCAACTTAAAGAGACTAAAGATTTTCAATTAAATAAATTCTTTTATAAAAATGTTGGCAAAAAACATAATTGGGTTGATCGTTTAGTATGGTCAGAAAAACAATGGATAGAATATTCCTCTAACGAGAATGTCAAAACATACATTTTAAAAAAAACAAACGATCTGGCTGGTTATTTTGAACTTATTATTCACAGTAACAAAAATGAAGTTGAGATTGCCTACTTGGGTATATTGGAAGAATATCAAAATCAAAAACTTGGATCATATTTACTGTCATCAGCCATCAAAAATTCTTTTTTAACAAAACCCACAAGAGTATGGGTGCACACCTGTTCTTTAGATCATAAAAATGCACTTAGTAATTATATTTCTCGTGGAATGAAAATTTTTAAAAAAGAGACGATCTCTCTGTAATTTAATTTAATTTTGTTTTGGTAAGACGAATAAATTTTCGTTTATATCACTATTCTTGATAATGTTTGAAATGTAAGTGATACTTAGATTTTGATAAATATCCAATATTTGCCATCCTATTAAATTGTAATTTTTTTTATCGAAAAAAATATTTATTTCATTTTCATTTTCAAAAAATTGAAAATTGATAAATTTTCCATCAATAACTCTTTCATTTAAATTTTCAATTTTATTCATCAAATAATTTTTGTCTAAAATTAGATTTAAGGGTGTCTTGTTTAAAGGATAAATATAATAACTATTTAACGTTTTAATTACTAATGAATTTCCATTTGAGACTAAAATCTTTTTATTTTTAAGTTTATATTTACAAAAAATTTTTTTTGGATATTGCAATATACAATTTCCAGTCTCAATTTTATTTTTTATATTTTGTTCAAAATTAAAAACTACATTATTAATATTATAAAGATTATTTAAAATTTTATTTTTTATGGACGCATTACAATCTGTATTAAAAAAAATTATAAATATGATTAAATAAATTTTTTTCATTAAAGCACATCACGTTTCCCAACATGATTAGCTTTACTTACAATTCCCTCATCCTCCATCATGTCTATAATTCTTGCTGCACGGTTATAACCTATTTGAAGCTTTCTTTGCAAAAAGGATGTAGAAGCTTTTCCCTCAGACTTTACAATATCTAAAGCAGATTGATAAAGCTGGTCTCTCTCGCCTTGATTTTTTGGATTTTCATTTATTTCTTTTTCGTCTACAAAGTTTAAAATCTCATCCACATAATCTGGTTCTGCTTGTGACCTTAAAAAATTATTAATCTTCTCAATTTCATTATCCGAAACGAATGGTGCGTGAATTCTTATAATCTTATTTGCTGAAGACATATATAACATATCACCTTTCCCTAATAATTGTTCAGCCCCCTGTTCACCTAGAATTGTTCTACTATCTATTTTTGAGGTCACTTGAAATGAAATACGAGTAGGAAAATTTGCTTTTATAGTTCCTGTAATAACGTCTACACTAGGTCTTTGAGTTGCCATTATTATGTGTATTCCTGCAGCTCTGGCCATTTGAGATAACTTCTGTATATAATTCTCAATTTCCTTACCAGCAACCAACATTAGATCCGACATTTCGTCAACAACAACTACTATATAGGGCATTGGAAGTTTATGTTTTGTATTATAACTATCAATATTTCTTACTCCTTCTTTAGTCATTAGTCGATATCTACTTTCCATTTCTTTGACTACCCATCCCAAAACTGAGGCAGCCTTTTTAGCTTCAGTTATGACTGGACATAGAAGATGCGGAACACCTTCATATGTTGAAAGTTCTAACATTTTTGGATCGATCAAAATAAATTTACATCTATCTGGAGTATGTCTAAATAGTAAAGATAATATAATTGTATTAATGCAAACTGACTTTCCTGAACCTGTTGTTCCAGCAATTAATAAGTGAGGCATTGAGGCTAAATCACTCACAATTGGTGTACCAGAAATATTTTTTCCTAACGCTATTGGTAATTTAATTTCTTTCTTTTTAAAATCTTGATTATTAATGATTTGACTTAAATAAACGTCTTCTCTAGTTAAATTTGGTATTTCAATACCAACTGTATTACTTCCAGGAATTGTTGAAATACGAGCAGACTCTGAGCTTGTATTTCTAGCAATATCGTCAGAAAGATTTATGATTTTTGAGACCTTAACACCTGCGGCTGGTTCAAATTCATTTAAAGTAACAACAGGTCCATGACTAATCTTTTTTATACTACCACTTACCCCAAAATCTAGAAGAATTTTTTCAAGAAATCCAGGATCACTATTTTCATTTTTAACAGGAATTCCATTCCCTTTTTTATTTGGTAATTCTAAAAGATCAATTGAGGGATTTTTAAATTTGGTTTTATTTGTTTCTGTTTTTATAAAAGGTAAATCTTCTTGAATTAAATTTTTTATTTCTTCTTGAGGAATATATTCATCAATTACTTCATTTTTGTTTGTGTAATTTTTTGTTTTTTTTGTAAATATTAATTGAACAATTCTTTTAATCGAAGAAAAGTTTTTTTTAAAACTAAAATTTATACTTAAAAAAAACAGTATCGTGATGATAAATATTAAAAAAATATAAGATAAACTATTATTAGAATTAATTAAATCATTAATGTAACTATGATTAACATAATTTCCAAGAAAACCACCATTTCCATTTACATAAAGACTCAAAGAAGTATTATAAAAAATTTGAAAAAATAAAGAGCCTATTATCGAGTAAAGTATTATAAAAAAAGTACCTTCTAATATAAAAAATATTTTTTTATTTTTAAAAATATTTAACCCTAAAAAAATGTAAGATACAGGTATCAGAAAAGCTATCAAACCAACAGATTGTAAGAATAGGTCAGCTATATAACTTCCTTGAAAACCTAATAAATTGTTAATTTGAGTATTTTCTGGAAATATAAAATTAGGATCAGTTGGTGAATAAGAAATTAAAGCTATAAATAATAGCACACCAATTATTGAAACAATAACCCCACTAATCTCTATTAATCGCTTTATAGCAAAAATTAGCACCGAATTAGCAATTTTTTTTATATCCATATATGATGAATCAAATTTACCACTTTGTATCATCTAATTTTTATTGTTAAAATTAAAAATATTATGAAAGTTTGTATTTTAGGAGATGGATTAACAAGTTTTACTCTAGCAAAAGCATTAATCAAACTTGGTATAAATGTTGATATTTTTTCAAGCAAAAATGTTAAAAATCAAAGCAAAAATAGAACATTAGGAATTTCAAAAAATAACATAGATTTCTTTAATCAAAATATTCTGAATACCAACTCTTTGTCATGGGGCATAAACAAAATAGAAATTTACAGTGAAAATTTAAAAAATGATAAATTATTAAATTTTGAAAATAGTAAAAAAGAACTTTTTTTTGTTTTAAAAAATTATAATTTACATACACTTTTAATCAAAGAATTAAAAAAAAATAGACTAGTAAGTTTTAAAAAAAAAATTAAATATACTGATTTAATTAAAAAGAATTATAATTTAATTGTAAATTGTGACCCTCATAATTACATTTCAAAAAAATTTTTTTTTAAAAAATTAGACAAAAATTACAATAGTTATGCACATACAACAATTATTAATCATGATAAGTTATTAAAAAATAATGTCGCAATTCAGATTTTTACTAAAGACGGCCCCCTTGCTTTTTTGCCTGTATCAAAAAATGAAACTTCAGTAGTTTTTTCATCAAGAGGATCAAAGAATTTTGATTTCAAAAATTTTATAAATAAGAATAATAAAAAGTATAAGATTAATAAATTTAATAAAGTTTTTAGTTTTAAACTAATTTCATCAAATTTGAGATTTTATCATCATAAAAATATTCTTGCTTTCGGAGATTTATTACATAAATTACATCCTCTAGCTGGCCAAGGGTTTAATATGACTATTAGAGATATTAGGGAGTTAATCAAAATAATTCACTTTAGAATTAATCTTGGTTTGGATTTAGATTCTTCAATATGTTCTGAGTTTGAAAGAAAAACTAGGCATAAAAATTTTATTTTTTCAAATGGAGTCGACTTCATTTATGAATTCTTTAATTTTGAAAGTAAAATGAATAATAAATTTTTAAGTAAATCTCTTAAATTAATAGATAAAAATAAAAGTTTCAAAAATATTTTTAAAAATATCGCTGATAGAGGACTAATGAATTAATTTATTGAAGAGTGGTATTATTAAATTGATCAAAAGTGTATGTTGCTAAGATTTCTGTAATTTTTGTTTTTCTTATATTTAAATTTTCTGCTTCTAATAAAACTTGTTTTTCTTCAAGAGTAAATGGTGATGCCATTGCCAATGCATTGATAGTCTCATCTAAACTTTGTTTTTCCAAAGCTTTCCAGTTAATTACAAATCCTCTTTTTTCAAATAAAGATTTAAGATCTTTAAAAATCAATTCTAAATCAGAAAACTTTATGTTTTCCTCTTTATTATCCAAATCATCTAAATAATTTTCAAAATTTACTTCATATTCACGATATTTTTTATCATTTATAATTTCTTTTTCAATTTTGAATCTTATTAACCCTTTTATTTCAATTAAAAATCTTTTGTCATCAATTTCTTTAAAGCTAGTAATTTTTCCTAGACACCCGATATTGTGGAGTTCAGATAATTTTTTGTCAGTATTTTTTGGTTGAATCATACCTATTAGTTTATTTGTCTTCATACTGTCATTAATCATATCTATGTATCTAGGTTCAAAAATATTTAATGGAACTGCAGTTCTAGGAAAAATAATAAAATTACTAAGTGGGAAAACAGGTATTTTTTTGGGTAAGTCCATTTAAAGTATTTTTATTTTCAATATACATTAAAATTAAAGAATGCTTAATAAATATTTATAAAAAAAATTAAATTCTATGTTTAAAAAAAAATTTATTGAACTAGGTTGTTAATATCCTAACTATTGCTTGATTTTGTAAACCCACTATCTATAATACTTAGAATAAATGCGGGTATAGCTCAGTGGTAGAGCGTCTCGTTGCCAACGAGAAGGTCGAGGGTTCGACCCCCTTTGCCCGCTCCAAAATATGACTGATTTATTGAATAAAAAATGTGTGCCCTGTGAAGGTGGTGTTAAAGCTTTTGACGTCTCAGAAATTCATAAATACCAAAAAAAAGTTGATGGTTGGGAAATTATTAAAAATGAAAAAAATGTTTTCTTTTTAGAAAAAAAATTTAATTTTAAAAACTTTTTAGAAAGTCAAAACTTTGTGAACCTTGTTGGAAAAATTTCTGAGGATGAGGGACATCACCCAGATATTACATTTGGATGGGGATATGCAAAAATAACTATATCTACTCATGCTATAGAAGGTTTATCTGAAAATGATTTTATTTTAGCAGCAAAAATTGATAAGAATATTAATGTCTAAAATGTCTTGTTTTTGAAAAAATTAAGACAGCCTGGGTTTTATTTGCAAATTTTATAATTTCTTTATCTTTAATTGATCCAGATGGTTGAATAACAGCAGTAACTCCTGATTGTATCAGTTTTTCTATACCATCCACAAATGGGAAAAATGCATCTGATGCTGCAACTATCTCATTTTTCGATTTAATAAATTTTTTCATTTTGTTGATTGCAATTTGGCAACTATCAAGCCTACTTGGTTGTCCTGAACCTATTCCTATTGTTGATTTATTTTTTGCTAGCACTATTGCATTAGATTTTACATATCGGCAAATATTAAAAGCAAATATTAAATTTTCAAATTCTTTTTTATTTGGTCTTTTTTTTGAAACAATCTTAAAATCTTTTTTTGAAAAAATCTTCTTATCTTCAGTTTGTACTAAAATAGCATTGTTTGATGAATTATATTTTAAATTATCACTTATTGAAAATTTTGAAGAATCTATAAGTCTTAAATTTTTTTTTAATTTAAGTAATTTCAATGCCTTCCCCCCAAAACCATTTGCAATGATTACTTCAGTAAAAATTTTATTAAGCTCTAAGGCTAAATTTTTTTCGATCTTGAAATTACAACAAACAACTCCTCCAAAAGCACTAATTGGATCACAAGCAAGCGCTGATTTATAGCTTTCTATTTTATTTTTAATAATAGATGCCCCACAAGGGTTAGCATGCTTCACTATAACAGTTCCTGTATTTTTGGGGAAACTTTTAGATATTGTTAGTGCAGAAAAAATATCATTATAGTTATTATAACTTAATTTTTTTCCATGGATTTTATCTATTTTTAAATTTTGATTTTGCGAGTAAATGGCACTTTTTTGGTGTGGATTCTCTCCATATCTTAACTCTTCAATTAGATTGCTATGAATAATTTTTTTACGGGGAAAATGTGTATTTGAATTTTTATTAAAGTAGTTTGAAATTACAGAGTCATAATATGCAGTTTCACTAAAGGCTAATTTAGACATTTTTTTTCTAAATTTTATTGACGTTGATCCACTATTTACTTTTAATTGATTTATAAGTTCAGGATATTGCTCTGTCGAAGTAATTATAGTGACATCATTATAATTTTTTGCTGCTGCTCTTGCCATTGTTGGTCCTCCAATATCAATATTTTCAATAATCTTATTATGGTTTTTTGTTTTTTCTATAATCTTTTCAAATGGGTAAAAATTAACAATTACTAAGTCTATATTTTCAAAATTATTTTTCTTAATTTCACGCAAATGAAATTTATTACTTCTTTTATTTAAAATTCCTGCATGAATTTTTGGGTGTAGAGTTTTCACTCTACCGCCAAGAATTTCTCTTGACCCTGTAAATTTTGATATTTCTAAACATTCAAAACTTAATTTTTTGATAGTTTTAAAAGTACCCCCAGAACTTATTAATTTAATATTATTTTTGTAAAGAATTTTCAAAAGAGGTTTTAAGTTTGATTTATCTGATACTGATATTAAAGCTGACTTAATTTTTTTCATTATATTTTACTTATTTTCCAATTTATATTTTCAATTTGATTATGAGTAACACCAGAAATAAAAATATTTTGATTATCAACATATGAATTTTTATTACCGAAATATAATCCATTATCAATATTAATATCATAATTATCGCATGTAAATTTCCAGCCTTCATCTTCTAATTCAATCAAGATTGATTTATTATCTTGAGTTTTCATTAATTTAACATTTGGCTCTACATGAAAACGTATTTCAAATTTATAATTAGTATTATCTTTTTTAATTATCTTATCAGATCCAATGAAAACTGATTTTTCTGGAAAAAATTCTACCTCTCTTTCATGTATTGTTTTATATTGCTTTTGATAGCCGTCATGAGAAGTATTTATTTTCCAGTAGTCTTTCTCGAATGTAATTTCTTTTTTTAAAATTTTTAAACCTCTCTTTATAAGCCATGAATTATTGTTTTTACTAAACTTACAGGACGAGTTATCGTCAACGACCAATGTACTTTGTGCAGCAGATGATTTAGACAATTCATTTAGCTTACTGTTTTTATATTTATGATATCCACAATTACCAATTAATTTTTTTCCATTTGAAATTATTTCTAAAGATAAAGCGCCTGATTGATAATCTTTTGAAAATGCTTGGTTTGGAGAATTACCAGCATCCATTATTAAACAAATTTTTTTATTTTTTAAAACTACATAACCTCCAAGTTCTCGTTCCTCACTTTTAAATTTATATCCCAATCTTTTTAGATAGTTATCAAAATTGTTATTATCTGATATATTGTTACCATTGTATAAGATATCACTTTTTGTATTTTGCCAAACAAAAGCATAACCCTGACCAAGGTAGTAAATTGTTTCATCGATGTGTTGTGGTATGTTAATTTGTGATTCTTTAAACCATTCTCTAATTAAAACAAAATATTTTAAATAAAGTATTAGTTGTTTAATACTTCTTGATTTTGGAAAGCCATAATTATCAAGACTGGTCTTTGAGATTTTTTTAAGTAGATTTGATCCAAAAGTCAAATATTTCTTTTCATCTTTATAACAAAGACCCACCAATATTATTGATGCACAACCTATTAATTTATCATCAATTAGATTTGATTTATCAATTTCATTCATTAGATGATTAGTTTGTTTTTTTATCATCATATTAAAATTATTTTTATAATCTTCACTACTACTTTCGTAGGTGAGATTATAACAAGATAACCAAGCAATAATTCTTTTTGCAGTTAAATCAAAATTCCAACTTTTAGACTTATATTTACGATTATCATCGATCCAATTTTTGATTACTAATTGAGTATTTTCTTTTGAGGATTTCAAATCTAAACTAAAAAACCAATAAAAATTATTTAAATTATTAAAATCTCTAATATTTATATTTTTATTTTTCCAAATCTCATCTAATGAAAAATCCTCAATTTTAATTTTTTTTTTTTGATATTTGATTAAAGAAGATAGTAAATGAGGACTAGGCTTATAAATAAAATCGTTATTACTTATTTTTGAAATTTTTTTATCATAAAGATTTGAAGTTAAATAAATTTTTCTAATTTGATTGAAAATTTTAGAAAAAAACTGATTTATATAAATCATGAAGTTATCTTGATCTTAATAATTCAATATTCTTTTTAATATCTCCATCATTGCTTTTAAAAATTGTAGTCCCTGAAACTAAAATATTGGCTCCAGCTTCTATTGCTTTCTTTGAATTATCAAAGTTAATTCCACCGTCTATCTCAATATCAAAGTCTAGCCTCTGTTTTTCCTGTACTTCTTTTAATCTTTTTATCTTATCCAAAACTTCTGGCATAAATTTTTGACCACCAAATCCTGGATTAACACTCATAATCAAAACTAAATCAATTTTATTAAGGTGATTGATGATAACATCAACTTTAGTCTCAGGATTAAGAGATATCCCCACTTTTTTATTTAATCTTTTAATTTCTGATATTGATAAGTCTAAATCTTTTGTAGCTTCTGGGTGGATTGTAATTATGTCTGCACCGGCATCTGAATATGCTTGAATATATTTATGAACTGGAGAAATCATTAAATGGACATCAAAAATTATTGATGATTGTTTTTTTAAAGCACTGATTACTGGTGGGCCAATTGTTAAATTTGGAACAAAATGACCATCCATAACATCAACGTGGATCATGTCTGCTCCTGCATCCTCTAGTCTCCTAATTTCATTGCCTAGCTGGCTAAAATCAGCTGATAGAATTGATGGTGATATTTGTATTTTTTTCATTGATAACTAGATTTACTAGTATCAATTTTTAAAATTTAATTGAATTAAAAAATTGGTAAATTTGTCTCGAAATTTCACTTTCAAGAGGAAAAGAGAGCATACCCATTACAGAATAACCTAAAATCCATGGCATTAGGTAAAATCTTATCATAAAGAAAAACCAAGCTACATATAATGGAACTAGAGGCTGGATTACGAAAGAAGGGGTTAGAGGTTTAAATAATGCGATTAAAGGATTAGTAAATTTTACAAATACTCTCATAAAAAAAAATTGTGAATCTTCTCTTTGAAAAATATTCATCGCAACCCTTCCAATCAGGGTCCACATGATTACACCAAAAATATAGTCAATTATATAAACTAAGGGATGAAAATTAGCTGACATTTAAAAATTATATTTAAATAAAGTAAGGAATTAAAAAGGGGCGAAATTAATCGCCCCTTTTAAAAAGTTTTTAGTGTTGTTTTCCAAGGATCGATTTACCAGATGGTACTCGAACCTCATCAACCATTTTTTGCGTAGCAGCATTTGGTTCTGAAGTCATCAAACTTACTACAACCATAGATACTAAACTAACTGCTGAACCAAAGATACCAAACGTTAACTGTGTGATACCTAAGAATCCACTTCCACCATTTCGTACCCATATTAGGTAACCCATACCAGAAGCAAGACCTAAAGCCATACCAGCTATAGCACCTTCTTTGTTAGCTCTCTTCCACCATACACCAAGTACAAGTGGGAAGAACAATCCAGACATCGCAAAGTCAAAAGCCCAAATTACTGAACCTAAGATACCTTGGATCTCCATTGCTGCAATAGTTGCTCCAGCAAAACCAATTACTACAAGTAATACCCTTGCAACAACTAGTCTTTTTGCAGTCTCTGCTTTTGGATCGATGATTTTATAGTAAACATCGTGAGAGATTGCATTTGCAATCGCTAGAATCAAACCATCAGCTGTTGACATGGCAGCAGCCATACCTCCAGCAGCAACCAGACCTGAGATTACATAAGGTAATCCAGCTATTTCTGGAGTTGCTAACACAACGGCTTTACCACCCATGAAAAACTCGTTTAATTCAAGAGTTCCATTTCCGTTAAAGTCGCTTACAAACATCAAGTTTGCTGAGTTCCAGTTTTGATACCAATCTATCGCTTGAACTTCTGCAATCGATTTTCCAATAATACCAGTTGGTAATGATGGGTCAATCAATGACAATTTAGATAGTGTCGCTAACATTGGTGCAGAAGAATAAAGCAGGAAGATAAAGAATAACGACCAACCTACTGATTTTCTAGCTGCTTTTACACTTGGAGTAGTGAAATATCTCATCATCACGTGAGGTAATGATGCTGTTCCCATCATCATTGCAAGTGCTAATGAAATAAATGCCCAAGGCGTAGCATTAACTGCTGAGTGTGCCTTAGTTATTCCAGCTAATCCTTTTGGTACATTCGCAAGATCAGCAGCAGAGTTTTTTACAAAACCAAACTGTTGCTCTAATTCACCAATTCTAGCTACTTCATCAGCTAACATAAAGTGTGGGAAGAAACCTGCACCCATTTTGTTACTGATCCAGAATACTGGAAGCAAGTAAGCTACAATTAGTACAATATATTGTGCAACCTGTGTCCAAGTTACTCCTCTCATACCACCTAACATTGAACATAATAAGATACTTACTAGTCCAACATATACAGCGTATTGAAATGGAATATCAAGTGCAACAGACGCAATAGTACCTGTGGCGTTAATTTGTGCAGTCACATAGGTAAATGAAGCAACAGTTAAAACTACCACTGCAAGAAACCTAGTTAAATTACCACCATATCTTGTACCTATGAAATCTGGTACTGTGTAACAGCCAAATTTTCTTAAGTAAGGTGCTAATAAAGTTGCAACTAACACATAACCACCAGTCCAACCAACAAGTAATGCCATATAGCCGTAACCTTTAAAGTAAATACCACCTGCCATTGCAACGAACGATGCACCAGACATCCAGTCTGCTGCAGTTGCCATTCCGTTGAACACGGTTGGTACTTGCCTTCCAGCTACATAATATGCATCTGCTTGTGCTGTACGTGATAGATAACCAATTATTGCGTAGATGGCTACTGTGAATGCAACGAAACAAATTCCAATTGCTTTCGCAGTCATACCCATCTGCTCTCCTATTGCCATAATGATTATGAAAGCTAAAAATCCACCTGTATAGATTCCATAAACTCTTGGCAAATTGTCTATAAAATTACCTTTAATCATTAGTCATCCTCTCTCTCTGAAAAGCCGAATTCTTCATCGATTTTCTCTTGTCTATTCGCAAACCAGAAAATTAAGATTACAAAAATTCCAAGTGATCCCTGACAAGTAAACCAATATGTCAATGGATAACCGAATGGTCCTGTAACCGATTCCATTTCAGCTCCGAATAAGAAGATGCCAATTGAGAATACAAACCAAATTGCTAACGTCATCATTAACAATCCTCTGGTTTTTTCCCAGTGTTGTGCTTGTTTTGACATTTATACCTCTCTCTTTTTAGTTATAACTGGCCAAAACCATAACCATTATGAAAGAATTTTAAAGTGTTAAAATTGGTCAAAATAGGGGAAATTTAAGGTATAAGTTGAGTAAATACTCGATTTATGGCGAAATATAAACTTACATGGAAAGACTTATCTTGGAACGACTTTAAAATTTATCTTTTTTCCCTCTTTAAAGCCTTTGTGCCTAAAAAAAAAATAAAAGACTTAGATGAACTTGAAAAATTTATTCAATCTAAATCGGCGTGGGTTAGCCAAGTGACTCTTTATGGATATTTAAAAACAAGAATGGGCACTAGGTATGTTCTTCATTTTGAAAATGATAAATTTATGGGATCTGTTAACTTAGCAAAATGGAACATTTATTCTGTTGCTTTGCAAGACTTAACTTTTTTTTCATTTTCGTATTTAAAAGTAAATTTTAATTATAAAGACACAGATAAGGCTAAAGAAATTTTTTATAAGATTTTAGATGATGAAATTAATAATAAAATGCCGCTTGAAGTTATTGAGTCTGCAAAAAAGAGTTTTAATGAAAGAATTAAGAATATTGATTGGCTTAATTATTGTAATGATCGCCCATTTAATTCAAGCGCATTATCTCTTTATCAATGGGCACCGATTGCTGAAGAACTAAAAACTTTAGATCGAAAAATTGTTTTGAATTCAGTTATTCTAAAATGGGATATTATAAAAAAAGAATTTACTGAAAGAATGAACTTTTAAGTATTTTTTCTATTGTCAACTAGGCTTTCAACTACTCCAGGATCAGCGAGAGTTGTAGTATCACCTAATTGATTATATTCATTGGCAGCAATTTTTCTTAAAATTCTTCTCATTATCTTTCCTGATCTTGTTTTGGGAAGTCCTGGAGTAAAATGAATTAGATCAGGGGTTGCTAATGGACCAATTTGCTTTCTTACCCATAATTTTAATTCTCTTTCAAGGTCACCATTTTCAGTTTCCCCTGCATTGAGTGTTACATAACAATATAAACCGTTTCCTTTAATGTCATGGGGATAACCAACTACAGCAGCCTCAGCAACTTTTGGATGAGCAACAAAAGCACTTTCAATTTCAGCAGTACCAAGATTGTGTCCTGAAACAATTATTACATCATCAACTCTTCCAGTTATCCAATAGTAACCATCCTTATCTCTTCTGCATCCATCACCAGTAAAATATTTACCATCAAATTGAGAAAAATAAGTATCAATAAATCTCTGATGATCACCATAGACAGTTCTCATCTGACCAGGCCAAGATTGAGCTATACACAATCGTCCCTCACCAGCTCCTTTTATTTCTTTACCATCTTTATCAACAATGACTGGTTTGATCCCATAGAAAGGTTTAGTTGCTGAACCTGGTTTTAATGGAATAGCACCAGTTTGAGGTGCAATTAATATTCCTCCAGTTTCAGTTTGCCACCAAGTATCAACTATCGGACAGTTTGAATTACCAACTGTTTTAAAATACCACATCCAAGCTTCAGGATTTATTGGTTCTCCAACTGTTCCTAGCAATTTTAAAGATTTTCTAGATGTTTTATTAACAGGATCACCCCCCTCCCTCATCAAAGCTCTAATTGCTGTTGGAGCAGTATAAAACGTATTAACTTTAAATTTATCTACTATTTGCCACCATCTAGAACTGTCTGGATAATTTGGTACACCTTCAAACATTATTGTAGTTGCTCCATTTGAAAGTGGTCCATAAATAATATAACTATGACCTGTTACCCAACCTATGTCTGCTGTACACCAGTAAATATCTTTAGGTCTATAATTGAAAATGTATTGATGTGTCATTGAAGCATAAACCATATATCCACCTGTAGTATGTAATACACCTTTTGGCTTACCAGTTGAGCCTGATGTATAAAGAATGAATAGTGGGTCTTCAGCACCCATTTCCTCTGGCTCACATTGGTTTGAGACATCTTTTATTAAATCGTGGTACCATACATCTCTTTCGTTGTTCCAAAAAACATAATTTCCTGTCCTTTTTACAACTATGCATTTTTTAACGTTTGGACAATTTGTTAATGCTTCGTCAGTGGTGGCCTTTAATGGAATAGTTTTACCACCCCTAACTCCTTCATCTGCTGTTATAATATATTCTGACTCACAGTCGTTAACTCTTCCTGATATAGAGTCTGCTGAAAATCCTCCAAAGATTATAGAGTGGACTGCTCCTATTCTTGCACATGCAAGCATTAAAATAGCTAATTCAGGAATCATTGTTAAGTAAATGGTTACTCTGTCCCCCTTTTTGATTCCAAGTTTTTTTAACCCATTTGCTGCTTTTGAAACTTTTTGATGTAATTGTTTGTAAGATATCTTTTGGGTTTCTTTTGGATCATCTCCAACCCAAATAATTGCAGTTTTATCTTTTTTATCCTTAAGATGTCTATCAATACAATTTGCTGAAGCATTTAAAGTACCATCTTCATACCATTTAATCCTAACTTCTTCTTTGCTGTATTTAACATCTTTAATTTTTTTGTAAGGTTTTATCCAAGTAATTCTTTTACCTTCCTTTTTCCAAAAGGAATTATTATTTTTAATAGAATCGTTATATCTATTTAAATATTGTATTTTATTTGCTAAACTATTTTTAACCCATTCAGGTTTAGTTTTAAAAATTAGCTCTTGAGAGGAAGTCTCTTTATTTTTTTTATCTTTTTTTTTATTTGAGGAATTTTTTTTTTTTATTTCTTTTTTTTTATTTCTTAACTTCTTTCTTTTTGAAGTTTTTTTTTTCACTTTATTTTTTTTTCTTTTTTTTGGCATAAATTATTATTTTAAATCTTACTCATGTTATTTAAGATTTTCCAGCTTTTAGAATCTATTGGCATTACTGACAGCCTACTTTGTTTAATGAGAGATAAATGGCTTAATTGCTTGTTTTTTTTAATTTCTTCTAGCTTAATGGGTTTAACTAATTTTTTTAAAAATTTTACTGTAACTGCTACAAATCTCTGAGATTGGTCAGTTTTATCAGGGTAATATTCTTTAATTACCTCAACTATTCCAACAATTTCCTTACCTATATTTGAATGGTAAAAAAAACAATGGTCACCTTTTTTCATGTTTTTTAAGTTTTTAGCTGCTTGATAATTTCTTACTCCATCCCATGGTGATCCCTTAGCTCCAGTTTTTTCTTGTTGTTCAATTGACCAAACATCAGGTTCTGATTTCAATAACCAATATTTCATCTTTTTTTAAATCTTTCATTTTGAGTAATTAATCAAATTAAAGACTTTCATAAAACTCACAATTTTTACATGGAGACTTTTCTCCATAAATAAATTCATCGTTTGAAAATAACTTTTTATGTTTGTAAAGATCATCAAGTTTATTATCGATCAAAGAACCCACGTTATGATCTATTGAATAATCATTAGCACAAATTGCTAAAGTACCATTGGTCAATAGTACTCCTTGTTTTAGTCTACCATACCCACAATAGAATAATTTTTTATTATCTTTATTAAATTTTTTTTTGAAAAAGAGATTTGTTGATCAAATCCTTCTATATTATCAACTTGAACTGATCCTGCTCTTGAAACCAAAAGTTTTCTTATATAAATTTGACTTTCTAAAATAATTTTTTTATTTAATAATCTATCTACTAACTTTCTGACTTGTTTTTGAAAATCATTACCTATTACCATTACCGTAAATTTTTTTTTTGAAATAATTTGAGATTGAAAAGTTATAGATTTTTCTAAATAGTCTAAATATTTATCAGTTACTTTTAAGTGCATTCTATTATTATTATCTGGTAAATGATAAACCATTTGTTCGAATACCTTAGTTTCACACATGTATTCTCTACAATGGTCCCTACCAAACATAGTTGTGGAGATATGTTGTTTAAAACCTCTTTCATTTAAATAGTCAGCCATTAAAGTAAAATCTTTACAATGTAGTGGTTCACTAAAACCAGTCCAGTGAATCTTCACTTTATTGTCTACATTCTTCATTGCATCTTTAAAAGTATCAAATGACAAAACTTTTGGATATTCCTTGCCATTTTTTTTATATGCCTCTTGTGGACAATAGTCACACATCATTGCACACCCAACTGTTGTGGTGACCTCTAAAGTTTCAGGAAAATATCCAGAAGACCATTTGGTTTTAGATAAGAGCAATGAAATTTTTTTATCAAACTTTTTCGTAAATATTCTTAATAATCTTATAAAAAGAAAAAAAGTTTTCTTATAAATTTTAATATAAATATTTTGCATTTTTAGATAATTCTTTAAGAATAAAGTTAATTTAAATTTAAAATAAAATCAATAAATAGAGCTTGTTATTCAAATTTCAATAATAAATTTTTATTTTTTAATCTTGTTTCTATAACTTTACACCAGCACCTTTTAAAAATACAGCATTTTCATCTAAGGGCCATCTAGGTTTTGCTGGGTGGTCTAAACTGTTAAATTGTTTTAATTTAAACTTTTCCAAACCAACCATTGCGATCATTGCTGCATTGTCTCCACAAAGTTCAATAGGAGGAAATATACTTTCATAATTTTCCTCTTTACACAATTCAATTAACATTTCTCTAATTTTTTTATTAGCAGCGACTCCTCCTGCGACCACAAATTTTTTTTTATCGAAATGATTTTTATTTTTAAATTCACTAAAAGCAATTTTGGTTTTTTTATATAATATTTGTTCAATAGTTTTTTGAAAAGAAGCAGCAAGGTCAAATTTTTCTTTTTCTGTTTTTATATTTTTAGATATCTTCAAGATTGCAGTTTTCAGTCCAGCAAATGATAAATTACACCCACCTTTATTAAAAATAGGTTTAGGTAAAATATATTTATTAGGGTCACCTTTTTTTTGCCAAAATTTCAATTTGAGGGCCACCAGGAAAATCAATTCCTAAAAGTTTTGCAGTTTTGTCAAAAGCTTCTCCTAAAGCATCATCAATTGTAGTTCCTAACCTTTTGTACTTACCCAAGCCTTGAACGCTTAGAAATTGGCTATGACCTCCTGATATTAACAAAAGCAGATAAGGATAATCTAATGATGAATTTAACCTAGGACTTAGAGCATGACCCTCCAAATGGTTGACTGCTATAAAAGGTTTATTTAATGTAGCAGCTAAAGCTTTACCAAAACTTAATCCTACAGACAAACAAACTATTAAACCAGGTCCAGCGGTTGATGCCACAGCATCAATATCTTCAATTTTTTTTCCACTATCAATTATTGCTTTTTGAACTATCCAATCTATTTTTTCAATATGGGAACGAGCTGCTAATTCTGGAACAAC
This sequence comes from Pelagibacterales bacterium SAG-MED47, assembly GCA_014653355.1. GTDB lineage: Bacteria > Pseudomonadota > Alphaproteobacteria > Pelagibacterales > Pelagibacteraceae > Pelagibacter. The sequence continues at coordinate 38,424 of JACWEO010000006.1, read as the reverse complement.
TCCTCCAAATTCTTTGTGAATTTCAATTTGACTTGAGACAACATTAGATAAAACTAATGGGTTTCCTTGTTCATTTTCGCTAATTACAGATGCTGCTGTCTCATCACAGCTAGACTCAATTCCAAGAATCAAGGGTTTTTTACTCATACAAATAGTTTTTATTAATTGTACAATCTCATTACAAGTATGAAATAAGATTTTTTTTATGAATAAACCAAAAATAACAATTGGATCGAGAAGAAGTAAGTTAGCTCTTATTTATGCTCAAAATGCTAAAGACAAGATTATTCAAAATACTGATTTTAAGGAAAATGATATAATAATTAAGGAAATTACAACAGAGGGAGACCAGGTTCATGATAAAAGATTATCTGAAGTTGGTGGTAAGGGTTTGTTTTCTAGTAATATCGAAAAAGAACTTCTAGAAAAAAAAATTGATATTGCAGTCCATGCTTTAAAAGATATGCCAGCATTAGAAACACGTGGGCTGAAGACAGAAACATTTATTGAGCGAAACGATCCTAGAGAAATTCTTATTACAAATAATAAAAAGAAATTAAGAGATTTGAAAATTAATTCTATAATTGGAACATCATCTTATAGACGAGAATTTCAAATTAAAAAAATTAGACCTGATTTAAATTGCAAACTTATAAGAGGAAATGTTGATACTAGAATAAAAAAACTAAATGATGGATTATATGATGCAATTATTTTATCTTATGCTGGCATTGAATCTTTAAAACTGAAAAAAGAAATATCAGAAATTTTCTCGATAAAAGATATAATACCAAGTGCTGGACAAGGAATCATTGCTCTTCAGTGCTGCGAGGAAAATGCTAAGATTAACTCAGTATTAAAAAAAGTTAATCACAAACAAACTTCAATTAGAGCTGATGCTGAAAGAAATGTTTTAAAAATATTAGAAGGAGATTGCAATACTGCTGTAGGAGTTCATGCTTCTATAGATGAGAATCTGCTTACTTTAAGAGCTGAGCTTTTTTCAATAGATGGGAGTCAAAGGTTTTATGAAGAAAAAAATTCTAAAGTTGAAGACGGAAAAGAACTTGGTAAAGAAATAGGTAAAATATTAAAGATTAAATCAAAAAACTCTTATAAAAAATGATATGCACATTTTACTAACTAGACCTTTGGAGGATTGTTCTGAAATGATAATGAAGTTTAAATCATTAGGACATCAAGTTTCACATATTCCCTTATTGACTGTAGATAGAATTGATCATGTTGAGATAGATTTTTCAAAATATAAAGGAATTATTTTTACGAGTGCTAATGCATTAAGGTTTTTAAATTTAAAAGAAATAGATAAAAAAATTCTTTGTTTTTGCGTTGGAGGTGCTACAGAAAAGATTGCAAGAAGTGCTGGCTTCCAAAATTTAATAACAGCTGAAGGAAATGTTGAAAATCTAAAAGAGTTGATTTTACAAAACTTTGAAAAAAAAAATGGAAAATTAATTTATGTAAGTGGTGAAGTAGTTTCAGCAGATCTTAATAGTTATTTAGTTAAAGAAGGTTATGATATAAATAGAGTTATAAATTATCGTGCTAAACATAACCTAAAATTTAATGAAAAATTTGTTAGTGAATTAAAATCTCAAATACCAGATTTAGTCTACATTTACTCACAAAATAGTGCGTCTAGCTTTCTGAGTTTTATTAAAAATTACCAGTTAGAACTTCTTTGGATGAATACAAATTTAATGTGTATTAGTGAAAAAACCTCATCAATATTGAATGAAATAAAGTGGAAAAAAATTTTTCTTTTTAACCCTGGAGAAGAGGAATTTTTGTTATATAAAATTTAATTATGGAAATAATAAATAATTTTTCTGATATCTTTTTATCTGTTTGGAATAAAGGTATTTTAGGTGTTGACATTTTTCAAATTCTGATTGGGATTGGAATTTTTTTGTTATTTCTTATTTTCAGAGGCCTGATCAGTAAACTCATTATCAAAAAATTGGAAATTATTTCAAAAAGAACAACTAATAAATTGGACGATACTTTTGTTTCTGCATTAATTGGACCAGCAAGATTTTTGCCAATAGTGTTAGGTTTTTTTATTGCTAGTTATTACATGACTTTTTCAATAGAGGGTAGAGAAGCTGTAGATACAATTAATAGGACTCTAATAACTATTTTAATCTTTTGGGTTATTCATCAAATCATTGAACCAGTATCGTATATTTTAAGTGGCCTTGATAAACTTTTAACAAGAGAGTTGATAGGCTGGATTATTAAATCCTTAAAGATACTAATATTTATATTAGGACTTGCTGCAGTACTAGAATTGTGGGGTATCAAAATAGGTCCAATTATTGCTGGACTAGGTTTATTTGGTGTAGCAGTTGCCTTAGGTGCTCAAGATTTGTTTAAAAATTTGATATCAGGAATTTTAGTTCTTGTAGAGAAAAGGTTTAAAATAGGAGATTGGATTTTAGTAGATGGAATAATAGAGGGCATAGTTGAAAAAATTGGTTTTAGATCAACAACAATAAGAAAATTTGATAAATCCTTGGCAATAATTCCTAATTTTCAATTTGCTGAAAATGCAGTTGTAAATGTTAGTGAAACTTCAAATTGGTTAATAAGTTGGATTATCACTCTTCAATATGACACGACTGTAGATCAACTAAAAACAATTCGAGATCAAATTGAAGAACATATTAAGAAAAGTGAAGACTTTAATAAAAGTATAGGGATTGCTGTAAGAATTGATAAATTTTCTGATAGCTCAATTGATATGTATGTTCGATGTTTTACAAATTCAAGCAGCTGGAATGATTGGCTTTCTGTTAAAGAAAAATTAGCAATTGCAATAAAACAAATTGTAGAAAATAATAAAGCTTCATTCGCATTTCCAAGCTCTTCAATTTACATTGAAAAAAAATGATAGCTATTTTTTACTTAGTTTTACAAATACTTAAACTTTATTCTTATGTAGTTATTATCAATGTAATTATAAGTTGGCTTATAGCTTTCAATATTTTAAATACACAAAATAGATTTGTTTATTCTGTTCTAGAATTAAGCTATCGTCTCACTGACCCTTTATTAAATAAGATTAGACGTTTTTTACCTAACTTAGGCACCTTAGATATTTCGCCAATAATTTTACTTTTATTGATTTGGTTTATAGAAATGTGTATGAAACTCTACATTGCACCAATGATATTCTAAATTATATGATTTTAATTGATGGAAAAAAAGCCGCTGCAGAACTTAGAGAAGAACTTAAAAAAGAAGTTTCTGATTTGAAAGCAAAATACAATAAAGTACCAGGTTTAACAGTGATCTTGATTGGTGATTTAGCTCCAAGTCAAATTTATGTTCGAAACAAGGAAAAATCAGCAAATGAAGTTGGGTTAAAATCTAATGTAATTAAATATCCAGATACAGTTGAAGAAAAAATAATATTAGAAAAGATTGAGGAATTAAATAAAGACGAGACAGTTTCTGGAATATTGGTCCAATTACCACTTCCGGATCATATTGATAAACAAAAAATTATTGAAGCCATCAATCCTTTTAAAGATGTTGATGGATTTCATCCAATGAATGTTGGTAATCTTTCATCAGGCTATGAAAGCTCAATACCGTGTACGCCCCTAGGGTGTTATTTATTAATAAAGAAGATTGAACCAAACTTAAATGGAAAAAAGGCAGTTATAATTGGGAGGTCTAACCTTAATGGCAAACCAATGACGCAACTTCTTTTAAAAGAAAACTGTACCGTAACTATCACCCATTCAAAAACAAAAGATTTAAAAGCAGAATGTTTAAAGGCAGATATAATTGTTGCTGCAGTTGGAATTCCTGAACTTGTTAAAGGTGATTGGATTAAGAAAGGTACAATAGTGATTGATGTTGGTATTAATAAGACTGAAAAAGGTATTGTTGGGGATGTAGCGTTTGATGAAGTTTCAAAAATTGCTAAAGCTTTAACACCGGTACCTGGTGGTGTAGGACCGATGACAATTGCTTGTCTATTAAAGAATACTATTAATTGCTTTAAAAGATCTCTATTATAAATTAACTTCAGAAAGTGAAGTTTATTAGTAAACTCAGTGAAAAAATAGATAAGAGCGACAATATTGTTGTAAACATGAATTCTCATTAAATTTAAACTATTTCAACAATATTTATTTTTTTTTAAATAATTATAAAAATAGTTGAATGAAAAAACCCAAATATCCCTATCGAATAGCAATCTTAATGTTTATATTAACAGTACCACCAATAGGAGCTACTCAATTGGGTTGGTATTTATATGATCAACAAACAGGATTTGATTATGGTATGATTGTTGGAACATTTTCAGTAATATATGCTGCATGGTTAATGTATGAAAAAAATTGGAGAGAGGAAGATGAAGATTAATTTATGGAAAAGATAATTTTTTTTGGATTAGTTGTTCTAATCTTTCTTTTTGTACTTTACTTGGGTGGAAGAGCTATAATGACAGGATTTAGTGCTAAAAGCTCTAATAAATCTGGTTCTGAAATTGAGACAGATAATCAATTGGATGATATCCCAAATAATTCTGAAAGCTTAAGCGAAGAATTGGATAAATTAAATGAACTTTTAAAAAGTGGTGCTTTAACTCAAGAAGAATTTGAAAAAGCTAAAAAGAAAATTTTAGATAATTAATCTTTATTAATTAAATCCTTTAAAGGATTTATTTCACCTATTTTAAAAATTACAGCATCTTCTTTTTTAAATCCATACTTATCTGCATTAGCTTTAAATCTGACTGGTGGCTCCATTATCGGTTCTAAAGATAAAACAAATGTACCCCAATGTGTTCCTATAATTTTTTTACTTTTTAAATCTCTTCCTATACTCAAGGCTTCTTCAGGATTAGTATGATAAGCAGATTTATCTTTATAGGGCGATATTGGATAGAAGTTATAAGCACCAATATTAATAAAAGAAATATCTATTGGGCCATATTTATTTCCTAACTCTTTATAAATATTTCCAACACCTGTATCACATCCAAATAAAATCTTTTTTCCATCATATTCAATTAAAAAATTACCCCATAAAGTTTTATTAGTATCCGTTAAGCTTCTTTTGGACCAATGAACTGCAGGTAGAAATGTAATTTTTAATCTTTCATTAATCTTTATTTCGTCGTACCAATCCATTTCATTTACATCTCTATATCCGTTTCTTGTAAAATATTTACCAAGTTTCAATGGCAGCATTACTTTTGCATCTTTAAAAGGAAACCTACGAATTGTCATCATATCCTGATGGTCATAATGATTGTGCGTAAGTAAAAATAAATCAATTTTAGGAATTTCATTTAATTTTAAGGCTGGTTCAGTAAATCTCTTTGGACCAAATATTAACGGTCCTGCGTTTTTAGAAAAGACTGGATCAGTTATAATCCTAGTATTTCCTAATTTGATAATAAATGTAGCATGTCCAATCCAAGCAATGTAATCGTCATCCTTCAATCTTGATAAATCTGCTAGTACTTTTTCTTTTTTAACAACATGCCCTTCTGGAACTGTCATATCAAGTTTCTTTTTTTCTTTATTAAAAACTTTATATGACCATTTAAAATTTGTATTTCTTTCAGGAGATCCCTCTGGATTTCTAAATGTTCCATCTGGAACGTGATGATAAGGTTTTTTTTCCATTGTTAATCCAATATGATTATATGAAGTTATCCCAATTAAAAGACATAAAATTATTATTAACTTTTTTCCATTAGCCACAAATTATCTCCTGCTAAAAAATAAATTTTTCCATTGATTGGATGAACTTGTATATCTCTTATTCTTCCAATTTTGTCTTTAAAAATTATCTCTTCCTTAACATTTGATTTATCGTCAAATATTAATTTTCTTAATGATTTATCCTTAAGAGACGTAATTAAAGCGTGGCTGTTCCATTCCTTAAACTCATCACCTTTATAAATAGTAATTGCACTAGTAGCGATAGAAGGTACCCAGTATTGAATTGCTTTAGTAAAGCCTGGTTTCCATTTAGGTCCAATTTTAGTTCCAGTATAATTTTTTCCTCCCCAGCCTAATATTTTCCAACCATAGTTTTCACCTTTTTTTACTTCTCCAAACCAGTCACCTCCTTTTGCACCATGGTTGCTCATATAAATCTTTCCGTCAAAAGGTGATAAAGATAAGCCTTGGGGGTTTCGAATTCCAATTTGATAAATTTCAGGAAGCCAGCTTGGATTACCTTTAAACTTAGGATTGTCATTAGGAATACTTCCATCTAAATGAATTCTTATAATGCTCCCTGGGTGATTTGTAGGGTCTTGTGCAATCATACCTTGTCCTCTTTCTCCAGCTGATGCAAAAAGGTAATTATCTTTAATTACTAATCTTGAACCAAAATGATAACCTGAGTCAATCGGAGGTTCAGCTTGAAAAATGTTTTTAAAATTTAATTTGATTTTATCAAATTTTGCTTTTGCAATTGAAGTACTTGACTTCCAATTACCTCTATTTTCAGAATAGGAAATATAAACAAAATTATCTTTAAATAGAATATCTAATAATCCTCCTTGGCCATAATCTAAAAAATTTAAATTATGATCAATTTCAGAAATTTTATTGGATTTAATATTTACAATTTTTATTTTTCCACTTTTCTCTGTAATTATTAATTCATTTTCATTCAAGAATGACGAGCCCCATGGTCCATCAAGTTTTGTTAATTTTTGAAAACTATAATTTTGAGAAAAAGATTTTGAGGTAAAAAAAAAAATTAATAGTGTTAAAAATAAAACTTTTTTCACTTTAAGAAAGTTTAGATCTTCCACCATCTACAGCAATTATTTGCCCTGTGACCCAAGAACTTTCTTCAGTAATAAGAAACTTTGCTAGTGAAGCAGAATCTTTTCCTTCACCCAATCTTTTAAGAGGATGAGCTTTTGCTATTCCATCGGCTAGAGCTTTATTTTTTAACATTGGTTCAGCAATTTTAGAATTTGTCAGACTAGGAGCTATACAGTTAACTCTGATGTTTGGTGCAAATTCAGCTGCTAAAGAAACAGTCAACCCTTCAACCGCAGCTTTTGTAGAAGCGATTATAGCATGATTAGTAAATCCTCTTTGAGCAGCAACTGTAGAAAATAAAACTACTGATCCTTTATTTTTTTTTAAACTTTCTTGGTATCCTTTTATAGCCTCAACTGCAGAATAAAGATTTAGTTTCATACATTTGTTAAAATCTTGCTCTGTAACCATTCTTAAAGGTTTTAAATCAATTGAACCTACACAGTAAGCAATCCCCTTTGTTTCTGGTATATCATTTTTAACTTTATTGATAAATCCTTCCTCCAAAACATCAGCTACAGTAGATGTACATCCTAGTTTGTCAGAAATATTTTTAAGCTCAGCTTCATTTCTTGCAACTAAATGAACGCTATTTCCTGAACCTACTAACTGTTCTGCTAAACTTGATCCGATTGAACCTGTCGCACCAAAAACAATATATTTTTCTGACATAAAAAATTTTATTAGTTATATTTAGTTATGAAGTTATTTTTTATACTTGGTAATCAATTATTTCCATCAAAATACCTCGACCGCTTCAAAAAAGACCATATATTCTTTATGGCAGAAGACAATGGTTTATGTACTTATGAAAAACATCATAAACAGAAAATACTATTATTCTTGTCTTCTATGCGATCTTATGCGGACAAACTCAAAAAGAATAAATTTAAATTAGAGTATACAAAAATTGAAGATAAAGAATTTAAAGATGATTACCTTAAAAAATTAAAAAAGATAATTAATTCAAAAAAAATTAAAGAGATTTCTAGTTTTGAAATTGAAGATAAGTTTTTTGAAAAAAAAATTTCTCAATTCTTAAAAAAAGAAAAAATTAATTGGAATGTTGTTCAAACTCCTATGTTTTTAAACTCAAGAGGTGAATTCAAAAATTACTTAGGAAAATCAAAAAAACCCTTTATGGCAACGTTTTACAAAGAGGTTCGAAAAAAATCAGGAATATTGATGGGGGCTGATGGAAATCCAATCGGCGGAAAGTGGAGCTTTGATGAGGACAATAGAAATAAATTACCAAAAGATATTTCAATACCAAAATTTCCTAAAATTAATGAAACTAATCATACAAAAAAATTAAAGCCTATCGTAGAAAAATTATTTAAAGATCATCCAGGTAGTACGGATAATTTTTGGTTAGCAACAGAATTTGATGACGTGGTTAAATTACTAAATTTTTTTATAAAAGAAAAATCAAATTTGTTTGGTGATTATGAAGACGCAGTAAATCAAAAAGACAACATTTTATTTCATAGTGCTTTAAGCCCCTATATTAATTTAGGTTTAATAACTCCTGAGTTTATTATTCAAAAAGTTTTAGATTTTCATAAAAAAAATAAAATAAGAATGAATTCCTTGGAAGGTTATATCCGTCAGATAGTTGGTTGGAGAGAGTTTATGCGAGGTATTTATCAAAGTTATTCAGATGAAATGGAAACAAAAAATTTTTTTAAGCAAAATAGAAAAATGAAAAAGTCTTGGTATGATGGAACGACAGGTTTGCCACCATTAGATTATGCAATCAAGAATGCATTAAACCACGGCTGGTCCCATCACATTGAAAGACTAATGATTTTATCTAACATCATGAACCTTTGTGAGATTAAACCAATTGTAGTTTACAAATGGTTTATGGAAATGTTTGTAGACTCTTCTGATTGGGTGATGGTACCAAATGTTTATGGCATGGGATTATTCAGTGATGGTGGAATATTTGCAACCAAGCCTTATATCTGTGGGTCTGCTTATTTTATGAAAATGATGGATTTTAAAAAAGGAGAGTGGTGTAATACAATGGATGGTCTTTATTGGAGATTTATAGATCGGAATAGAAAATTTTTTTTAACTAACCCTAGACTATCAATGATGGTAAGAATTTTTGATAAAATGAAAATGGATAGAAAAAAATTGATTTTGTCAGCCGCAGATAAATTCATTAAAGAAAATACAATTTGATGAGAAAAGAAAATTTACCAATTAAGGTTTGTCCAATATGTCAAAGGTCATTTAAATGGAGAAAAAAATGGAGACTGAATTGGGAAAAAGTAAAGTATTGTTCAAAAAAATGTTCATCAAAAAAATAAAAAATTTTTCTAAATATTTGATTTTACTCTTATTTACAATTCTTTTATGCAACGGCTGGAATTATCGGAATGTTTAGGTGGTTTTAATTAAAAGTTGTAATTATTTTTGGAATATAATTTTTAAAATTAAAAAAACCTTTATTACAATATTGCCAAGAAAATTGGTCTAATTTTCTATACAGAAATTCTATTTTTAAATTATTTGTATTTATAAAATCTAGGTTTTCACCAACTGTAGGATATAAACCATAAGAACTTTCATTAATATTTTGTATCTCACTCAAATCTATAATTTCAGTATCAATTGATTTTTCCTCTAATCTTTTTTTTTTGATCTTCAATTAATTGAGACTTGAATTTTACCAATTTTTCACTGAGCTCTATAGTTCGGTTTTCATTTTTATTAGAAACTAAAAAAATCTTTTTAAATTTTTGGTCTTTAAAATCTCCTATTTCAAAAGATAAATTATTCTCAAAAATAAGAAGATTTTTTTCTTGAAGATTTTGTGGACTGATAAATTCTAATTTTGATGCAGCATAAGTTTTATCACTTGTTTTTGGAGGAGCATTTTCATTTAGTTTAATATTGTTAAATCTGTTGTTGGTAAATTTTTTAATGTTCCATTCACTAGCCAGATAATTTTTTCCTTGTGTTTGAATTCCAGCAACCCATCTCCAACCTAAAGTATTGGATGCAGCATCCCCATCGTAAAGATACTTCATAAAAAACTCTGCACCCAGTTGCCAAGGTAAATCCAAAGTAAAAATCCAGATACTTGCAAACCACATTCTTGCGTGATTGTGTAAATAATTAGTTTCTTTTAATTCTTTTACCCATTCATTAAAACACTCGATGTTTGAATTGCCCTCAATAGCATTTTTATAGTTTTGGTCGTCTTTAAATTCTTCACGAACTTTTTTTTAGTTCGTTTAAATAATCAGTCCAAACATTAGGTCTTAATTCTAACCAACCCTTCCAATATATTCTCCATAAAACTTCTTGAATGAATTTTTCATTTTTAGAGAATGAAAATTTGCTCAATGATTTTTTGATTACTTCTAATTCTGATATAATTCCATGAGTAATATAAGGTGAAAGACATGAAATATTTGATCTATTGTCTGGACCATAATCAAAATTTCTTAACTTAGAATATTCAAATAAATTTTGGTCTACAAATCTATTAAGATTTTCAATAGCCGAAGCTCTTGACGTCCCAAAATTCATTAAGATTATTTGTTTTTTTTTCTTTTAAGACCTAATTTTTCACTATGTCTTAATCTTAAGATGACAATCGCACCAGCGATTAGAACTATAGCTACTGCTTCATAAACTAATGCTGTTGGATCCATTTCTTTTCCTTGAAGAATAATAAATCGCGCAAGCGCAGTGATTGCTATCAAAAGTGGTAAAGTTATACTTATAGATTGTTGATCCCAAAAAACTCTAACCATTGCTAATACTTCTAGGTAAAGAAACATTAATAATAAATCAGCTAAGGTTACTGATTGAGCTACAAACATTTTATTTATTTCAATACCTACAGCTATGACAGTGCTAATCAAAATAATAACCATTAGAACTAGCTGTAAGTTTTTAGCAATCTTTTCCATTACTTACCTTTACTAAATGGTAACCATTTTTCAAACACTGATTTTGAAGAACCATCATAGGGAATTGAATAAGAATATGGGTTAGGGCTAGTTAATACCTCAATACCCTTTGAGAAAACAAAAATAAATACAATTACAAAAACAATAACCATAATTTTAAATGGGTCAAAATTCTTAGTTTTGAATACACTAGCAGAACTTTCCTCAGCTCTATGGAAATGTTTAAATGTTGTGTACACAGCAAATATTAATCCAATATGTGCCACAAAGAGTCCTGCCCAACCAAATGCAAAAGTAGTATATGAAAACACATACAAACTAAAAACAGTAGTCCAAATAAAACTTAAGACTAAAAGTATTTGTAATCTCACTGTTTTAGGAAGTGCTCTCAAATCATTTTTACTATCATCAAACAAAATGTTTGCAGCATCTTTCATCCAATTTTTAAACGATTCCATGATTCTAAGATATAGTTTCTAGCAAATTAAACAAATGTTAAATTGACCTCAGATTTATTAAGAACGTAGTTTTTTCTTATGAAAATTTATAAATTTCTCAACATTTTTTTTATTAAATGATTTATTTTCTTCGAATGAAACTTTTTTCATTGAATACGCTTTACCACTCGTCATTCTTGATACTATAGTTACATTCCCTTTATAAAGTTTTAGTTTAACGCTTCCGTTAACTTTATTTTTCTTAAGATCTACGATTTTTTGGAGTTTAAATCTTTCTTTTGAATACCAATAACCATTATAGATTAATTCAGCATATCTAGACATTATATTATCTTTTTTGTGCATGGTCTCTTTATCTAAAGTGACAGACTCAATTGCTCTGTGGGCTTTAATTAGTAATGTTCCACCTGGAGTTTCGTATACTCCTCTTGACTTAATTCCTAAAAATCTATTTTCTACTAAGTCGACTCTTCCAATTCCATTTTTACCAGCAAGTTGATTTAGTCTCTCAAGTAATTTAGCAGGACTTAATTTTTTTCCATTTACTCCCAAAGGGTCTCCATTTTTAAAGTTTATAGTTACAAAAGATGATTTACGAGGAGCTTTTTCTGGAGAAACTGTTCTTTGAAAAATAATTTCTGGTGCAGAATTTTTAGGATTTTCTAAAACCTTGCCCTCAGTTGAAGTATGAAAAAGATTATCATCGACTGAAAAAGGAGGAGCACCTTTTTTATCCTTAGGAATAACTATCTTATGTTTTTTTGCGTATTTAATTAAGTCTGTTCTGGAATTTAATTTCCAAATTCTCCACGGTGCAATTATCTTTATTTTTGGTCCAAAGAAATGATAACCGAGTTCAAATCTAACTTGATCATTACCTTTTCCAGTTGAACCATGAGAGACTGCATAAGCTTTGTATTTTTTAGCAATTCTAATTTGATCTTTTGCAATCAATGGTCTTGCTATAGAAGTGCCCAATAAATAAAAACCCTCATAAATTGCGTGACCTCTGAGCATTGGAAAAACATAATCTTTTACGAATGTATTTTTAAGATCTCTAATAATTATATTTTTTACACCTAATCTTTTTGCATTTGAAATAATTTTTTTCTTATCAATTTTTTGACCAATATCTGCAGTATAACAAATTACCTCTGCCTTATAATTTTCTTGAAGCCATTTAAGGATTATGGATGTATCTAAGCCACCAGAATAAGCTAATACAATTCTTTTTTTTGATTTCATTTATTAACTGCAAGCTTTTTTTGCAGTATTATAAGCTTTTGTAAATCCTAACAACGAATAGTGATCTATAGTTTGAGATCCTTTTTCATTATATCCCGCTACCATTATTCTTGATCCTTTTTTCATTACTTTGACCATAATATTTTCTTTTTTATTACTAGTCATCCAAGCAAAACCTTGCTGCTTTATATCAAATTTAAATTTATTATTTCCTGAAGTTGCTAAGACTGTATTATTCTTATTAAATTCATACCCTGCAGTTGCACTTATTTCATTAGAAATTTTTTCTCCAGGTCTAAAAGTTACAAATAATCTAGCATCTCTTTTATTTTTTTTGGGTGCTTGTAAAACTGGAATTGATTGAGCAAAACATACCTTACCAGATACTTCAGTCATTACCATTACTTCCCAATCCTTGTATTTTCCAATTTTTTTTAAATCTTCTGCAAAAGTTTTTGAGATACTGGAAATTAAAACTATAAAAGAAAATAATAAAATTTTTTTAATTATGGGCATGGGTTTGGATATTTTTTTTGAATTTTGTTAATCTCATTAATAATTTCGTTTGTTAAACTTACATTTACACTTTCTATGTTTGTTTTCAACTGTTCCATTGTTGTTGCACCTATGATCACACTTGTTACAAAAGGCTGGATTTCACAAAATTTTAATGACATTTGAGTAAAATCAATATCAAATTTTTTTGATATTTCATAATATTCTTCTATAGCGTTTTGACCATTTTCATTTTTATATCTCGTAAAATCTTTAAATAATTTCATCCTTGATTTATCAGGAAGATTATTATTTCTATATTTTCCTGTTAGGTATCCAAATGCTAGTGGTGAGTATGCTAATAACCCACTTTTTTCTCTTACAGATATTTCAGCTAATCCAACCTCATAAGATCTATTGAGTAAATTATAAGGATTTTGAACTGACATCATTTTTGGAAGCTTTTTTAATTTTGATAGTTCCAGAAATTTAGATAAACCCCAAGCGGTTTCATTAGATAAACCTATATATCTAATTTTACCTTCACTGATAAATTTATCTAAACTTTCTAGAATTTCCTCAAAAGGCGTCCAATCATTATCTTTTTCGTCATGCTCATAGCCGTGCATGCCAAAAAAATTTGTGTTTCTCTCTGGCCAATGCAGTTGGTATAAATCTATGTGATCAGTCTTTAATCTTTTTAAACTTTCCTCTAAAGCCTGGGTGATTTTTTTTTTTCCAAAATTGTATCCACCTCCTCTAATGTACTTGTTAGAAGTGTTTCCACAAACTTTAGTTGCAAGTATAATTTTATCTCTCTTTTTTGTTTTCTGAAACCAATTTCCAATTATTCTCTCAGTTTCTCCATATGTTTCCTCTCTCATCGGAATAGAATAAATTTCAGCTGTATCCCAAAAATTTACACCTTGGTCTAAAGCGTAATCCATCTGTTCAAAACCCTCGTCTTGAGTGTTTTGCTCCCCCCAAGTCATTGTACCGAGACAAATTGTACTTACGTCAATATTAGTATTTCCTAATTTTTTGTAATTCATTGAGGTTTTATAGTGTTAATTTTTTTATTTATCTTTTAAGGCATCTTGAATAATTAGTAAAAGACTATATATTTCTCTCACTATGGAATTTAATAAAAAAGGCATTTTAGGAAGAGCTAAAGCTGCTCAACAATCAACAGTAGTGATGGATGAAGGCCTAAGAGCCTACATGCTCAAAGTTTACAACTATATGGCAACAGGAATATTGTTAACTGGTATAGTGGCTCTTTTAACATTTAAAATGTCAGTAGTTACAAATGATGCTGGATCTATTGTGGGTTTAACTCAAATGGGAAATGCAATTTATATGTCTGGGCTTAAATGGCTTGTAATGTTGGCACCTCTAGGAATTGTTTTTTATATGAGTTTTGGAATAAATAAAATGAGCGCATCAAAAGCTCAAACAACTTTTTGGGTTTTTGCAGCATTAATGGGTTTATCTCTTTCCTCAATTTTATTGATTTATACTGGTATGAGTGTGACTAGAGTTTTCTTTATTTGTTCAGCTACTTTTGGAGCAATGAGCATATACGGTTACACGACTAAAAGAGATTTAACTAAATTAGGATCCTTTTTAATGATGGGATTAATTGGAATTATTATTGCCTCATTAGTTAACATTTTTATGAAATCATCGATGATGTATTTTGTAATTTCAGTTTTAGGAGTTTTAATTTTTGTCGGACTTACTGCGTACGATACTCAAAAAATTAAAAATATGTATGCAGCAAGTGATACGGGTGAAATTATTGGTAAAAAAGCTGTAATGGGAGCTTTGACATTATACCTTGATTTTATAAATTTGTTTATAATGCTGCTTAGATTATTCGGTCAAAGAAGATAATTTTATTTTTAGATCTTTTTCCAATTAATATTTTTCAACAAAAGACCAAGTTCATAAGAATTTTTTAAAATTTTTCCATTTGTATCAGTTATTAAATATTTAAGATTTTTATTTTTTGGTTTAAAATTTTTGCATATTTTATATAGAGCATTTTCAGTGGCATTTTTAAAAACACTAAAACCTACTTGTTTACTAGATATACTGAGGCCATAATCTTTCCATGAACCTTCTGAGACCATCTTTGCGTATAAGTTCAAAATAACTTTCAACTCTTCTTTTTCAAAGAAATGGTTTTCTTCTAATTTTTTGTTGTTAACATTGTTAATTATTAATCGTAGGTTATTGTTCATTAGTTTTATATTTATTAATTAATCCTATTTGAAAAGCTGTAAAGATAAAAGTTATAGGCAATAAACCCCAAACTTTAAAATTTACCCAAAACTCTTCTGACTGCGTTCTCCAGACAAGCTCATTTAAAATTGCTAGACTAAAAAAGAAATATATCCACCTTTTATTTAATAATTCCCAACCTTGATTAGTAAGAGAGATAGATCTTCCCATAAGTTTTTTTAAAACTGGTTCTTTTGTAAAATATTTTCCAAATATCAGGGCAACGCCAAATAATATATTTATAATTGTTGGCTTTATATAAATAAAAACTGGGTTATTAAAATAAATTGTTAATCCTCCAAAAAAAGTTATTAAAACTCCACTTAATAAAGGAACTTTAGGTATTTTTTTTTCTAAAAGCCATACAATTACTAATGCTATTATTGTCGCAATGATAAATGGAGGAATAGCTATTTTTAAATTCTTTTCACTATCGTAGTAATAGTAAAAAAAAATTACTAAAGGCCCAAAATCAGTTAGAAATTTTAGAAAAGATTTGTTCACTTAAAAGATATTAACATAAAAGACATTTATACAGAAATTATAATTTTTCTTATTGATTTTTATTTTTAAATACCCATACTAATATCAATGGCAATTCAAAAAGCAAAATTCTCAATTGGTGATATTGTAAAACACAAGCATTTTGAATTTAGAGGTGTGATTTATGATGTTGATTTTGAGTTTAATAACTCAGAGGAGTGGTATCAATCAATACCCAAAAATGTTAGACCCAGAAAAGATCAGCCTTTTTATCACCTTCTCGCCGAAAATGATGAAATTACTTACGAAGCTTATGTATCTGAACAAAATTTACTTGTTGATGACTCTGATGAACCAATAAAACACCCTTTAATTGAGGAAATTTTTTCAGGAAAAAAGGGATCGAGCTATTTCAAGCTTTCGAACTAAAAAAATCATTTTTTAAACACAATTAATACAAAACTTTGACACAGGGGTTTATTAATTTAATAGAATAACCTGATCAAGAGTGTTAATTAACACCCCTTCGTTATTATCTCCCTCTACATTCTTGATCAGATAATTTTTTCGTAATAAAAGTTCATAAATAAAATTAAGATACTAATTATCAATGTTTAAACATTTTGAACCTAACAAAATTTTTTCTATAACGGTCAAGGCCCCTAAGTATGTGTTATTGCTATTTGTTATTATACTCTCTATTGGATTAACAGAAGCTCTAATACTTTCACCAGAGGATTATAAACAAAGTCATTCAGTGAGAATTATGTATGTGCATGTGCCATCAGCTTGGATTTCATTAGGAATTTTTTCTTCTATCACATTTTTTTCTGTTATTGGGTATATATTTAAGATTAGGAATTTTTTTTTAATTTCAAAAAGTTTAGCTCCATCTGGCTTAGTATTTAGTATTATAGCATTGGTTACAGGTTCGATTTGGGGCAAACCTACCTGGGGGACATGGTGGGCATGGGATGCAAGAATAACTTCAATGTTAATTTTGGTTTTATTTTATTTGATATATTTAGTTGCTTGGAGAATTTATGAAAAAGATGAAAAAGTTTTTAAAGTTACGACTATAATTACAATTTTAGGCATCATTAATGTTCCTATAATTAAATATTCTGTTGATTGGTGGAATACTTTACATCAACCTGCATCAATTAATATCTTATCTAAATCAACCATCCATACTTCAATGTTGTTTCCTTTATTAATTATGACTGCGGCATTTGCTCTATTTTCTCTATTAATTTTTTTAATGAAATATAATACAGAACTGATAAAGATTAAAAATAAAGGTTTAGATAGATTATGATTTATGAAATGTTTTTAATGAATGGTTATGGACTTTATGTTTGGTCAGCTTTTGCTTTTACTATTTTAAGTTTTCTTTCACTTTATTTGGTTATAAAAATTCAATATGTTAAAGAAAAAAACAAATTTATTGCTAAGTTTGGAACTTTAAACTCAGAAAAAGCAGCTTATGCAAAATCTCAAAGTATTAATAGACAAATATTATCTAACACTTCGAGAATTTAACTTTTAGAACATGTATGGTCGTAAAGTTAAATTAAGATTATTTTTCATTTTATCAGTTTCATTGATTTTAATTTTATCAGTTTTTCTTATCCTAAGATCCCTTGAAGAAAATGTGATTTATTTTCAATCTCCAACTGAAATTAAAATATTATCAGAAGTAGAAAAAAAAAAGATTAGAGTAGGAGGAATGGTAAAAAATAATTCAATATCTATAATATCAAATGAAGTAAAATTTGTAATTACTGATTTCAAAAATGAAATTAATGTAATTTATTCAGGAGTTGTTCCAAATCTTTTTACTGAAGGAAAAGGAGTGGTTGCAGAAGGTTATTTGAAAGATAAAAACTTCTTTTTAGCCACTAAAATATTAGCAAAACATGATGAAAATTATATGCCACCTGAAGTAAAGGCAGCATTAGAGGAGAAATAAATCTTGGCCAGTTTAATAGGATCTTATTCTTTAATTTTTGGACTTTTTTTTTCTATTTTCATAATTTTTTTTTCAATAAAAAACTTTAATAATTCTAAAATTTTTGACAAAAGAATTTTATATTTTATTTTTTTACAATTTTTTTTTGTAGTTCTAAGCTTTTTTGGTTTAATTTTATCTTTTATAAATTCAGATTTTAGTAATGAGACAGTTTTTAACCATTCGCATACAACTAAACCTATCTTCTATAAAATCTCTGGTACCTGGGGCAATCATGAGGGAAGCTTATTACTTTGGTTATTTGTATTAACATTATTTATTTTTTTATTTATTTTAAGGTCAAAGGAACAAGAAAAAAAATATAGAATTTTAACTCTTTTGTTCCAACAAATAATCATTGTTGGCTTTTTTGTATTTTTAATTAAAACTTCAAATCCCTTCAACTATATTTTCCCAGTTCCAGATGAAGGTTTAGGACTTAATCCAATCCTTCAAGACCCTGCTTTAGCTATTCATCCACCTATACTCTACTTAGGTTATGTTGGAACTTCGATAATTTTTTCATCTACTCTCGCTGCAACATCATTAAATTATATTTCAAAAGATTGGGCGACTCATATAAAGAAATGGGTTTTAATTTCATGGATTTTTTTAACTATAGGAATTTTGTTAGGATCTATCTGGGCATACTATGAATTAGGTTGGGGTGGATTCTGGTTTTGGGATCCAGTCGAAAATGTATCTTTAATGCCATGGTTGGCTTTAACTATGCTTTTACATTGTATCTTAGTTTTAGAAAAAAAATTAGCTCTTACATCTTGGGTTATAGTCTTATCAATATCTACTTTTACTTTAAGTATGTGTGGAACTTTTTTAGTTAGGTCTGGTATATTAAATTCTGTTCATACTTTTGCTAATGATCCAGAGAGAGGACTATATATTTTAATTTTTTTATTTTGTCTAATATTCTTATCTATCTTTATTTTTTTGTTTTTTCATAAAGATAACAACAGAATTTACCAAAGTTTTTTTTGGTTAAGTAAAGAAACATCAATATTAGTTAATAATTGGTTTATGTTATATTTTCTTTCAGTTATTTTAATTGGAACTGTATATCCAATCTTTTTAGAAGTTTTATCCTCTCAAAAAATCTCTGTAGGCCCCCCTTTTTACAATAAACTAATAATTCCTTTTTTGATTCCTTTTTTGTTTGCAATGGCGATTGGTCCAAATTTAAAATGGGTAAAATCAGAATTTCAAAATAAACTGAAGTTATTGATATTTTTTATTATTTCACTTTTATTATCTTTGTTAATATTGAAAAATTTAAGAGTTAATTTTCTTTTAAATACTATTTTAGTGACTTCAGCATTTTATTTGTTTTTTATTACCTTAAGAGATTTTTTTGTCAAAAAATTTAGAAATTTATCACAAAATTTGGCTCATTTTGGTTTTAGTTTACTAATATTAAGTATTTTGTTTAACAATATTTTTTCAACCGAAATTATTACTAATTTAAGAATTGGTGAAATTTTTGAGTCTAAAAAATTTAAAATAGTTTTTGAAAATATTGAACAAAAAGATAAACAAAATTATAAATCAATTACAGGAAAATTTAATATTGAAAATTTAAATGGTGACATTGAAATATTAAATCCAGAACTTAGAGTATATAATCAGCCAAATATTGTAACAAGCGAAGCTGATATAAAAACAAATTTATTAGAGGACAAATTTATGACTATGAATTTGGTTCAAAACCAAGATTATTTTAATATAAGATATCAAATTAAACCTTTTATGGTTTGGATTTGGATTTCTGTGTTGTTAATAAGTTTTGCTGGTTTAATAAGCTTATTTAAAAAAAGATGAGAATCAAATTTATTCCTTTATTTTTTTTAATTATTTTTTTAGCAATCTTTTTTGTTTTTTATAAAGGTTTACAGATTTCGAATATTTATACACCTAAAGATAATTATGAAAAAAATATTCCATCATTCAATACAAAAATATTTGGTACAGATAATAAGATAAATTCTGAAAAAATTTTTAAAGATGAAAAATACTATTTATTAAACATATGGGCTTCATGGTGTGTTCCATGTAGAGATGAACATCCCTTTTTGATAAATTTGAGCACTTATAAAAATATAGAAATTATTGGACTTAATTATAAAGATGATAATTATAATGCTCAAAAATTTTTAAAAGAATTTAATAGCCCTTATGAATTAATTCTTTTTGATGTGGATGGGACAATTGCAATTGAGTGGGGGGCTTATGGTGTGCCTGAATCTTTTCTAATCTATAATAATAAGATAATTAAAAAAATTATTGGACCCTTGGACAAAAATTCATTAGATGAAATAAAAAGAATTATAAAATGAGATATCATAAATACTTTATTATAATATTATTTATCTTCAATTTTAGTTTATCATATGCGCAGGAAAAAGATTTGAATAATAAAATTACAAAAAATTTACGTTGTTTAATTTGTCAGGGTCAATCAGTTTACGACTCAGACTCAGAGTTTGCTAATAGTTTAAAAATTTTGGTTAAAAAAAAACTAAATGATGGTTTAAATGAAAAGCAAATTTATGATTATTTGAAAAATAAATATGGTAATTGGATATTGTATGACCCAGTTTTTGATAAAAATACCTATTTTTTGTGGCTATTACCTATATTGATGTTCATCGTAGTGGGTGCAATAATATTTAGGATATTTATTTTAAAAAAAAACTAAGTATATTTAATATATGAAAATTATTAGATTTATTTCTGTCTTTATATTTTTTTTATTCAGTTCTTCATTAATAGCTGAAGAAATTAAATCAGAAAATTATAATACTGAATTTAGTGTTTATACTGGGACTTTCGATTTTAGTGATGATGGTAAAAGAGCAACACTGGTTGGTGTTCAACATCAGAATGAGGATTTAAACCGAGATACCTTTATTGGAAATTTATCACCAATAACTGGAGCAATGGTTACAATGGATAATGCATCATATTTTTACACTGGTATTCAAGCACATTATAAATTAGGAGCATTAAACTTAACTCCAAGTTTTGCCCCCGGTTATTATAATCAGGGTGATGGTAAAGACCTTGGCCATGCTTTGGAGTTTAAAAGTGAGGTCCAACTTTCTTTAGAATTACCAAAAGAAAGTCAACTTGGTTTTTCATATAATCATTTATCTAATGCGAGTTTAGGAGATAAAAATCCTGGGGCAAATAGTTATATGTTAAATTTCTTTAAAAAATTTTAAAATATTTATATGAATTTAAAAGATTGTCATAATTTTAGTGATTTTAGAAAACTGGCAAAAAAAAAATTGCCGTCACCAATTTTTCATTATATTGATGGTGCCGCAGATGACGAAATTACTTATGCCAGAAACACAAGTGCTTTCGATGACGTTGACTTAGTTCCAAATGTCCTAAGGGGAGTTGAAAATGTTGATCTTTCAACAACAATATTTGGAAAAAAAATAGATTTACCTTTTTATCTTTCTCCAACTGCTCTTCAAAGACTTTTTCATTATGATGGTGAAAGAGCTGTAGGAAAGGCAGCAAAAAAATTTAATACAATGTTTGGTGTTTCAGCTTTGGCTACTGTGAGTGTTGAAGAAATATCATCATTAATTGATACTCCAAAAATGTTTCAATTTTATTTTCATAAAGATAGAGGATTAAATGACTCTTGTTTAGAGAGAGCCAAAGCAGCCAAGTTTGACGTAATGGCTTTAACTGTAGATACAATTACTGGAGGGAATAGAGAAAGAGATTTAAGAACTGGTTTTACCTCACCTCCGAAGCTAACTTTATCAAGTTTATTTAGTTTTGCTACTAAACCAATGTGGGGAATAAATTATTTAACAAAAGGTAAATTTGAATTACCTCATCTTCAAGATTTTGTAAAAGAAGGAACAAGCACTAATTCTTCAATAGGAAATTATTTCTCTACAATGTTGGATCAATCGATGAATTGGAAAGATGCCGAAAAACTTTGTTCCCAATGGGGTGGTCATTTTGCTCTTAAGGGTGTGATGAGTGTTGAAGACGCTAAAAGAGCAGTTGATATCGGATGTACAGGTATAATGGTATCAAATCATGGTGGAAGGCAATTAGATGGTTCAAGGTCTCCATTTGATCAACTTGCAGAAATTGTTGATGCAGTTGGAGATAAACTTGATGTGATATGCGAAGGTGGAATCCATAGAGGAACTCACATGCTGAAAGCATTATCGCTTGGAGCAAAAGCATGCTCAGGTGGTAGACTATATTTATATGCCTTGGCTGCAGGTGGGCAAATAGGTGTCGAGAGAGCTATAGAGAAATATAAAGCTGAGTTAGTAAG
This sequence comes from Pelagibacterales bacterium SAG-MED47, assembly GCA_014653355.1. Lineage (GTDB taxonomy): Bacteria > Pseudomonadota > Alphaproteobacteria > Pelagibacterales > Pelagibacteraceae > Pelagibacter. The sequence goes on along the minus strand of JACWEO010000006.1, from coordinate 16,354 downwards.
AGATATGAAATTGATGGGTTGCACAAAGATTAGTGACTTAAATAGAAGCAACTTAAGATTCAGAAGATAGTGAGTTTAAAAAATTGCCATAATTTTCAGGACTTTAGAAAGTTAGCAAAAAAAAAATTACCTTCACCAATTTTTCATTATATAGATGGTGGTTCTGACGATGAATCAACTTTAAAAAGAAATACAGAATCATTTAATGACTGTGATTTAGTTCCCAATATTCTTGCTAGCGTGGGTAAGCCAGATTTATCAACTACTTTGTTTGGAAGAAAAATAGATATGCCAATCTTTCTCTCACCTGCTGCAATGCAGAGACTTTACCATCCAGAGGGAGACAAAGCCTCAGCAAGAGCTGCAGAAAAATTTGGCACCTTCTATAGTATGTCTTCGATGGGAAATAACTCTATTGAGGAAATATCAAATATTTCAAGTGGTCCAAAATTATTTCAACTTTATGTTCATAAAGATAGATCAATTTCTGACGATTTAATCGACAGGTCTAGAAGATCTGGTTTTGATGCAATGTGTTTAACTGTAGATACTTTAGTAGCTGGAAATAGAGAAAAGGATCATAGAACAGGATTTACAACACCACCAAAATTAACTTTACAAAGCTTGATGAGCTTTGCAATGAGACCTGCATGGGTACTCAATTATTTAACAGGAAAAAGATTTGAATTATCAAATGTTAAAAAAAAAACTGACAAAGGAACAAATATTGCAAAGTCAGTAATTGAATATATTAACGAACAATATGATCCTGCAATGGGTTGGAAAGATGCAGAATATTGTGCAAAAAAATGGAATGGACCTTTTGCTTTAAAAGGAGTGATGTCAGTAGATGATGCTAAGAGAGCGATTGACATTGGATGTACTGCAATAATGATATCAAATCACGGTGGTCGGCAGTTGGATGGATCACGATCCCCTTTTGATCAAGTAAAAGCAATCTCAGATGCAGTTGGTGATAAATTGGAAATTATTTTAGATGGAGGGGTTAGAAGAGGAACCCATGTATTAAAAGCACTAGCTGCTGGAGCTAAAGCATGTAGTTTTGGTAAAATGTTTTTGTTCTCTTTAGCCGCAGGTGGTCAACAAGGTGTTGAGCATTTACTACAAAATATGCACGATGAAATAAACAGAAATATGGTTTTGATGGGGTGTAAAAACTTAAAAGAGTTGAATAGTTCAAAATTAATTTATAGAAATAGGTCTTAAAATTAAAAATATTATCATGAAGTTAGCAAAGAATTTAAATAATTTAGGTACGGAATCAGCTTTTTCTGTTTTAGCTGAAGCTAAGGCATTAGAGGCAAAGGGAAATCCAATGATACATTTGGGGTTAGGCCAGCCAGATTTTAAAACACCTAAACACGTTGTTGAGGCTGCAAAAAAAGCTCTAGATGATGGACATCACGGTTATGTTTTATCTAATGGAATTTTAGAATGTAGGCAATCAGTTACGAGATGGGTTAAGAAAAGATATAATGCTGAAGTAGACGCTGAAAGAATTTTAATTATGCCAGGTGGTAAACCCACTATGAGTTATGCAATTCAATGTTTTGGAGAGCCAGGTGCAGAAATTATCCACCCAACCCCTGCTTTTCCAATTTATGAGTCAATGATTAATTATACAGGATCAACTTCTGTACCTTATGACTTGACAGAAGACAAAGATTTGAAATTTAATCCAGAAAAAATATTGTCACTTATTACTGATAAAACAAGATTATTAATATTAATAAATCCAAATAATCCCACAGGAAGTTTTGTAGAAAAATCACAGATAGATGTTTTAGCTGAAGGACTAAAAAAACATCCACACGTAACTATTTTAAGTGATGAAATTTATAGTAGACAAATTTTCGACAACAAAGAAATGCCATCTTTTTTTAATTACCCAGAATTGAGAGAGAGATTAATTGTATTGGAAGGATGGAGTAAAGCATACTCAATGACTGGATGGAGATTGGGTTGGAGTTTTTGGCCCAAAGAATTAATACCACATGTAAATAAACTTTTGATAAATAGTGTATCTTGTGTAAATGCTGCTGCGCAATTTGCAGGTATTGCTGCTTTAGATGGTCCAGATGACTCAATTCATGAAATGATGGAAAAATTTACAGCTAGAAGAAACTTAATTCATCAAGGTTTAAATGATTTACCAGGTGTAGAATGTAGTCTACCTGGAGGAGCCTTTTATGCGTTTCCAAAAATTAGTGGGACAGGAATGAGTGGAGGTGAATTTTGTAAAAAAGCAATGCATGAAGCTGGTGTTGCAATAGTCCCTGGAACAGCTTTCGGAAAAACTTGCAAAGATTACGTTAGATTTAGTTTCGCTGCTTCTAGAGATAATATTTCCCAAGCTCTAGAAAACATAAAGAAAATGCTAATTAAATAAGCTGTATTTTTCCTTTAATCTTTATTAATATTTGAATAAATGAATAATGAAGTTCAAGCAGAATTAAAAAAAATCTTTAATGGAAGATTTTCCACCTCGGAGTCAACAAGAGCTAATTATGCTAGAGGTGAAGACACCTATGATCCTGTTTTATCTAAAGCGGTTGTTTTCCCTGAAACAAATGAAGAAGTTTCAAAAATATTAAGCTTATGTAATGAGCATAAAATTCCAGTTGTTCCTTTTGGTACTGGCACTTCTTTAGAAGGAAATGTTGTTGGAAATGAAAAAGGAATTACTATTTCTCTTGAAAAAATGAATAAAATTTTAAGTGTTAATGCGGAAGATTTTGACTGCAGGGTACAAGCTTGTGTTACTAAAGAACAACTAAACGAATATTTAAGAGAAGATGGAGTTTTTTTCCCAATTGACCCTGGTGCAAATGCTGCAATAGGGGGCATGGCATCCACATCAGCTTCAGGGACTATGGCGGTTAAGTATGGCACAATGAAAACAGTTATAACTGGGCTTACAGTTGTACTGCCAAATGGTGATATTATTAATACTGGAAGTAGAACTAAAAAAACTTCTGCTGGTTATAATTTAACAAATCTTTTTATTGGTTCAGAGGGCACGTTAGGAATAATTACGGAAATTCAATTAAGATTATCCCCAATACCAGAAAGTATTATGAGTGCAGTTTGTCACTTTCAAACTTTAGAAAATGCAGTACAAACAGCTCAACAAGTAATTCAATATGGTGTGCCTATAGCAAGAATTGAAATGCTTAATAAAGAACAAATGGAAATTAGTATCAACTATTCAAAACTAAAGGATATTGAAGCTGTACCAACATTATTTTTTGAATTTCATGGTTCAGAAGCATCAAATCAAGAAAATATTAAAATAGTAGAAGAGATTTCAAAAGACAATAATGGAAGCTCATTTAAATGGGCGAAAGATTTAGAGGAAAGAAATAAACTTTGGAAAGCAAGATGGGATGTTTATTATTCTGTTAAAGCTTTGATAAATAATGGAAGAGTATATTCAACCGATGTATGTCTTCCCATTTCTAACATTACAGAATGTGTAAATTTCGCTGAGGAAGAGACAAAAAAACTTGGTCTAAGAGCACCAATGGTTGGTCATTTAGGGGATGGAAATTTTCATGTAATTTTACCTTATGACCCTAAAGAAGAAGGAACGTATAATAAGATAAGAGACTTTAGTGACTTACTAATTAAAAAAACTCTAGAGTTAAAGGGAACTATAACAGGGGAACATGGAGTAGGATTGCACAAAAAAGCTTATCTTCTTCAAGAGCATGGTGACTGTATCCCATTGATGAAAACTATTAAAAAAAGTATTGATCAAAATAATATAATGAATCCTGGCAAAATATTTGATTTAAATTAATCAATATAAAAATGAAAAAAATCTTAATCACCAGGAAATTAATTAAAGATAGTGAAGATAAAGCAATTAAAATTTTTGAAGCAAAACTCAATTCAAACGATGAGTTATATTCTCAATCAAAAGTAATAGAAATGAGCCAAGGTTGTGATGGTATTCTTTCATCTTTGACAGAAAAATTGGATAAAGATACAATTGATAAATTACCGGATACAGTTAAGATTATTTCAAATTTTGCTGTTGGATTTGGAAATATTGATTTAGAGGCTGCTAAAAAGAGAGGGATTGCAGTTACAAATACTCCTGAAGTTTTGTCAGATGCAACTGCAGAAATTGGGGTCCTTTTGATATTAGGAGCATGTAGAAGAGCTGGTGAGGGAATAAATTCTGCAAGAGAAGGTGGATGGAAATGGTCTGCAGATTACCTAATTGGAAAACAATTAACTGGCACAAGATTAGGTGTTTTAGGAATGGGAAGAATTGGACAGAAAATAGCTAAAATTGCTAAGTCATTAGGAATGATAATTCATTATCATAACCGATCAAAATTAAATCCTGAAAAAGAAAACGGTGCAATCTATCATGAAAGTGTAAAAAGTCTTTTTTCGGTATCTGATGTTTTATCTATTTGTTGTCCAGCAACGAAGGAAACAGAAAATATGATCAATAAAGAGACAGTTGAATACTTTCCTAAAGGGGCAGTTATAACTAATGTTGCTAGAGGTGACATCGTTGATGATGAGGCTTTGATTGATGCTTTGAACAGAAGAAAAATTTATGCTGTTGGTTTAGATGTTTACAAAAATGAACCAAATTTAAACCCAGGTTATTTAAAAATAAAATCTGCTTTTATTTTACCTCACCTTGGAAGTGCAACAAAAGATACTCGAATAGCAATGGCTAATTTAGCTATTGATAATATTGATGAGTATTTTCAAACGGGGAATTGCAAAAATAAAGTGAACTAATTCTACCCTGGATTGTATAAATTTAATTTCTGCGACATCTACCCCTTTTTTTAGAAAGACTCTAAGCTAATTCTATGTTTAAATTATTATAGTTAATTAACTATTAGAGGAGAAACAATGACGAAAGAAAATAAATCGTTGAAGATTAAAACATCTTCAAGACGTAAGTTCTTTAAAACTGCTGCTAAAGCTGGAGCTGTTGCTGCAGCTACTGTTGCAATGCCAAACATTGCTAGATCAGACGGTCATGTAACTTTAAAGATGCAAGCTGCTTGGCCTTCAGGCGCTAACATCTTTTTTGAAATGGCAGGTGACTATGCAAAAATGGTTAGCGATATGTCTGGAGGATCTTTAAAAATAGATCTTCAGCCAGTTGGTTCAGTGGTAAAAACTTCAGAAATAGGAGCAGCTGTTAGTGATGGTAACCTAGATATGGGTCACTGGGTGACAGCTTATTGGTATGGTAAAAATCCTGCCGCTTCACTTTTTGGAACTGGTCCTTCATACGGAATGTCATCTCAAGAAGTAATGGGATGGATGGAGTATGGTGGAGGAAGAAAGTTATATGATGAAGCTGTTGCTTCAGTTGGATTCGATTATATCGGATTCTTTCATATGCCTATGCCAGCACAACCTTTTGGTTGGTTCAAAAAGAACGTAACAAAAGTATCTGATGTTAAAGGAATGAAGTATAGAACAGTTGGTCTAGCTACTAACGTTTTAACTGCTATGGGAATGGTCGTAAGACAATTACCAGGTGGTGAAATTCAACCAGCAATGAAAACTGGTTTGATTGATGCTGCTGAATTTAACAACCCAACATCAGACTCACAGTTTGGAATGCAAGATGTATCTAAACACTACCACCTAGGTAGTTTCCACCAGTCTCAAGAAATGTTTGAGATACCGGTGAACAAGAAAAGATACAATAGCCTTTCACCTGCTCATCAAGCTATCTTAAAAAATGCTGCTTATGCTGCAAACTCAGATAACTACTTCAAAGCTTTAGTAAGATATTCTGAAGACTTAGCTAAGTTGATGAACAAGCATAAGGTTAATGTTTACCAAACATCTGATGCTATTTTAGCTGAACAGTTAAAAGGTTGGGATAAAATAGTAAGTGAATTTTCTGGAAAAGATCCTTTCTTTAAGAAAATTATCGCTTCTCAGAAAGCATATGCTAAGAGAACTATGAAGTATCTGTTGATGAATCAACCGAACTACAAATTAGCTTATGAAAATGAGTTTGGTCCAATCGGAAAAGTTAAAATTTAATTAACTTTAAAAGATTTAAATTAAAGGGGGTTTAAAAACCCCCTTTTTTTTTACCGAAATTTACTATACTTATTAATTAATATGGAATCTTACATTAAATTCGCTGATACACTCAGCACATCAATGGGTAAAGCCTTTTCATGGTGTATTGTTATTTTAATGGGAGGAACAGTTTATGAAGTAGTAATGGCTTATGCATTTAATAAACCAACATTATGGAATTTTGATTTTAGTATGCAGATGTATGGAGCAATATTAATGATGTCAGGTGCATACTGTTTAGCAACAGAAGCTCACGTAAGAGGTGATGTAATTTATAGATTATTTAAACAAAGAACCCAAGCATGGATAGATTTAGTTCTTTATTTCATTTTCTTTTTTCCCGGTGTAATAGCTTTAGCATTTTATGGCTATGAATACGCAGCTCAAGCTTGGAAAATTAAAGAAACCAGTTGGAGTAGTCCAGCTCAAATCCAAATTTATATGGTTAAATCTATGATACCTGCTGCTGGTATTATATTAATAATTCAGGGAGTAAGCGAGGTATTCAGATCTATAATTTGTATTAAAACAGGTATTTGGCCTTCACGAATGGTTGTTGCTGAGGAAACAGATAAAATTTTAATGAGAACCTCTCAGGAAGAAGATAAAAATAATGTTATTTAGTCTTACTAATCCAGAAGTAGCAATTTTAATGATGGGCGTTTTCCTATTCTCAGTTCTGCTTGGTTTCCCTATAGCATTTACTTTAATGGCTATGGGAATAGGTTTTGGATATTACGCTTATTATGATCCAGTTTTAATGGATCATCTTTTTGATAACAGAATATTTTCTTTATTTGTAAAAAATACTTATACAGTTATGGATAACAACGTACTGACCGCAGTACCACTTTTCTTATTCATGGGATATTTAGTTGAAAGAGCAGGAATCGTAGCAAAATTATTTTTTGCAATAAGACTGGCTGCACATAGATTACCAGCATCAATGGCTGTAGCAGCTCTTATTACGTGTACTTTATTTTCTACAGCAACAGGAATTATTGGAGCAGTCGTAACTTTGATGGGATTATTAGCTTGGCCAGCAATGGTCAAGGCAGGATATGATAAAAAATTTGCATCAGGAATAATTTGTAGTGGTGGTTGTTTAGGAATTTTAATTCCACCAAGTATTATGTTAATTGTTTATTCTGTGATTGCGCAATTATCACCATTAAGGCTGTTTGCAGCTGCGATTTTTCCAGGATTAATGTTGGCAGGACTGTATATTGGATATGCAGTATTTAGAGCATGGCTTAATCCTTCAATAGCTCCACGACCACCTTCTGAAGATATTCCACCAAGAGCAGAAATTTTGAAAGAGGTATTAGTCTCTTTTGTTCCTTTATTTGGTTTAATAATGTTAGTTCTTGGAACAATTTTAGCCGGAATTGCTACTCCAGCTGAAGCCGCAGCAGCAGGAGCTTTTGGTGCTTTGATTTTATCTTGGTTTTATAAAACTCTTAAATGGCAAAATTTTAAAGAGTCTGTCTTTCTAACAGCTAAAACTACCGCAATGATTATGTGGTTATTTATTGGATCTTGGACTTTTTCTTCAGTCTTTTCTTACTTGGGTGGTCATGAAGTATTTGAACATTTCTTTACATCGATAAATATAACTACATGGCAATTTTTGATAATAACTCAAATAATAATTTTTTTACTTGGTTGGCCTTTAGAATGGACAGAGATTTTAATTATATTTGTTCCAATATTTTTACCATTACTTGAGATATTTAATGTAAATCCATATTTTTTTGCAATGTTAATTGCATTAAATTTACAAACATCCTTCTTAACACCACCAATGGCCATGTCCGCCTACTATCTTAAAGGAGTTCAAAAAACTAATGTTGAACTGTTAGAAATATTTAAGGGCATTATGCCATTTTTAGGCATAGTTATTTTTGGAATGTTTTTGATGTACATGTTTCCTGGAATTGCTTTATGGTTACCAGATGTATTGTTTGCAGACTAAAAAAAAATGATTGATATATTTTCGTTAAGTGTTGAAAAGTTAGCCTCAAAAATAAAAGAGGGTCACTTAAGCTCAGTTGAGGTGTGTGAGAAATATATTGAAAGAATAAGTAAATTTGAAAAAGATATTAAAGCTTGGGCTCACTTTGATAAAAAAGTTTTATTAGAAAAAGCTGCTGATGCAGACGAGCATAGGAAATCAGGAAAACCAGTAGGTCTTTTGCATGGAGTTCCAATAGCTTTAAAAGATATAATAGGAACTGTTGATATGCCAACTGAATGTGGCACAAAAATAAGAAAAGGCAAATCATATTCCCAAAATGCTGAGATAGTTGAACTATTAAATTCGGCTGGCGCTATTGTGATGGGTAAAACTACTACATCAGAATTAGCTTATCTCGGACCACCAAATACAACTAATCCCCATGATTATACAAGAACACCCGGAGGTTCTTCTAGTGGTTCAGCAGCATCTGTTGCTTCTCTTATGGCACCTCTTTCAATTGGAACACAAACAGGTGGGTCTGTTATTAGACCAGCCTCTTATTGTGGTGTTGTTGGATATAAACCAACTTATGGTCTTATTTCAAGAAATGGTGTTTTAAGAACTTCGTACACGCTAGATCATATGGGTTTATTTGGTAGGACTGTTGAGGACGTAGCTTTATTAGCTAAAGTTTTAATTAAAAAGGATCATCATGATCCGGCAACTATTTATTATTCAGCAGAAAATATTTTAGACGAAACAAAAAAAGGTCCTGCATATGAGCCTAAGTTTATTTTTTATAAATCAGATTACTGGAAGATAATTGATAAAAAATCTAGAGAGTCTTTTGAATATTTTATTAAGTCATTTAAAAATATCGAGGTGTTTGATACTCCATCCTATTTTAAAGATATTCACAAATATCATCAAATTATTCACGAAACAGATCTGGCTAATAATTTTGCGATGTATTATAAAAAGTACAAGGCAAAATTATCAAAATATATGCAAATAGCCATAGCTAAAGGCAATAAACATTCAGCAAAAGAATATGCTGAAGCTATTGATTTTAAAAAAAGAAGCTATGAATCTTATCAAGAAGTTTTTGAAGATTATCATGGAGTTTTGTCTCCATCTAGTCCGGGTGTTGCACCAAAAGGATTGAAGAGCACTGGTACAGCAGAGTTTAATAAGGTATGGTCTTATCTAGGTACCCCCTGTATATCTCTTCCTTTACTTGAAGGTGAAAACAATTTACCTTTAGGTGTACAGCTTATTGGAGATCGTTATGATGATCATAGATTTTTAGGGGTTGCTAATTGGTTAGAAAAAGAATGTAATAAATAAAATGCAAAAGTTTACAACATTTTTAGGGTCTCTTCTGGCAATAGCCTTTTTAGTAGGTCTAGCATTTACATTAACCAGATCTTCAATGATAGGTTTTTTTGATGTATTACCTGTTTATATTTTAATGGGTATTGCAATTTTTATGATGGTCTATGAGGCCTTTTTTGATAAAAAATAGATATCTTAAGAATTAAAATCATTGAGTACAAAAACAAACAACTTATTAGCATTTTCTCTTTTATTTATTCAGCCAATATTTATGGCATCAAATTTAGTCGTAGCTCGAGGTGGTGTTGAATATGTTCCACCAATCTCTTTAGCATTTTGGAGATGGACAGTAGTTTTTTTTATTCTCCTACCATTCACTTACGTATCTTTAAGAAAAAGTTACAAAATTATGAAAAAAGAATATAAAAAACTTTTTTTCTTAGGGGCAACAGGATGTGGGGTCTGTGGCGCTTTCCCTTTTTTAGCTGGTCAAACCACTACAGTTACTAATATGGGAATTATTTATACCTCATCTCCAGTATTTATTATTTTGATTTCAAGTATTTTTTTTAATGAAAAAATAAATTTAACTAAAATTATTGGACTTATAGCTTGTTTGATTGGTGTTTTTGCTATTATTATAAAAGGTGACCTCTCTTTATTAATAAATCTTAATTTTACAATTGGTGATTTGTGGATGTTAGCTGCTGCTATCGGATGGGCTTTATATTCAATTTATTTGTTTTATTGGAAAACAAAATTTGAAATTTTTCAAAGATTTACATTAATCGCGTTTTTTGGGGCAGTTAGTTTGTTACCTTTTTACATTGGTGAAGAAATCTTTTTTGAAAGAACTATATTTAGTAAGGAATTTTTCATGTGGGTTATCTTTGCAGCAGTTTCCCCAGGAATAGTTGCATTTACTCTCTATACAATGGCACAAAAAAAACTTGGTGCATCTCTAACGGGATTTACCTTATATATTTTTACAATTTATGGAGCAATTTACGGCTATTTTCTATTTGAAGAAAAATTAGAAAATTATCATCTTGTGGGAACTATATTGGTTTTTTTTGGAATATACTTAACAAAGAAAAAAAATGTTCAAAAAAATTAGGAACAATATAATGCAATTAATTTTAATTATATTTTTTCTTTATTCTTTAATTTTAGTGTTTTTGTTCTTTTATCAAAGAAGCTTATTATATCATCCGAATGAAAATAATTATTCTGGAGATGAGATCTCCGCAGGCATTGAAAAGGTGAAAATATCATCTTCAGATAATCTTCAAATATTAGGCTGGTATCATAAAAAAAATCTAAAAAATTTTAAAACGCTAATTTTTTTTCATGGTAATGCAGGATCTCTAGAAAATAGAATTCATAAAATCAATCATTTAAGAGATATGGATATAAATTTTTTAATAATAGCTTGGCGTGGTTTTAGTGGAAATAAAGGCAAACCAACCGAACAAGGTCTTTATGATGATGGCAAAAGTGCAATTGACTGGTTAGCCAAAAAAGGTGTGAGAGAAAAAGATATTATTTTATATGGAGAGTCACTGGGCACAGGAGTGGCAACTCATCTTGCACAAAATAAAAATTTTGCAGGAGTAATTTTAGAAACACCTTTTACTTCAATGATTGATGCTGCCAAGAAATTTTATCCATATATACCCGTCAGCCTATTGTTAAAAGATAAATTTGAAAATATAAAAAAAATTAAAAATATTAATTCTCCTATTTTAGTGATGCATGGTGAGGCTGATCAAATTGTTCCATTTTCAATGGGAAGAAAAATATTTGAAATTGCAAATGATCCTAAATATTCTTATTTTACAAAATATGACAATCATATGATGGAATATGATGAAAATCTACTTAAAGCATTAAAGTCATTTTTAGATAGTTTAAATTAAGCCACAATTTAAACAAATATATTTCAACATTTTAAACTTATTTAAATGAATGATAAGATACTTTTTAATATTTTTTTTAAGCTTTATTTTTACAAATTCTGTTTACTCAAAAGAAAACTCTTTTTATCCAGATGATTTATTTCATATTGATCATATGGACTCACACAATAAAGAGTTTGCACTATATTTTAAAGGTAGGGAAAAATCGATTTTAGCTAGAGGTGAAGAGAGTAATTATATAAACGATTATCCAAAAGATCTTTATATTTATAATTATTCCACTAAATCATCTATGCCTTTAATTTCTTATGATTGGTTTCCTTCTCAGGCTAAGTATTTTTTACAAGAGTATAATTTTCCAATTTTCCCTGATGATTTTGCTTACTATCTTTTGAAGGATAATAAAACTTTAGTGATGATAAGTGCTGTCAAAAGTTTAAATGCAAATTTTAAATATGATATTGTTAATCGAAAATTAGAACTTTATTCTACAACTGGTAAATTTGATTTTATAATTTCTTCTTTTTCTAAAGATTGTGGTCATTATAAATTTAAAGATAATTATAAGTGTAGTATTTATAAGCCTTTAATTTCAAGTAATTTAATAAATTAATCAGTTTGAGTGAAGGCATCTGCAAATTTTTCTGCTTCAAATATTTGTAAGTCATCTTCTTTTTCACCTAACCCTAATGCAATAATAGGAAGTTTATATTTCTTTGCTAAAGCTAAAAGAATACCTCCTTTTGCAGTTCCATCTAATTTCGTCATTATGATACCTGTTATTGGAATAATTTTATTAAACTCTTCGACTTGATTTATTATATTCTGACCTGAGGTTGCGTCTAAAACTAAAACAACATCATGTGGTGCTTCTGCATCTATCTTTTTAGTTACATTTGCAATTTTTTTATATTCTTCCATTAAATTCTTTTTATTTTGAAGTCTTCCGGCCGTATCAATTAAAACTTGGTCAAAATTATTTTTTAATGCATCTTCGATAGCTTTATATGCTACTGATGCTGGATCTGAACCTTGTGATGATTTAATAACTTGAACATCTATTTTATTAGCCCAATTTTCTAGTTGTTCGATAGCTGCAGCTCTAAAAGTATCAGAGGCCGCAAACATAACTTTATTACCATTTGATTTTAAAATTTTACCAATTTTACCAATAGTGGTTGTTTTACCAACACCATTTACACCAGAAATTAAAGTTGCGTTTAATTTATCTTTTTTGTTAAAAAAAGACTTGTTCTCTAGAGGCTTCATTAAAGAAATTACATAATTTTTTAAAATAAGATTTATTTCTAAAGATAAATCTTTTGAAGGATCAATTTTTTTAGTTGAAATTATTTGTTTTATCTCAGAGGCAGCTTCTATACCTACATCAGATTTAATTAAAAATTCCTCAATTTTATTTAAATTTTCATCATCTATTTTTTTTCTTATAATTATTTCCTTAATGCCAGATGAAAGTGCAGAAGCACTTTTTTGAAAACCTTTTTTAAATTTATCAAAAATTCCCATTATAATTTTATTGAAATTTCCTTAATATCTGAGACAGGGCCTTTCATATGAATAGAATTTTTTTCATCTATAAAAATTGATAATTTCCCGTTAACAAATTCTATATCTGTATTATTTTTGGTAAGATTATTTAATTTACCAGCAAAAGCTGTTGCACAAGCTGCTGTTCCACATGCCTTTGTTAAACCCACACCTCTTTCCCAAACTTTAACTTTTATTAGATTTTCATTTATTACTTTAGCAATTGTAACGTTACATCTTTCTGGAAATAAGTCATGACTCTCAATTTTTGGACCAATTTTTCCAATATCAAAGTTTTCAATTTTTTCTACAAAAAAAACAACGTGAGGGTTCCCAACATTTATAGCGGTACCACCTAAATATTCTTTATTATCTAAATCATTAATTTTAATATTTAAATTTTTCGTATCAAATTCTTTTGAAAGAGGAATTTCATTCCAATTTATTTTTGCTTTTCCAATTTCAGTTGTTACAAGATTATTATCCAATATTTCTGATTTTAAAATTCCAGACTGAGTTATCAGAGTCACATTTTTATCATTTTTCTCTTTTGATATTAAATCAGCAACACATCTTGTTCCATTTCCACATGCTCCAGATTCTCCTCCATCAGAATTAAAAAATTTTAAACTAGCATCAGTATTGTTATCTTTTTCCATTAGTATCAATTGATCACAACCAATAAAATTCCTGTTACAGATTTTAATAATCTGTTCTTTTGATAAGTTTGTAATTTTTTCTCTATTATCAATGATCACAAAATCATTACCTAATCCATCCATTTTAAAAGCTTTAATCTCCATATATAGTTATTTAACTTATTTATTGACTTTTTGAACCTCTATTATAGTTTGGGCCAGTTTCCGCAAAAACGTTAAGTTTGCGGTGTCTTTGGAAACAAAGAGATCGACACTAGTCAGCGAGGGTTCGCCCACTAGTGAGATTACTGCTGTGTGAAATAAATATGTTTGAAAATTTGACAAATAAATTTGAAGAAATTTTTTCTTCTCTAAAGAAAGCACCTTCTCTTGATGAAAAGCAAGTTAATGAAGGCTTAAGAAGTATTAGACAAGCTTTAATAGAAGCTGACGTTTCTTTAGATGTTGCAAAAGAATTTGTTGAAAAAGTTAAACCAAAAGCTTTAGGACAAGAAATAATAAGATCGACATCACCTGGAGATATGGTGGTTAAGATTGTTTATGACGAGCTTGTCAATTTGCTAGGTGAAAAAGATAATGATGTAAATCTTAATGCAGTTCCTCCAGTACCAATGATGCTAGTTGGATTACAAGGATCTGGTAAAACAACTACAACCGCTAAACTTGCAAGGTACTTAGAAAATACAAAGAAAAAAAAAGTTATGATGGTTAGCTTAGACATTTATAGGCCAGCTGCTCAAGAACAACTAAAATCTTTAGGTGAGCAAAATGATATTTTAACTCTCCCTATAATTGAAGGCCAACAGCCAGCTGATATTTGTCAAAGAGCTATAAGCGCAGCTAATTTAAATGGAGCTGATATTATATTATTTGATACCGCGGGAAGGACACAGATTGATTTACAAATGATGAGTGAAATCAAACAAATTGAAAAAACAATTAATCCTGCAGAGACTTTTTTGGTTGCAGACTCACTTACGGGACAAGTAGCAGCATCCGTAGCAAAAGAATTTAAAAATACCGTAAATCTGTCAGGAATAATTTTAACTAGAGCAGATGGTGATGCTAGAGGTGGAGCAGCCGTTAGTATGAAATTTATTTCTCAAGTTCCAATTAAATTTTTAGGTGTAGGTGAAAAAATTGAAAATCTTGAAGTATTTCATCCAGATAGAATTGCAAATAGAATTTTGGGAATGGGAGATATTGTATCTCTTGTAGAAAAAGCTGCACAAGATCTTGGTGAAGAAAATATTAAAAAGACTGAAGAAAATTTAAAAAAAGGACAATTTTCAATGCAAGATTATTTAACTCAATTACGACAAATGAAAAAAATGGGTGGAATAGAAGGAGTAATGTCTTTTATGCCAGGAGTTTCAAAAGTTAAGTCTCAAATGGATGCTGCAGGTATAGATGAAAGTGTAATTACAAAAAATGAGGCAATAATTCTATCTATGACAAAAAATGAACGAGAGAATCCAAAAATAATTGATGGTTCTCGAAAAAAAAGAATTGCTAATGGCTCTGGTACAGATCCAGCCACTATCAATAAATTGCTAAAGCAATTTAAAATGATGTCCGAAATGATGAAAAAGATGTCTAAAGGAAATCTGAAAGGTATGTCTGATAAAGGAATACCACCAGAATTATTTAATCAATTAAAATAAAAAAAAGGAGAGTAAATGTTAAAGTTAAGGTTATCAAGAGGTGGAACAAAGAAGAGACCAGTTTACAAAGTAGTTGTAGCAGATAGTCGTTTTGCAAGAGATGGAAGGTTTATTGAAAAAGTAGGTTTTTTTAATCCATTACTTCCCAAAGAAAAAAAGGAAAGAATTGGACTTGAGGCTGAAAGAATAAAATATTGGTTAGGTCAAGGGGCGCAACCAACAACAAGAGTAGCAAGAATTTTAGGTGAAAATGAATTAATACCTATGCCTGCTCATGGAAATAATCCTCAAAAAGCAGTTCCAAAAAAAGATAGAAAAAAAGAAGGATCTGAAGAAGCTAAAAAGGAAGAAGCTCCTAAACCAGATGCAGCACCAGCAGCAGAAGCTAAAAAGGAAGAAGCTCCTAAAGCAGATGCAGCACCAGCAGCAGAAGCTAAAAAGGAAGAAGCTCCTAAAGAGGAAAAAAAATAATCTAAATTTTATTTATGTTTCAAGCTCAAGTATTTACTCTTTATCCTGAAGTTTTTCCTGGACCTTTAGCTAAAGGTCTTTATGGAAAAGCTTTGTCTAATAAATTATGGAACTTAAGTGTAATAAATATTAGAGATGCAGCAACTGATAAACATAAAACAGTCGATGATACTCCTTATGGTGGAGGGACAGGAATGTTACTCAAAGCTGATATTCTAGCAAACTCTCTTGATCAAAAAGTTAAAAAAGGAGAAAGGGTTTTTTATCTTTCGCCAAAAGGTAAAAAATTTGATCAAAAACTTGCAAAAGATTTATCACTAGAGAAATCAATATCTTTAATTTGTGGTAACTTCGAAGGAGTAGATGAAAGAGTTTTGACCACAAGGAATATTGAAGAAATAAGTATAGGAGATTATGTTTTATCTGGAGGTGAAACTGCTGCACTGGTAGTACTTGATAGTATTTTAAGACTTTTGCCTGGGGTTTTGGGAAATGTAAAATCCTCTATTGATGAAACCTTTGAAAATGGTCTTTTAGAATACCCTCAATATACAAAACCTCAAATTTGGGAA
This sequence comes from Pelagibacterales bacterium SAG-MED47, assembly GCA_014653355.1. Classification (GTDB taxonomy): domain Bacteria; phylum Pseudomonadota; class Alphaproteobacteria; order Pelagibacterales; family Pelagibacteraceae; genus Pelagibacter. The sequence goes on along the minus strand of JACWEO010000006.1, from coordinate 121 downwards.
GAAAAGTCAGTCCCAGAAGTATTATTATCTGGGGATCATGCTAAAATTAAAGACTGGCGTTTATCTCAATCAGAGGCATATGAAAGAATCCGATATAATCGAATCCAACTGAAGCAACAGC
>JACWEO010000005.1 GCA_014653355.1 Pelagibacterales bacterium SAG-MED47 | reverse complement strand
TACTATAAGAAATTAATATGGAAAATGTTCAAACGAAAATTTTCTACTTGATAAAAGAATATTTAAACTGAAATGTAATACTAATATAATTGAAGTAATAGCAGTCGCAATGGACAATCCCTCTGTTCCATATGCAAACAAACAAAGTGGCATGCCCATATTACCAGTATTAGGTAAAATAATAGGTGGTAATAACCTGTAAATATCGTTGTTAAAAAATTTAATTACAATAAGACCAATTAAAGAAAAAACCAAAACATAATAAATGATAAACTTTGAAAATTTTAAGAAAGTATCAAATTCGATATTTGAAATAGTTAATGAATAGAAAATAATACAGGGTAATCCAATAGTTCCTGCGAAAGTTGTAATCATTGAGGTATCAAACTTAGAATTTTTTTTTCCATACCAATATCCAATAGATATTGTTAAGAATACTGGAAATAATACATCAAAGACTTTAAAAAATATTTCCATTAATTATACAATCTAATTAAGGTTGGAAATTTGAGAAAATTTTTGTTTACTTTAAAAATTGATAAACATCTTTTTGCATTAATTTCAGTTGTTTTATGGGTAATTATCACGATGGTAGCTTTTTTATTTATCTTGTCCGGTGTTTGAATTATTCTTTTTATAGAGATTTTATACTTTGCCAGTCTATTTGTAATTAATGATAGCACACCAGATTTATCTTTAACTTCAAATCTTAAATATAATGAATTTGTGTAATAATTACTGTTAAATAATTTTAATTTTTTTCTTTTATTAAATGGAATTCCAAATGGTTTATTTATATTGTCCCTTAAAATACTTAGCAAATCTGATAATAATGAAGATGATGTTGGCCCTGCACCAGCACCCTCACCTTGTAAAACACTCTCACCTACTGGTTTACCTTGAGTAATTACAGCATTCATCACACCATTCACATTACCTATATAAGAACTTTTATTTACTAAAGATGGGTGAACAGTTTCAAATAAACAATTATTTATAATTTCAGAAATTCCAAGTAATTTTATTCTCAGATTTAATTGACTTGCAATCTTAATATCTTTTAAATCAATATTTTCGATACCCTCCATTATACATTTATGTTTGGAAATTTGATTATTAAAAGCAAGAGCAGATAAAATTCTTACTTTAGCAAAAGCATCAAATCCATTTAAATCAAGAATAGGATTTCCAGGTTCAGCATATCCAAGCTTCTGAGCTTTTTTTAAAACTTTTTCAAAAGTTTGGTTTGTATTTTCCATTTCGGTTAAAATGTAATTTGTTGTACCATTAAGAATTCCATAAACTTTTTTAATATTATTTGTTGCTAAACCATCTTTTATAGTCCTTAGTATTGGAATACCTCCTGCAACTGCTGCTTCAAATTCTAAACTAACATTATTTTTTTCAGCTATTTTAGATAAGTAGTCTCCATGTTTAGCTATTAAGGCTTTATTTGGGGTTATCACATTTATCTTATTTTTAAGAGCTGTCTCAACAATTTTTTTTGATATACCATCAGATAATCCTATAATTTCAAATAATATATCAACTTTCTCTTTTTTGAAAATTTTTAAAGGATCAGAATAAAAGATTTTTTTATCAATCGAAAATTTTCTTTTTTTATTTTTATTTTTTGCCGAAATTGCAACTATCTTAATTTTTTTTCCAGTTTTTTTTTTAATTTCTTTACTCTTTAATTTTAATTCGTTGTAAAGATAATTCCCAATTTGACCCAAACCTACTATAGCAATGTTAACATGTTTATTTATTTTATTCATCTATATTTGGGTACGGATTACTTATTGCATACTTTTCAAGTTCAACTTTGAATTCTTCAAAAGACATTTCCCTAGATAATATTTCATTATTAGTAACTGATCTAGGCGAACATGTAGATAGTAAAACAAAAAATAAAATAAATGCTTTTCTCATTTTAAACCTTCGTCAATATTAAAATCAAATTTTATATTCATATTTTGTATAGCTTGTCCTGCCCCACCCTTGATTAAATTGTCTATTGTTGACAATACAATTATTTTATTCTTATGTGCTGTTTTACATACGGAAATATAACAGTTGTTTGTATTAATAACTTCATTGGTACTAAGTAACGAATTAATACTCTTGATTTTAACAAATTTATCATTCTTATAAAATTTTTTTAAAATATTATGAATCTTCTTAATTGAAAAATTTAATTTTAGATCAATGTAGATTGTACTCAAGATTCCTTTAAACATTGGACTTAAATGAGGAGTAAAACTGAAATTGATTTTAGAATTAGAATTGTTATTTAATTCTTGATTAATTTCAGAATTGTGTCGATGAAAACCAACTCCATATGCACTAAGAGACTCATATAAGTTTTTATTCTTATATTTTTCATGTACGCTTCTACCCGCTCCAGAATAGCCAGATTTAGAGTCTATAATTATATTATTTAATTTAATCGCTTTCTTTTTAATCAATGGTATTAATGCTAATAGAATTGAAGTAGGATAACAACCAGGACATCCAATAATATTAAATTTTTTTACTTTATCACTAACTATTTCTGGTAAAGCGTAGATACTTTTTTTTATATTATTTGCAGCTTTATGTTTTTGTTTATACCATTTAAGATAATCTGAAGCCTTTTTTAATCTAAAATCAGCTGAAAGATCAATCAGAGTATTTTTCTTTAATAAATTTTTTGAAATTTGTTGAGCTTCTCCATTAGGTAAAGCTGTGAAAATTATATCAATTTCTTTCAAAAGTTTTTTATTAAATCTTATAATTTTTGGTAATTTTTTTGATTTTAAATATTTATCATAATAAGAAACATTTTTACCTATAGATGAATTTCCACATAGATATTTTATTTTAATATTTTTGTGTTTAATTAAGAGTTTTACCAACTGAATTCCAATGTAACCAGTTGAACCAGCAATTAAAGTGTTAAGCTTATGCATAATTTATTATAACAGTAAATGGTTAAAAAAGAATTATCTTTTAGAGAATTGGAAGCTTCTTCTGGCTTTTTTTCTTCCAGGTTTTTTTCTCTCTACTTCCCTAGAATCTCTTGTGGTAAATTTTTCAATCTTTAAAGTGGACTTAAATTTGTCATCAAACATTATTAAAGCTTTAGATATTCCGTGTACCATGGCCCCAGCTTGACCGGTTGGACCACCACCTTTAACACTACATCTGACATCATATTCAGTGGCTTGATTTATCAATTCAAATGGTCTTGTGATAAGCATTTTATGATTATCACTAGCAAAATATTCATTAAATAGTTTCCCATTCACATAAATTTTTCCTGAACCTTTTTTTAACCAAACTTTTGCTATTGAAGTTTTACGTCTGCCAGTGGCATATTTACTATCTTTAAAATCTAAATTAATTTTAGATAACTTTGTATTATTTTGAACATTTTCCATATTAATTTCTTATAGTATTTTTAACATTAAGTTTATTTAACTCTATAATTTTTGGATTTTGTGAAGAATGGGGATGTTCGTTACCTGAGTAAATCTTTAATTTTGTTAATTGTTTTTTACCAAGTACTCCTCCTGGCAACATTCTTTTAACAGCAAGTTTTAATACCTCACTAGGTTTTGTTTTGCTTAATTTTTCTGGTGTGACTTCTTTAATTCCACCAGGATAACCAGTATGTCTGTAATATTTTTTATTTGAAAATTTTTTGCCTGTAAATTTTATTAGTTCAATATTTTTAACAACTACAAAATCTCCATCATCCATATGAGGGGTGTAAGTAGTCTTATTTTTTCCTCTAATAATTTTTGACACTACACTTGCAAGCCTTCCTACTACAGCATTAGATGCATCGATTTCATACCATTTTGAGACAACTTGGTCTTTTTTTAAGAATTTTGTCATTGTGCGAGGATTAATACTGTTATTGTTTATAATGTCAATTTTATATTTACCTTGTAAAATAAGTCTAATCTGCTAAAACTTAATATGCCGATTTAATCCTATTGCGGGCTTACAACTGCTAAAAAGGAATTTTACATCATATTCGGTAGGCATTTGAACTATATTGTGCGCCTTGCACTATGCTTAAGCACTAAAAAAGGAGTTAAATGAATAAAAAAAGAAATCATCCTGAAACCATAGCTTTACATGGTGGAGACTACAGAAAAGACCCAACAACTAATGCTGTTGCTGTTCCAATATATAGAACAACTGCTTACCAGTTCGACAATACAGAACATGCTGCTAAACTTTTCAAATTAGAAGAATTTGGAAATATATATACAAGAATAATGAATCCAACTAATGATGTTTTAGAAAAAAGATTAGCTGAATTGGAAGGTGGTTTAGCATGTTTAACTGTTTCGTCAGGACAAACTGCTTCAACATTTGCAATATTAAATGTTGCTCAAGCTGGAGATAATATTATTAGTTCAACTGATCTTTATGGGGGAACAGTATCTCTTTTTACTAATACTTTAAGTAAACTAGGCATTGAAATAAGATATGCAGATCCTATTGATCCAAAGAATTTTGAAAAACTTGTTGATGATAAAACTAGAGCTTTTTATGGTGAGACACTTCCAAATCCATATTTAAGAGTTTTTCCAATTAGAGAGGTTTCAAATATTGGTAAAAAATATAGTATACCTTTAATAATGGACAACACAGCAGCTCCGGTAATATGTAAACCAATAGATCATGGTGCTGCCATAACAATTCATTCCCTTACAAAATATATTGGAGGACATGGTACAGTTGTAGCTGGTAGTATTGTAGATGCAGGTAACTTTGATTGGACTGCTGATCCTAAAAGACAACCATTATTTAATGAACCTGATCCAAGTTATAATGGAGTAATATGGGGAAAAGCTGTACCAGAATTAACTGGAGCAAACATACCATTTGCTATTCGAGCAAGAGTTTGTCTATTAAGAGATCTTGGTTCATCTTTAGCACCTGATAATGCATTTTCTATAATACAGGGTCTAGAAACCGTAGCTTTAAGAATGAAACAACATTGTGAAAATGCTGAAAAAGTTGTTGATTTTCTATCTAAACATAAAGAAGTTTCAAAGGTAATTTATTCTACTAAACATGAAAAAAAAATATCAGATAGAGCAAAACAATATTTAAAGAATGGTAATGGCGCAATGATAGGAATTGAACTGAAAGGTGGCATTGATTCCGGTAAAAAATTTATAGAGTCATTAAAAATGTTTTATCATGTTGCTAACATTGGTGATGCAAGAAGTCTTGCTACACATCCAGCAAGCACGACTCATAGTCAGCTAGATTCAAAACAACTTGCTGCTTCTGGGGTTACTCAGGGATATGTAAGACTTTGCATTGGAATTGAACATATTGATGATATTATCGAAGATCTAGATCAAGCTTTAAATAAATCTTCAAAAAGAACTTTAAAAGCTGTTAGTTAAATCTTGAATTTATATAAAAAAAATAAATACTTGAACTTACTAAAAAAATAGAACTTAATTGATGCAAGGCTGCTATATAAATATGAGCACCATATAACACTGTAAAAATACCCAATATAATTTGTAAAATTATAAAAAAACCCAAGGTATTAATTGATTTATAAAGTTCATTATATTTTTTTGTGTAAACAAAACAGAATATAAATAAATAAAACACTCCAATAAAATAAGCTAAGTTTCGATGAATAAATTGAACAAGTGATGGGTCATTAAAAATTGATAATCTTAATAAATTTATAGGATCATTATCATCTGGGAAATACGTTTCACCCATTAATGGCCAAGTATTATAAATTAATCCTGCATCCATACCTGATACAAAGGCGCCAACTCCTATTTGAATGAAAACTAATATTAAAAAAAAAAACGGAAAATAAAAGTTAATTCTATTATTAGTTTTTTTTATTAATCTAGTTTTTAAATAGTTCCAGAAAACTAATGATAAGATTAAGAAAGCGATGAGCAAATGAGATGATAATCTAAAATGGCTTACATCTGTTCTTTCAACTAAACCACTTTTAACCATATACCATCCAATAAAACCCTGGAAACAAATAAGAAAAAAAATGAAATAAAGATTTAAAAGTTGATTTATTCTTAATTTAAATGAAAAATATATAAGTGGTATTAGGAATGCAATACCAATTAATCTTCCCAAAAATCTATGCGCCCATTCCCACCAAAAAATAATTTTAAATTCATTTATCGTCATATTATAATTTTGAATTTTAAACTCTGGAATTTCTTTATACAGGTTAAAATATCTTAACCAATCATCATTATTCAGTGGAGGAAAAAAACCTGAAAATAATTGCCATTTAGTAATAGATAATCCTGAGTCTGTTAATCTTGTGAGACCACCGACCACAATCATAATGGAAATAAACCAAAACATCATAATTAACCATAAAGATAGTTGATTATTAATTTTTGGATTTATTGTATACATAGACGGATAAATATAATATTTTTCTAATATTCCAAATATATAAATGTCGCCATTGAATAAAAAAAAATTAAGTATAATTAGATTAAAATTAGATAAATTAGATAATTCTTTAATAAGAATTATTAAAAAAAGAACTAATCTTGTAAAAAAAGTTTTAGCTATAAAAGAAAAAAAAAATCAAATCATTGATAAAAAAAGAATCAAAATGATATTAAGGAATATAAAAAATAAATCTTTAAGTAATGGTATAGATCCTAAAATAACCAATAGAATATGGAAAAATATGATATTTGCTTATATTGATTTTGAAAAAAGAAATTTTAAAAAAAAATAATTATTTGCTATGAGGTGGAAGTTTTTTCTCAATAAAAACCTCATGTTTACGAGTAGCTGGATTATACTTTTTAACTTTTAATTTTATCTTAGCTTTTTCACCACCTGCAGGTTTTTTAACATAATAAAAAAAAGGACTGTCAGGTTTTGACTCAGGTACTAATCTTACTTTAATATGAGTTTTTTTTGCCATTATTTAATTTTCAAACTTTTTATTATTTTAGAAATATTAATTAATTTTTTTTTTAAACTATTTGCTCTTATAGAATGATTTAATGTTTCGTCAAGTTTTAAAGTTTGGTTGTGGTCTAAAACCTTTTTTACCCCATTTATAGTCATACCTTGGTCCTTTAATAAAAAATGAACTTTTCTCAATAATTCAATATTTTTATTATCATAATATCTTCTGTTTCCATTAAGAATTTTTGGCTTAATTTGTTTAAAATTTTTTTCCCAGAATCTTATTGTGTGAGTTGGTAATGTATTACCTTTTTTTGATCTTAAACCCAACAATTTTACAACCTGTCCAATAGTTTTGTAAGAATCATCAATTTTATTCATTGTTTTTAATATTTACAAAATTTTTAAATTCTTTTGATGCTTTAAATAAAACAACGTTTCTTTTAGAAATAATCTTTTTTTCTTTAGTTTTGGGATTTCTCCCAATTCTTGAACTCTTTGTTCTAATTATAAAAGTTCCAAATTTAGATATTTTTACTTTTTTTTCTTTAATAAGATTTGAAACAATTAAAGAAAAGAATTCATCAATTAGACTTTCACAAATCTGTTTTGAAAAACCAATTTGCATATATACAGATTTAACTAAATCTTTTTTAGTTAAATTGAGTCTCATTTTAAATTATCTTTAATCTTATTTATCAAATTCCCTTTAACAATTCTATTACAGACATCTAGTGAACTTGAGAATCCAATAAAATCAGTTCCTCCATGGCTTTTTACAACAGGAGTATCTAGACCAATGAATATTGCCCCATTATATAATCTAGGATCTAGTCGCTTCTTAAATTTTCTTAGATTAAAAATGTTTAATAAGGATGAAATTTTTCCTAACAAATTACCAGACAGAGCTTTTTTTAATTCACTTATAATAAAGTTTGCGGTACCTTCTGCTGTTTTTAAGGCAACATTACCAGTAAATCCATCTGAGACTATAACATTTACATCACCATTCATAAGTTGATTTCCTTCTATATATCCAGAAAAATTAAAGTCATGTGTTTTTTTGGTGTTTAAAATTTGAAAAGTTTCTTTAATAATTTCATTTCCCTTGAGTTCTTCAGAACCAATATTTAATAATGCAACATTAGGACTTTTAAGTGGATATAGTGACTTATAAAGAGAGGCTCCCATAATAGAAAAATCAACTAAATTTTTTGAACTACATTCTATATTTGCACCAAGATCTAAAACTACACTCATCCCACTTTTATTAGGCCATAATGCAGATAAAGCTGGTTTATCTATATTTTCGATCATTTTAAGATTTAATTTTGCAATTACTAATAATGCCCCTGTATTTCCTGCCGATATAACAATATCACTTTCTTTTTTCTTAACACTTTCTATAGCTAACCACATACTAGTATCTTTACCTCTTTTTGCAGCTTCCAGAGGACTATCCGTACTTTTTACAGTATTTTTTGTATTAATAATTTTATAAAAATTTTTATTAATTTTTTTGTCAATAAATTTATTTATTTCGTTTTCATCACCAAAAATCTTATAAAAATTTTGTTTATTTGACTTATGATTATGAATAATTCCATCAACTATTTTTTTAGGTGAACCATCACCACCCATTGCATCAACAGCAATCTTGATTAAATCTGACATTTTTTGATCTTAATTTATTTATTCCTTAGGATCTATAACTTGACGGCCTTTATACATGCCAGTTTTTAAATCTAGATGGTGAGATAACCTATATTCACCAGAGTTCTTATCCTCAATTATATTTTTAGATGAGAATTTCATATTTTGAGATCTTCTCATGCCCGTTCTAGATGGTGTTTGTTTTCTTTTTGGTACAGCCATTATGCTTAATTACACTGTTCTAAAAAAAATTCAAATTTTTTTTTGCTTAATTTTTGATTAAAATCTTCAAAATATTCAACTAAATAATCAATTTTTGTAAAATCTTGAAAGAAAATTGAAATTTTTTTAATCTTAGTCTTTTTTTCAAGATTATCCCAAAAATGAACTTCTGAGATCATTGAATGTAATAAATTAACATAATCTTTCATTTTTTTATTTATCGATTGATCTCCATAACCAATTTCACGAATACTAAGTTCAATTTGTCTAAAATTAAAATCGTATATTTCTTGTAAAATAGCTTTATTTTGATCATTTTTGAAATTTTTTAAAAAAAAAGCAAAATGTAATAAAAAAAGAGTTAAACGATCAGAAAAATTATCTTTACGATTTAAGTCTAAATACAGATTTTTATTTCTGGTGTAATTTATTAAATTATTATAAAGATTAATATATTTATCTTTCATGTTTAAAATATTATATATAATTCTATTTTCTTTGATAGTAACAAATTGTACATTTAACAAGGTTGTTAAAAAACATGGTGTCAGAAATCTTGGCGAAAAACAAAAAGATTTATTTATAAATATAACGAATAAAAATGACATCCAGCTCATACTAGGTCCGCCTTCTACAAAAAGTACATTTGATAATGATATATGGATTTTTTTAGAAAGAGAAATTTCTAATGAAAAGTTAATAAAATTCAGTAAAGAAAAGATTATTGTTAATAATGTATTAATTGTTGAAATAGATAATAGAGGCTTATTAGTAGATAAAATTTTTTATGATATAAATGATATAAACAAAATTGATTTTTCGTCACTCAAAACAGAAAAAAAATATAAAAAAGACACATTTATTTACGACTTCCTATCAAGTATGAGACAAAAAATTAACGACCCGCTAGGCAAAAGAAAAAAAGTTGATTAAAAATACTAACTAGCAATTACTGATAATAAAAGTAAAGCTACTATATTAGTTATCTTAATCATGGGATTAACAGCTGGCCCAGCTGTATCTTTGTAAGGATCTCCTACGGTATCACCAGTTACAGCAGCCTTGTGTGCTTCAGAACCTTTCCCACCGTGATTACCGTCTTCTATAAATTTTTTAGCATTATCCCATGCTCCACCGCCTGCAGTCATTGAAACTGCAACGAATAAACCTGTTATAATTACACCTAAAAGCATTGCACCAACAGATGCTAAAGCAGCAACTTGACCACCAATAACAAAGATAACAAAATATAAAACTATAGGTGATAACACCGGTAACAAAGATGGGATGATCATTTCTTTTATTGCTGCTACAGTTAATAAATCAACTAATTTAGCATAATCTGGCTTTTGCTTTTTTTTCATAATGCCTGGAAATTTCTTAAACTGTCTTCTAACTTCGACAACAACAGCTGCACCTGCTCTTCCAACAGCTTGCATTCCCATTGAACCAAATAAATATGGAAGCATTCCACCTATTAGTAAACCAACAACTACGTATGGATTTGATAGATCAAAAGTTACAACGATGCCTTCTAATTTTGAACCAGCAACTTTTGAAAAATGTTTTATGTCTTCTGTGTAAGCAGCAAAAAGAACTAAAGCTCCTAATCCAGCAGAACCAATAGCATAACCTTTGGTAACAGCTTTAGTAGTATTACCTACAGCATCTAATGCATCTGTAGTTTTTCTAACATTATTAGGTAGTTTTGACATTTCCGCTATTCCTCCTGCATTATCCGTTACAGGACCATAAGCGTCTAAAGCCACAACCATTCCTGCTAATGCTAACATTGTTGTTACAGAAATTGCTATTCCATATAAACCAGCGATATGGTTAGTTAAAAGAATTCCACCAACAATTATTAAAGCAGGGATTGCTGTAGCTTCTAGTGAAATTGCTAATCCTTGAATTACATTAGTTCCATGGCCAGTAGTAGAAGATCTTGCAACACTTCTAACAGGTCTATAATTTGTACCAGTATAGTATTCAGTTATCCATATCAATAATCCTGTAATAATTAAACCAATAATTCCACAATAATACAAACTCATACCAGTAAAGGATATCTCGTTTAGATTATATACATTATCTAATCCCAATACATAATCAGTTACTGGATAAAGAACTACTAAAGAAGATAAAGCAGAAACAACAAATCCTTTATATAATGCATTCATTACGTTTTTACTTTTACCAAGTTTTACAAAAAAAGTTCCTAATATAGAAGTTAGAATACAAGCTCCACCTATTGTTAGAGGATAAATCATCATTGACATATCCCCTGGGAAGAAAATAGAAGATAAGACCATTGTAGCTACAATAGTGACTGCATAAGTCTCAAACAAATCTGCGGCCATACCCGCACAATCTCCAACATTATCACCAACATTGTCAGCAATAACGGCAGGGTTTCTTGGATCGTCTTCTGGTATTCCAGCCTCAACTTTTCCAACTAAATCTGCACCGACATCAGCTCCTTTTGTGAATATACCACCACCTAATCTTGCAAAAATTGATATTAATGAAGCTCCAAAACCTAATGCAACTAACGCATTAACTATTTCTCTTTCATCAATACTAAATTTTAATAATAGGTAATAGTAAACTGCTATTGATAATAAAGCCAAACCTGCAACCAACATACCGGTTACAGCACCAGATTTAAAAGCAACTGCTAATCCACTAGCTAAACCTTTTCTAGATGCTTCAGCAGTTCTGACATTGGCTTCAACAGAAACTAACATACCCACATATCCAGCGATACCAGATAGAGTAGCGCCCAATAAATAACCCAAACCAACTAGAGGGCTAAAAGCAAAACTAACTATTATCAAAACCACAACACCAACAATAGCTATTGTTTTATATTGTCTAGCTAGATATGCTTTGGCACCAATCTGAATTGCTGATGCAATTTCTTGCATTTTTGAATTACCAGCACTTGAATTTAAGATATTTTTTCCTGTAAAATATCCATAAATAATTGATAAGAAGCCTGCAGCAATTGTATATAAAAGAATTGTTTCTATAGTTGAGTTCATATAAACCTTAAATTAGTTATTGGTTGTTAAATATAAGTCAGGGACAATACAAAAAAAAACATAAAAGGCAATAATTAACTTTTAAAAATTGTGACTATAACCTTTGTCTTTAATGGCAATTTCGTCACCTTTTTGATCAATAATTTGTGATTTTTGATTACTGGAACAAATTTTTCCAATTTTTGAAATCTTTAGACCAAGAGATTTGCCAATATTATTAATGATTCTTGATTTAGAATTTTTTGCTGTAAATAAGATTTCAAAGTCATCACCTTTTGAAATGAAGAATTTTTTATCTAAATTTTTTGATTTAATTAAGTTTTCTAAATTTTGTGAAATAGGAATTTTATCTAAAAATAATTTGTATGAAAGTTTTTGATTATTAATAAGTTTTTCTAGATCTGCAATTAAACCATCAGATATATCAATCGATGTATTTGCAAAAGTAAATAATTTGCTCGATAAATTTAAATGTAGATCGGGTGAATAATATTTATTTACAAAGTATTGTTTTAGATTATTTTTAACAGATATATTTTTTTTTAAAATTTTTAAACCAGCAAAACTATCACCTAAATTACCAGTTACAAAAATATTATCATTTAATCGAGCGTTATTTCTTTTGATTATTTTTTCTGAAAAACCTAAACTTGCAATAGTAAAACTTGTTTTTTTTGATACTACAGTATCACCACCACACAAAAAAATATTATACTTTTTCTGTTCTTTTTTTAAAGATTTTGAAATTTTCTTTAGATTCTTTTTTGAAAATGATTTCGTATTTCCAGAACCTGATATAAAATAATATTTTGGTTTAACACCTTTGCAAATTAAATCTGAAATTGATGATCTTATAATTTTTTTTATAACCAGATCTGGTTTTGTGAAATCTACAAAATGTACACCTTCCACATAAGTATCAATAGAAACTACTAATTTATTAGATTTATCAAAAAAAACATCATCATTTAAATTGAGTGCACCTCTATTATTTTTTGATAACTTTAAAAAATATTTTTTTATAAGATCAAACTCTTGCATTATTTTGTCTTATCTTTTTAGCAATAACATCAAGTAAAGCATTTAAATATTTTGTCTGGGAATTCTCTAAAAAAAAATTAGATGCATTTAAATATTCTTTAATAATTATGTTAATAGAAAGATTAGGTTTATATAATAATTCATATGCAGCCGATTTTAAAATAACTTGAAAAACTTTATCTAGTTTATTAAAATCAAATTTATCTCCAATATTATTATTAATTTCGTCTAATATTATTTCATTTCTTTCAATAGTACCAGAAACTACATCTTTTATGAATTTTTTAAATCTATGTTTAGGGAAAACTATAAACTCATCTTCATTAAAAAAATTACCATATAACTTTTGTATAATGATAACTCTGGGGTTATTTTTTGGAGAAAATAAACTTCTCATTTCTGAGATAAAACCGACAAAACAGCTTTAGCTGCCTCATTACCTTTGGTTTTTCTTGACTTAGCTTGTTTCATATTCAGACAGGTTATTATACCGTTTCCTATAGGTTTTTTATTACTAATCGAGAGTTGCATTATAGCATCCGTTGATGCTTTAGAAATAAAGTTAAAATGTGGTGTTTGTCCTTTAATTACACATCCTAAAGCAATAAATGCGTCAAATTTATTTATATTTTTTGATATTGTTACAGGTAGTTCAAATACCCCAGGCACTTTAATTATTTTAACTTTTGATTTCGAAGGAAGATTTTTTTTTGCACTTTTTAATAAACCATCAGAAATATCTTTATAATAATTAGCAACAACAATTAAAAATTTTTTTTTCATTAAATTTTTGAGTAATCCTTTACCTCTTTTTTCTTACCTGGATGAGTTGGTGCTCCTAAATAAGCAGGTCCAACTGTTTGAGCGTATTTCCAAAGAGTGCCTGATCCAAAATCAGACTTTCTAGCCTTCCATTTTCTTTTTCTTGAAGCTAATTGAGCGATAGTTAATCGAACATTAATAGTTCCCCTCTTAGCATCGATATCAATCATATCTCCATTACGTAATAAAGCGATTGGACCACCTAATGCTGCCTCAGGTCCAACATGGCCTACACAAAAGCCTCTTGTAGCCCCAGAAAATCTTCCATCAGTAATTAAAGCAACCTTCTCTCCTTTACCTTGTCCATAAATTGCACCTGTTGTTGAAAGCATTTCTCTCATACCTGGTCCACCTACTGGGCCTTCGTATCTAATAATAATTACATCACCATCTTTGTATTTTTTACTTTGAACTGCTTTCATTGCACTTTCTTCATTATCGAAACATCTTGCTCTTCCAGTAAACTGTAATTTTTTAAGTCCTGCAATTTTTACAATTCCTCCATCGGGAGCTAAATTACCTTTTAATCCAACCACACCTCCATCTGGTGATAATGGTTTATTATAAGCTCTTAAAACTTTTTGTTTTTGATTAAATTTAATTCCCTTTAAATTTTCTTTCATTGTCTTTCCAGTAACTGTCATACAATCACCATGAATATAACCGCCATCATAAAGAGTTTTTAATAACATTGGTACACCACCTGCTAACCACATATCTTTTGCAACGTATTTTCCACCTGGTTTTAAATCAGCAAGGTAAGGAGTTTTTTTAAATATTTTTGCAACATCCATTAAATCAAATTTAATTCCAGCTTCATTTGCAATAGCAGGTAAATGTAAAGCCGCATTTGTTGATCCTCCTGTTGCAGCAACAATTGTTGCAGCATTTTCTAATGCTTTTTTTGTAACAATATCTCTTGGTTTAATTTTTTTTGCTAATAGTTCCATTACCATTTTACCACTTAATTTTGCGTACTTATCTCTTTCTTCATAAGGAGCTGGTGTTCCTGCTGAATAGGGTAAAGCTAAACCAATTGCTTCTGATACGCAGGCCATTGTATTTGCAGTAAATTGACCACCACATGCACCTGCACTTGGACACGCAACTAATTCAAGTTTTCTTAATTCTTTTGCTGACATTTGCCCTGATGAATGTTTTCCAACTGCCTCAAAAACATCTACAACAGTTACATCTTTTCCTTTATATCTTCCTGGTAGTATTGATCCTCCATAAATAAAAACACTTGGAACATTTAATCGAACCATCGACATCATCAAACCTGGTAAAGATTTATCACAACCTGCAATACCTACTAATGCATCATAACAATGACCTCTAACAGTTAATTCAGCACTATCTGCTATTACTTCTCTAGAGATTAAAGAAGATTTCATTCCTTCATGACCCATTGCGATACCATCAGTTACAGTAATTGTACAAAATTCTCTTGGTGTTCCACCAAAGGCTCTAACACCTTTTTTAACAGATTGTGCTTGTCTCATTAATGCAATATTACATGGCGCTGCTTCATTCCATGTTGATACAACGCCTATAAAGGGTTTTGAGACATCTTTTTCTGTCTCACCCATTGCATAGTAAAATGATCTATGTGGGGCCCTATCAGCTCCTAAAGATGTATGTCTGCTTGGTAATTTCTTCTTATTAAACTTCCGCATTATAAACTTTCAATTGTTAATGATATTTTTTTGATATCATTTTTTAAATTACTATAGTTAGTTTTTTCTTGTTCAACAATATTTTTTGGAGCTCTATCGGTAAATCCTTTATTAGATAATCGTTGAGATATTTTGTCCATTTCCTCTTGATATTTGTTCTGTCTTTTAACTAAGTTTTCTTTTATTAGATTTAAATCTACATTTTCATCAAAATAAATCTTAAATATATCGCCAGATATAACCAATGTAGCTGAGGGCTTTTTTTGGTCTTTATTATAGAAATTATTGATACGACCAAGCTTTTTAAGAATAATTTCATTATTGGTCATTAATGTTTTATTTTTTTTAGCAATTTTGTTAATTGAAATATCAATAAATGAACCTGGGCTAACATTTAGCTCATTTTTAAAGGATCTAAGTTCAGAAATAATATTGATGATACTCTCTACATCTTTCTTAGATTGATCTTTCTTAGCTTTGCCTGATGGCCAATTAGCGTGCATTAAGAAATTCTTATCTGATTTATCAAATTTATTTTTTAACCAGATTTTCTCAGTAACAAATGGAATAAATGGATGAAGAATAACAAGTATTTGTTTAAATATATAAGCTGATACTTCTTTTACCTCTTCTTTAGATTTTTCATCATCTGAAAACAGAATAGTCTTTGAAAGCTCAATGTACCAGTCGCAATAGGAGTGCCAAGCAAACTGGTAGGCATTTTTTGCTGCTTCATCAAATCGGTAATCTTTAAGATTTTTCTGAATTTTATCTTTGGTTTGAATTAGTTCTGAATAAATCCATTTATTAATATTTAGTGAAATTTTAGGAACTTTATCAGTTTTGTTAAAATCACATTTATTGGTAATTAAAAAATTATTAGCATTCCATAATTTATTTAAAAAGTTTCTATATCCCTTAACTCTATCCTCTGAAAGTTTAACATCTGTTCCTGGTGAGGCCATTGAAAGAAGAGTAAATCTTAAAGCATCTGCACTATACTTTTCAATTAAATCTAATGGATCAATTACATTTCCTTTCGACTTAGACATTTTTTGTCCTTTTTCATCTCTAACTAAGGCATGAACGTAAATATCTTTAAATGGTTCTTTATTTAAAAATTCCATTCCAAACATCATCATTCTAGCAACCCAAAAGAAAATAATATCAAAACCAGTTACTAAAACAGTTGTTGGATAAAATTTTTTAACAAAATCTTTTTTATCAGGCCAACCTAATGTTGCAAAAGGCCATAAACCAGATGAAAACCATGTATCTAAAACATCAGGATCTCTGTTAATTACTACATCTTTTTTATAAAACTTTTTAGCTTGTTTTTTTGCGTCAGTTTCACTTGTTGCAACAAAGATTTTTTTATCAGGACCATACCAAGCTGGTATTTGATGGCCCCACCAAAGTTGTCTAGAAATACACCAAGGCTCAATATTATTCATCCATTGAAAATAAGTCTTTGACCAATTTTCTGGAAAGAAATTTGTTTTTTTTGATTTAACTATTTGCTTAGCTTTAACAGATAATTTTTTTGCATTCACAAACCATTGTTCTGTTAAAAAAGGTTCAATAACTGAATTTGATCTATCCCCATATGGTATTTTATTTTTAATATTTTCTTCTTTAGCAAAAAAATTATTTTCTTTTAACTCGTTTAAAATTTTTTTACGTGCTTCAAATCTATCTAATCCAACATAATCTCTAGGTGCATTATCATTTATTTTACCCTCTTCGGTGAACACATTAATAATTTCAAGCTTGTTTCTTTGCCCAACATCATAATCATTAAAGTCATGAGCTGGGGTAATCTTTAATGCACCAGTTCCTTGTTCTGGATCTGCGTAATTGTCTTTTATAATTTTTATTTTTCTACCTACAATTGGGATAGTGACAGTTTTGCCCACATATTTTTTAAATCTTTTATCTTTTGGATTAACGGCAATAGCTGTATCTCCAAGCATTGTTTCAGGTCTAGTAGTTGCAATAGTTATAAAATCTGATGAATTATCTATTGGGTATTTTATATAGTAAATCTTTGAGTTCATTTCCCTTTGATCAACCTCTAGATCGGATATTGCTGTTTTTAAAACTGTGTCCCAATTGACTAATTTTTCTGCTTTATAAATTAATTTTTTTTTATGTAATTCAACAAAAACTTTTACTACTGATTTTGATAAATTTTCATCCATTGTAAAAGCGTTTCTAGACCAATCACATGAGCACCCGAGCTTTTTAAGCTGATTAATAATAATGTCTCCATATTGATTTTTCCATTCCCACACTTTTTCAATAAATTTTTCTCTACCTAAATCATTTTTATTTAAATTGTCTTTTTCAAGTTTTTTTTCAACAAGAGCTTGAGTAGCTATTCCTGCATGATCAGTTCCTGGTTGCCACAAAGTTTCGTAATTATTCATTCGATAATAACGAACTAAAAGATCTTGAATGGAATTGTTTAGAGCATGACCCATATGCAAGCTTCCTGTTACATTAGGTGGTGGAATAACAATTGAGTATTTTTTTGAATTTTTCTTAGGTTTAAATAATTCGTTTTTTTCCCAATATGAATAAATATTATCTTCTACTTCAGAATGTATATATTTATCACTATTCATGGATTAAGTAGTTTATAATTTATTAATCTAAATTAACAATAATCAAATTAGATCGTTATTTGATAGACTAATTACAAATATTTTATATAAAACTCCTTGTAGCTATATACTAAAACATCCGGCAACGTGGCGGAATGGTTACGCAGAGGATTGCAAATCCTTGTATCCCGGTTCGATTCCGGGCGTTGCCTCCAAAAAAATTCTTGTTTTACTCTTAAAAAAAAGTAAGTTGAGATTTTTAATATTCCTCGGTAGCTCAGTTGGTAGAGCAGTTGACTGTTAATCAATTGGTCGCAGGTTCGAGTCCTGCCCGAGGAGCCAAAAAAGTTATCCGACTTTAGAAATATTACTAGATACTTGTAAAGATTTATTAAATTTTAATTTTTGGTCTGCATTTAACTCTGAATATAATTTAACTAAAAAGTTATAATTTACATTCATATGGCCCTCTTGAGATTTTTCGAGATTTATTAAGTATTCTGAAAAATCTTCAAAAAAATAATTAATTGGAACTTTCAAATAGTTTGAAAGTTGAAGTAATCTAATAGAGCTAACTCCATTTGTACCTTTTTCATACTTCTGAATTTGTTGAAACGTAACGTTAATTGCTTTTGCTACCTTAGTTTGAGTTAAACCTAAAGCCAATCTTCTAAGCTTAAGCTTATTGCCTAGATGCTTGTTGAAATTATCTTCCATTAAGACCCCTCTTAATTTTATTTTTAAAAACTTATTCAACTAGTTTTTAATACCTCCTGCAACTATATTATTTTTTATTTTTTAAGGAAAAACCAGCTATACAGGAAATATGTCAAGTAATACTTAAGGCCTTATTTGAGAAATATTCCTTGAAATTACTATTGACTATAGTATCTGGCTGAGAAAAAGTTTAGTTCTATCACTCTTTGGATTAGCAAAAAATTCCTTAGTGTCTGCCTTTTCTACTATCATTCCCTCATCCATGAATATCATTTGATCAGCAACTTCTTTGGCAAAACCCATTTCATGAGTAACTACAATCATAGTCATTCCTTGTTTCGCTAAATTAACCATTACATCTAGTACCTCTTTAATCATTTCAGGATCTAGTGCTGATGTTGGTTCGTCAAAAAGCATTATTTTTGGCTCCATACATAAAGCTCTAGCTATAGCTACTCTTTGTTGTTGTCCACCAGATAATTGTCCTGGATATTTTTGAGCTTGATCTAATATTTGTACTCTTTCTAGGTGTTTAAGAGCTAATTCCTCTGCTTCTTTCTTTGGCATTTTTTTAACCCAAATTGGAGCTAATGTGCAATTATCAAGAATTGATAAATGTGGAAATAGATTAAATTGTTGAAATACCATTCCAACTTCTGCTCTTATTTGTTCTATATTTTTTGTATCCTCTGTTAATTCAGTTCCATCAACTATAATATCACCTTCTTGATGCTCTTCTAATCTATTTATACATCTTATTAAAGTAGACTTACCCGAACCAGAGGGACCACAAACAACAATTTTTTGTTTTGGTTTTACTTCTAAGTTAATCCCTTTTAAAACTTGAAAATCTCCAAACCATTTATTCATATTGTTTATTTGGATTATATTATCTGACATATTTTTTAACGATCTGTTTTATATTTTTGTTCTAAATTATAGCTATATTTACTCATTGCGTAACAAATAATCCAGAAAATTATTGCTGCAAATACATAACCTTCCATTGCAAAACCTAACCATTCTGGGTTTGTTTTAGCTAAATTTAACATTCCTACTATTTCTAAAAGTCCAACAACAAAAATTAGTGGCGTATCTTTAACTAAAGCTAAAAATGTATTGGCTATACCTGGGATTACAAGTTTTAAAGCTTGAGGTAAAATTACAAATATATGCATTCTCCAATATCCCATTCCTAATGATTTTGCAGCTTCGTATTGTCCTCTAGGAAGGGCTTGCAAGCCTCCTCTTATAACTTCAGCAACATAAGCTGCTTCAAATAATGAAATAGCTATTATACATCTTACCAATTTATCAATAAAAAAGTCTGCTGGTAAAAACATTGGAAACATTACAGCTGACATGAATAATACTGTGATTAAAGGAACACCTCGCCAAAATTCAATAAAGCCTATGGATATATATCTAATTAAAGGAAATCCAGATCTTCTTCCGAGTGCAAAAGCCATACCTATTGGAAAACAAAAAATTAGACAGAAGAAAGAAATTATAAAAGTTAATGATAAACCTCCCCAAGCACCTGTTTCTACCCAATTTAAACCATCTAATTTTCCTAATTCAATTAATTCTTCGTAAAAAATAAAATATTTTAATAAAACGTAAAGAGCAAAAGGAACTATTAAGAAGTAATAAAACTTAAATTTACTAGGAATAAAGAAGCCAATAATGATGGATAGAATTGCAGCAATTATTCCATATGAAAAATCAAAAAATACTGGACCACCTGATATAAAGAAAAATATAAAAAGGAATGCAATAAAAGGATAGATAACAACGTAATAAAGAGTTAAATATTTTTTAAATCTGTCAGTTGCAAAATAACCAACTGACCCAAGTAAAGCTAAAGCTATAAAAGATAAATTTATTCTCCATTGTTCTCCATTAGGATACATCCCATACATAAATCTTCTGATCCAAACTTTTATATAAGTCCAACAAGCTCCTGTGCCTGTACAAACATCTTTTGAATCGCCAGCAAAACTAGCATCTATAAAAAACCAACTTAATATTGGTGGAATTGATTTTAGAATTATGAATATGATTAATAAAGATAAAACGGCATTAAAATTATTAGTGTTAATATGCTTATTTAATAGATCTAATTGCTTAATACCGCTTAATTCAATTCTTATAAAATAAAGACCAATAAAACCAAGAATTAACGGCAATAAAAAATTAAGAAAACTAGGTAAAAAACCTGTTAAATTTAAACTAAAAAAAGAGTTTAAAAGAACATCTAAAACACTAACAAAAAACAAAAATGAACCTAAATATAAAAAAGTGTAAAGATTAGATTTGTCTGGTTTTAAAAAATTAATTTTAGACATTATTTTTCTGTTATTGCTATTTTATTGTTGTACCAATTCATAAATAATGAAATTAAAATACTTAATGATAAGTAAGTAAGCATGGTAATAGATACAATTTCTATTGCCTTACCGGTTTGCATTAATGCTGTTCCTGCAAAAACTAGTACTAAATCTGGATAAGCTATTGCTGCTGCTAATGAAGAATTTTTAGTAAGATTCAGGTACTGATTTGTTGTGGGTGGAATTATTATTCTTAACGCTTGAGGCATGACAACGAGTTTAAGTATTTGATTTGGTGTAAGACCTATAGATGCTGCTGCCTCTTTTTGACCTTTACCAACTCCCTGAATTCCTGCTCTGACACATTCTGCTATAAACGTTGCAGTATACAAAGATAAAGATAATGCTAAGGCAATTAGTTCTGGTGGTAAGCTTACACCACCTTCATAAATAAATGATGTTGTTGCTAACTGTTTTAAAACAGGAACTTCAAATGATAATCTTACACCACCAATTAAAAAACTTAAAAGAGGTAAGATAAAAATTAAACCTATTGATATTAATAAAACTGGTGTTTGTTTACCTTGGGTTTCTTGTTTTTTTTTTGCTTGAATGCGAATTACTATAATTGAAATAATTGCAGCAATAATTGAATAAAAGAAAATATTGAAATTTTGCCAAATAAAGGCTGGTACAAATAAACCTTTAATTGTTAAGTATGAAATTCCAAACATTGCTTCTGCATCTTGTGGAAGTGGTAAAGCTCTTAAAGCAGCAAAATACCAAAAAATATTTGTAAAAGCAGTGGTATGTTTCTAAAAAATTCTACATAAAATGCAGCAAATTTATTAATCAAATAGTTAGGAGATAACCTTGCAATACCAACAATTACTCCAAGTATTGTAGCAAAAATAATTCCAATAACTGAAACAAGTATCGTGTTTAATAAACCAACTAAATATGCTCTAAAATATGAATGTGATCCATCATACTCAATTAAAGAAAATTGAACATCAAATGAAGACTCTTGAGATAAAAACCCATAACCAAAATCAATACCTCTATTCTCCATATTGACTTGTGCATTATAAGTAAAAAAACCAAATACAAGAACAACAGCTATAACCGTCATTAGTTGTGGACCTATATCTTTTAGTTTAAAATTCACTCTTAAGACTATATATGAGTTTAAAAAAAAAGGGCTAGAAAAATCTAGCCCTTTTTAAGTAATTTATAACTTAGATTATCTTGATGGTGGAACGTATAAAATACCACCTTTAGTCCATAATTGATTTGGACCCCTGTCTGGTAAAATTCCAGTGTCAGCTATATTTCTCTTATAACTTTCACCATAGTTTCCAACTTGTTTGATAATTCTTAAGTTCCACTCGTTATCTAAACCGAATGCTGCACCCATTTCACCTTCAGCACCAACTAATCTTTTGATTTGTGGGTTTTCTGAAGTTTTCATTGAGTCTGCATTAGCTGAAGTAATACCGTATTCTTCTGCTTCGATCATAGTGTTCAAAGACCATCTTACGATATCTTCCCATACTGCATCACCTTGTCTAACAACTGGTCCTAAAGGTTCTTTAGAAATAGTTTCTGGTAGAACAATGTGTTCATCAGGGTTTTTCATTTTAGTTCTTTGAGCAGCTAAACCAGATTTATCAGTAGTGTAAGTATCACATCTACCTGCATCATAAGCAGCTACAACTTCATCAGCTTTTTCAAAAGCAACTGGCTCATAAGAAATTCCTCTAGAATTAAAGAAGTCTCTCATGTTTAACTCAGTTGTTGTACCAATGTTTGTACAAGCTGAGATACCATTTTTGAATTGGCTTGTTGAAGTAATACCTGAACTTTTTCTTACCATGAAACCTTGTCCATCATAAAAGTTCACACCTACAAAAGTAAGTCCGATATCAGCATCTCTAGAAAGAGTCCAAGTTGTGTTTCTTGATAAGATATCAATCTCACCAGAAGTTAAAGCTGTAAATCTTTCTTTAGCACTTAGTGGTGTAAACTTAACTTTGTTTGCATCACCTAGTACTGCAGCAGCTACCGCTCTACATACATCAACATCAACACCAGTCCAATTTCCTGCTGCATCAGCATTAGAAAATCCTGGAAGACCTTGAGATACTCCACATCTTACAAAACCCTTTTTTTGAGTGTTTTTAAGTGTTTTAGATTTTTTAGCAGCCATAGACTCTGTTGTAAAAGTGAACAACACAGCTACCATAGCAACTAAAGAAGTTAATTGTTTTAAGTATTTAAACATATTTCTTCCTATTGTTTATTTATTTGTTAACAAATAATTCAAAATAACTTTTGAATATCTATAATTTAAGCATGGAAGAAAAAGTACTGCAAGAAAAAATAAATCACATCAGTCTAATAAATTGGTCACATTAAACCCATTTTGGTCAAAACTGGCGCGCCCTGGAGGATTCGAACCTCCGACCCTCGGTTTAGAAAACCGATGCTCTATCCAGCTGAGCTAAGGGCGCATTAAATTTGAGTTATACATATACAATAATAAACTAATTTTTAAAAAGAAATTTTTTCATGAGAAGTAAGATTGTTAATAATTCAATTCTACCGATAATCATAAAGAAAATAAGAGTAAATTTTGTTAGAAAATGAAGATTAGTAAAATTAAAATCAGCTAGACCATAAATTGAAGAATTTACCGTATTCATCAAAGTTAAAACTGATAATTTAAATGAATTTTCAAAATTAATACCACTTAATGTCAGTAAAGAGATTAAAATAAAAAGAGAAATAATAAATATTAAAATTGTTAAAAAATATTTGTTAATTTCATTAAAATCAAAGTTTATTTTACTAAACATCAACTTATTTGTGTAAATATTCTTTGGTCTACTGAAAGAAAGTATTTGATTAATAGAATATTTAAACAAAGAATATAATTTTATTAATCTGAGACCAGAACTAGTAGAAAAAAAAGATCCTCCAATAATTACTAAAATTAAAAATACAAAAGATAAATTTGATTGTTGTGAATTTAATGAAAAACCAATATTTGACATGCTACTTGCCGCTGATAAAAAATTGTAAGAAAAATCATTATTGAAACTAAAAAAAAGAAAAAAAATTGAAACAATGATTAAAAGATAAAAAATTAAATGTAAATCCTCATAGAAAAAATTAATATTTTTATCTTTGAAAAAAATTAAGTTGTAACTAAAAAAAATACTGAAGAATGAAAATAACATTAAAACTGATAAGACAATTATCTGAAAATGCTCTTTAAATATATTTGATAAATCATTTACTGGTAAAAAACCACCTGAGGAAATAATTGTAAACGCTAAATTTAAAGAGTCAAAGGATCTAATAGATATCAAATTTAAAATTATAAAAATTAAAAGTGTTAATCCTGAATATAAGAAAAAGATCTTTATTGCCTGTTTTAATACCTCAGAACTATTAAAAGAAATATAATTTGTTAGCGTTTTCTTAAAACTTTCGTCATAGATATCAATTAAAAAGATTATTGAAAATAAAAAATAAAGACCACCAATCCATTGAGTGGAAGATCTCCACAGAATTAAGCTTTGATCTATCAATTTTGTATTATCGAATATTGTAAAACCTGTTGATGTAAAACCTGAAACAGACTCAAAAAAAGAATTTAGAAAAGTTAAATTATAAATACTAAAATAAAATGGTATAGATAAAATTAAAGGTATTAAGATATAACCTAAGAATACAGTAAAAATTTTATTATAAATATTAGGTTTTCTATCAGGAATAATTATTTTATAAAATATTATAAACAACAAAAGTGAAACTATAAAAGTATAATAATAAGTATCTAAATTAAGATATAAATTTAAATAATATGAATAAATTATATTAAAAAAAGATAAGATTGATATTAAACCAAAAAAAAAACTAAGATATCTTATCTGTAATCCAAACATTTAATTAAACTGAGCTTAATCTAAAAATATTTTCAACAAAAGAAATTGAATCCTTTTTAGCAAGAAAAACAACTTGGTCGTCTTTTTTAAAGATGAAATTAGATCTTGGTATAATAACCTTTTTATCTCTTAATATTGCTCCAATTCTGACTTCGTCTGGTAAATTAGAATTTTTCAATTCTTTATTTATAAGTTCAGATGTCTCAATAATCTCTGCCTCTATCACTTCATATTCACCATTAGATATAGTATAAGCATTTTCAATAGTTCCTTTATGAACATGTTTTAAAATACTAGATACTGTATTCATTCTTGGATCTATAAGATCATCAATTTTTAAAGATGATTGAAGTAAAGAATAATTAGGTTTATTAATTAATGCCATAGTTCTCTTTTCATCTACTTTTTTTTGATCTTTTGCAAATTTTTCTACAAGAACACTAACCATCAAATTATCTTCATCATCATTAGTTAAAGCCAATACTGTTTCAGATTCATCTAAATTTGCTTCTGTTAAAACTTCTTCATCTAAACCGTTACCATTAATAACTATTGTATCATTTAATTCATTAGCTAGATATTCTGCTCTTTCTTTATTTTTTTCTACAATCTTTACTCTTACAGTTTCTAATGTTTCCTCAATATTTTTAGCTAAATTATAACCGATATTACCACCTCCAATAATCAATATTTTTTTTGAAATTTTTTCTTCATGACCAAAGGCCTCTAAAGTTTCTGCCATTTGAGAGGAATTTATTATTACATAAATTTTATCATCCCTTTTTACTGAGTCAGTTTTTTTGGGTATAAAAAATTTTTCTGCTCTATTTATTCCAATAACATTAGCCTCTACCTTTGGATATTTCTTTGTAAGTTCATTAAATTTTATATTTATAGATTTACAATTTTCTTTTATTAGAATCTCTAATAATCTAATTCTATTATTTGCAAAAGGGACACTATCTAAAGCACCAGGTGCTTCTAATTTTCTTTGAATAGATTTTGCTATCTCAATCTCTGGTGAAATAATTACATCAATAGGCAAATTCTCTTTACTATAAACTTTTGTAAATTTTGGATTAAGATAATCCTGTGATCTTATTCTGGCAATTTTTTTAGGTATATTAAAAATTGAATATGCTATTTGGCATATAAGCATATTTATTTCGTCATTTCGGGTGACAGCTATAATCATGTCAGTTTCTGAAGCACTTGCTTTTTCAAGTATAGACGGATAGGTAGCTTTTCCTACAATAGCTTTAACATCAAGGCTATCATTTATTTTTTGTATATCATCACTAGATTGATCAATTACAGTTATAGAATGCCCTTGCTCACTTAATAATTTGGCAATAGTAAAACCTACTCTTCCAGCACCACATATAATTATATTCATTTTAATTAAATTCTTTAATTCCTAAAACTTTTAACTTTCTGTGAAGAGCACTTCGCTCCATACCAACAAAATTTGCTGTTTTTGATATATTTCCATTAAATTTTTTTAATTGAATAGTTAAATACTCTTTTTCAAATTTTTCTCTAGCTTCTTTTAATGGTACAGATAAACTATTTTCAGTAATTTTCTCATTAAAATTATGTGTTTTTAACGACTCTTTAATAATATTTGAAATCTTATCCTTAGTATTAGGTTGTAAAATGGCGATCCTTTCTATTAGGTTTCTTAATTCTCTAACATTTCCATGCCAATTATGGTTTAAAATATAAGAGTTGTTTTCATCAATTTCTAATTTTCTAATATTATAACTTTTTGAAATTTTTTCAGAGAAATAGTTAATCAATAAGGGTATATCAGAAATTCTTTCATTTAGCGATTGAATATTAATCTCAAATACATTTAATCTATGATATAGATCTTCTCTAAAATTTCCAATTTTAATTTCCTCATTTAAGTCTTTGCTTGAAGAACAAATTAATCTTACATCAACATTTACATCATAGTTACCATTTAATCTTTTAAATTTTTGGTCAGTTAAAACTCTTAAAATTTTAGATTGTATATCTAATGGAATTTCAGAAACTTGGTCAATTAATAAAGTCCCTTTGTTAGATTTCTCTAAGGCTCCATAAGATATTGAACCATTCGCCTTTTCTTCGCCGAATAATTCAGACTCATATTTGTTTGAGTCAAGCAAAGCACCATTTAATATAACAAAAGGTTTAGTATTTCTTTTTGAATTTTTGTGAATTTTTCTTGCTATTAATTCCTTTCCTGACCCTGAGGGTCCATTAATCAAAACTCTGCTGTCTGTTAAAGCAATTTTATTTATCTGCTCTTTTATGTTTAAAATATTTTTACTATTACCTATTAACTCATAAGAGGAAAATAGTTTACTCTCAAATTCTTTATTCTGTGATTTGAGACTCAAATTTTCCACAGCTCTACCAACAAAATTTAAAAGTCGTGCTTGATCAAAAGGCTTTTCGACAAATTCAAAAGCACCGTGTTTTAATGAATTTACGGCCATCTCTATATTTGCATGTCCTGTAATTATGATAACCGGAACGTCTTTGTTTTTTGATTTAATATGAGTTAAAAGTTCTATTCCATCGTTATCACCTTTATCAAGTTTTACATCGAGTATTGCTACATCAGGCATTTTTTTATCAATCTCACTTAATGCTTGATTATAATTTGCTGCTATTCTCGTTTTATAACCAGCATCAATTATCAACTCATTAAGAATATTTCTTATATCTGGATTATCGTCAACTATTAGAATTTCTATTGCCATATTTTTTAAAATAAATTTCTATTTTTGCACCTTCTGATATTTGAAAGAAATTAAGTTCACCATTATGATCATTAACTATCTTATTAACTATCGCTAGACCTAGACCTGTTCCATTTTTTTTGGTTGTGTAATACGGATTTAGTATTTTATTAATATCATTTTTGATACTATCAAACCCTATCCCGTTATCTGTCAACTTAAAGATAATATGGTCATTATTTGATAAAATTTCAATTAGAATTTTCTTTTTAAAATTAGGGTTTTTTTCTGATTTTTGCAAAATACTTTCAATAGAATTTTTAATTAAATTGAAGAAAACTCTATTCATTTGTTCTTTATCACAGTTTAACAAAATTTTTCTTTTATTATTAAAAGTTATAATAATAGATTGATCTATTTGAGATAATAGTTTTATATTTTCATTCAAAATTTTTACTAAATCATTTTCCTTGAAAATTGGTTTTGGCATTCTTGCAAAGTCAGAAAATTCATTAACAAGATTCTCAATTTGTTTAATTTGGGTATTAATGATTTTAAGATTATCCTTAAAATT
The DNA here is from genome assembly GCA_014653355.1 of Pelagibacterales bacterium SAG-MED47. Taxonomy (GTDB): domain Bacteria; phylum Pseudomonadota; class Alphaproteobacteria; order Pelagibacterales; family Pelagibacteraceae; genus Pelagibacter. Next base: position 40,432 of record JACWEO010000005.1, on the reverse strand, counting down.
ATCCTTATCATCATTAGAAATTTGATTGGAAAATTTATTTTTAATTCTATCTATAGTTAATTGAATTGGTGTAAGAGGATTCTTGATTTCATGAGCAAGTTTTCTAGCTAGACTTCCCCAAGCTTCATATCTTTCGTTAATAATTAATTTTTCTTGCTGATTTTTTAATCTATTTATCATTGAGTTAAAATTTCTATTTAAAACTTCAAGATCTTTATCTGTTTTAACCTCAGGTACTTTAATATCTAAATTTCCTTTTCCAATTGATGTTGAAGCTATTATAAGATTATTAATTGACCTAAAAAATCTTGAAGAAAATCTTATTGCAATAGATATAGATATAAATAACAAAAGAGTAACAATTATAATATAAATGAAAGCAAATGAAATCTTTATACCTGTGCTCTGTTCTTCAACTGTGTAGTAGAAATTGATGGCTTCTTGAGACTCCGTTAAATAATTCGAAATATCTTTATCTAAATATTTTATTATATAAATAAATCTATCTTCAAAAGATTGTAATCTCATAATTGCAGCAGAGATATTTTCTGGTGCATTAGTAATTTTAAGAGGCCTATCATCATCTAAAACTAGATTTAATGCTTTATCTACAGGTGGTTTATAGTTTTCTATATTTTCTAAAGTTGAAAATAACAAATCTTTATTTTGATTTATAATATGTATTTCGTCAACATCTCTTATTAATTTTTGAGTGTTCAAAAAACGAATATATTCTTTTTTATTATCATTTAAAAATTTTGCACTCTTATTCGTGTCAAACGCTGTAAGTATAATACTTGACTCAATCTTATTTCTTACTTCTTCAACATAACTTTTAGCAAGTTTATATGAATTGTTTACTACAGTTGTTACTTTTTTATCAAAATATTTTTCTAGTGCAAATGAAAATAGAAATAAAGAAAATACTGAAATCAAAACTGAAGGAATTAATGTAAATAAAGAAAAATAAGTAATATATTTTTTGTTTGATGTTAAACCATCTTTGTCAATATCATTTTTAATAGATCTTTTAATCTCAATAAAAATGAACACGAATAAGCAGAAAAGTAAAAAGATATTTAATATTAATAAGTATAATAAATTTTTTTGATTTAATTCTATAAAACTTTTATCAATAAATGTTAAAAATGTTAAAAAACCTATTAATAATGTGATAATAAATAAAATAATTATGAATATATTTTTTCTTAAAAAATCAAACATGCTTAAAAATTATAACATTTAAATAAATGAACAACTATTTTGTAATACTTGCTAATGGAAAAAGTAATAGATTTCATAATAAAATAGCAAAACAATTCTATCAATATAAAAATAAAGAAATTATTGATCACTCAATTGAAAAATCACTAAATTCTAAGCTTTTTAAAAACATAATAGTTGTAACAAATAATTTAAATCATCTTAAAAAAAAAAAACTCCCTAAAATTATAAAGGTAATCAAGGGTGGTAAAGAAAGATCTGACTCTTCTTTAATTGCTTTAAAATATCTAAAAAAGTTCAAACCTACAAATGTACTTATTCATGATGCTGCAAGACCAAATTTTTCTATTAAACTATTAAAAAATTTGATTAATAAACTCAAGAAAAATAAAGCTGTCATTCCATATATTCATTCAAATGACTCAATAAAATATAAGTCACAAAATCAGCTATTTAATTTAAACAGAGATAAAGCACTATTAACTCAAACACCCCAAGCTTTTAAGTTTAAAGATTTGTACAATCTTTCATCTAAACAAATAATTAAGGTTAATGATGAGGCAACATTATTTATAGAAAATAATTATAAGATTACTTTTATTAAAGGTGAGACTAAAAATTATAAAATTACTTATTTAGATGATGTTGAGCTTAATAAAGTATCATTTGGTATTGGTTTTGATATTCATAAATTAATAAAAAATAAAAAACTTTATCTTGGAGGAATAAAAATACCTTTTCATTCAGGATTACAAGGTCATTCAGATGGTGATGTAATATTACATGCAATAATCGATGCAATCTTAGGTGCTACTCAAAAAAAAGACATAGGTACTTATTTTCCAAGTAATAAAAATAAATTTAAGAATATAAGATCTCCAAAAATGCTCAAACCGATTATAAAAAATTTATATGAAAATAATTTTTCAATTAATAATTTAGATATTAATTTAATTTGTCAAAAACCTAAGGTCTCAATGTATAGAAATAAGATAATTAACTCATTATCAAATCTTATGAATTTAGATAAAAATAAGATTAATTTAAAAGGAAAAACTGTAGAAAAGTTAGGTTTAATAGGTAAAGAAAAAGCTATTGCTTGTGAAGTTTTAATTTCAATAAACAAATATGATTAAAAAATTTAACTCTTTATTTGTAACAATGTTTGGAATAGGAAAAATAAAAATAATTCCTGGATCTGTTGGATCCTTGGCTACAATAATTATCCTTTATGTTCTCTTTCATATTTTAGATATTTCATCTAACTATATTCTTTTAGGATTGATTATTATTTTTATTTATTCTTTTTCAGCTGTGGCAAATCATACTAAAAATAGTGAAAATAAAGATCCAAAGGAAATTGTAATTGATGAATTTATTGGTCAATCAATTCCTATTTATCTATATGAAATTTCCCATGGTACAGAAAAATCTCCGAATGAATCAATAATTTTTTATGCTATTTGTTTCGTATTGTTTAGATTTTTTGATATTAAAAAACCCTTTCCTGTAAGTTTTTTTGACAGAAATTTCAAAAATAGTTTTGGAGTAATCATGGATGATGTTTGTGCAGGTTTATATGTTGTTTTATCGCTAATTTGTTTTATGGTTTTAAGTAGTTATTTTATTTAATGAAAACTTTAGTAAAAAAATTAACTAGAAAAAAACTTAAGATATCTTTTGCTGAGTCTTGCACTGGAGGTATGCTAGCTAATGCCATTACTTCAGTAAGTGGGGCATCTAGAGTATTTAATTTAGGTCTTATTACTTATTCTAATCAAGCAAAAATAAAAATTTTAAAAGTGAATAAGAATATTATTAAAAGATTTGGTGCTGTTAGCCATGAATGTTGCAAAGCAATGGTAGTAAATCTATCAAAAATATCAAAAGCAAATATCAATGTTTCAATAACTGGTATTGCAGGACCAAATGGAGGAAGTAAAAAAAAACCAGTTGGGCTGGTCTATATTGGCGTTAAAAAAGGCAATAAAATAATCATTAGCAAAAATAATTTTAATCCTAAAAATAGGGTATCTATTCAAAAATCGACATTGAAAAAAGCTATTAGAATAGTTGATAATGTTATTTGAATTAAGTTAAATTTTTTCAGCTCTCTCTTGAAAAGCATCTGCTATTTTATTAAGTCCAAATTCAAAAGATTTTGTCATAATCATATCTAAAAATTTATTTTTTATTTCAAAATCAACATCAAAATAAACCTCAGTGAAATTCTCTTTTTGTATAAATTTCCAATTATTTTCTAAATGTTTTAAAGGACCACCTATGTTAGTTACATAAATCAAATCTTTTTTTTTTTTATATCTCACATCACTTTTATAGGTATCAACAAATGGTTTCTTACCAATAGTAAGATCAGCAATAATCGCTATTTCATCTTCCTTATCGTTTCTTTCATAAACTTTAGAGTCTATACAAAAAGGAATAAATTCTGGATATTTTTCAATATCCAAAACAAAATCAATTAATTTTTGTTTTTCACGTACTATCTGACGTGTAACAGAGGCTTTTGGCATTAATGAATATTAATTCTATTTTGTTGTAATTTAGCAAAATCTTCATCCGCATGATAAGATGACCTTGTTAAAGGGGAAGATGAAACTAATAAAAATCCTTTAGATTTTGCAATATTTCCAAGTTCATCAAATTCTTGAGGAGTATAATATCTGTCTAAAGGAAAATGTTTTACTGAGGGTTGTAAGTACTGACCGATGGTTAAAAAATCAACATCTGCTGCTTTAAGATCATCCATTACTTGTAATATCTCATCTTTATTTTCTCCTAAACCAACCATAACTCCAGATTTTGTAAAAATTTTTTTATTTACTTTTTTTGCATTTTTTAAAAGTTCTAAAGATGTGAAATATCTCGACCCAGGTCTTACTTTTAAATATAAGCTTGGAACAGTTTCAATATTATGGTTAAAAACATCTGGATTTGCTTCTAAAACTTTTTTATAAGCTTCCCCTTTTCTTAAAAAATCAGGTGTCAAAACTTCTATTGTTGTATTAGGATTACTTTTTCTGGTTTGATTTATAACTTCAAAAAAATGATTTGATCCACCATCTTCTAAGTCATCTCTATCTACAGAGGTAATTACTACATGTTTTAAATTAAGTTTTTTAACTGCTTGAGAAATTTTGATTGGTTCGAGTACATCTAGTTTTCTAGGTTTGCCAGTTTTAACATCACAAAAAGCACATGCTCTTGTACAAGTATCTCCCATAATCATAAATGTTGCATGTCTTTTACTCCAACATTCGGTGATATTTGGGCAGTTTGCTTCCTGACAAACTGTAACTAAATTATTTTTATTAACTATGGTTTTTGTTAAAAAAAACTCTTTGCTATTGGTAAGCTTTGATCTAATCCATGCGGGCTTCTTTTTAATAGGATTAATTGGGTTCTTTACTTTTTCAGGGTGTCTAGGTCTAATTTTTTTGTCCATTATTCTTTAATATATAAATTGTTTCATTTTTTTTGCCGAATAAAAATCTTTCTCTAATTAATGTTTCAACATAATCAAGATCCAGATTGTCACTTAATAACGAATTTTTTAAATCCAAGTCCCTAGTTTTGTTAATTAATAATAATTCTTCTTTTTGGAGATTTTTTAATGTTTGATTTTTCTCGAAATAAGAAATAAGGCCTCTTTGACCAGATAAAAGATTAAAAAAGAAGTATAAAATTAAAAAGGTTGAAACTAACAAGAAGTAGTTTTTTTTTAATCTTTTGAACATTAATAAATTTTATTCATTCTGGCTTTTTTTCCAAGTCCTTCTTCTATACGTAATAATTGATTATATTTAGCTACTCTCTCGGATCTGGCTAAAGATCCTGTTTTAATCTGATCTGAATTAGTACCTACAGCTAAATCAGCAATAAATGTATCCTCACTATCTCCAGATCTATGAGAAATTATAGTTTTGAATCCTATAATTTGAGCAAATTTTATAACTTCAATTGTTTCTGACACGGTGCCTATTTGATTAAGTTTAATTAAAATCGCATTAGAAGAAATATTTAAAAAACCTTTTTTAAGTCTTTCTAAGTTTGTAACATATAAATCATCACCAACAATTTGAACTTTGGATATATTCCTCATTAATTTATTCCAGGATATCCAATCATTTTCAGCAAATGGATCTTCAATGGATCTAATTTTATATTTTGCAATTATTTTTTTGTACTCTTTTATTGATTTTTCCACTGAAATATAACTTTTCGAATGAATAGAATATTTCCCTTTTTTATATAATTCATTAGCAGCAACATCTAAACAAATTGATACATCTCTTCCATTAACAAAACCTGATTTTTTAATAGCTGAAACAACTAAATCAAGAGCTTGATTGTTACTACTAATCATTGGTGCAAATCCACCTTCATCACCTACAGATGTAGACAGTCCTTTTTTTTTGATAATTTTACTTAAATTTTTAATTACAACATAACAAATCCTCATGGCATCTGAAAAATTTTTAGCTCGATCAGGTCTGATCATAAATTCTTGTATTCGCAAACCATTATTTGCATGAGCACCACCATTAATTATATTCATTAAAGGATAAGGTAATTGAAAATTTTTTTTAACTAAGAAAGTTTTATATAATGGTAATTTTCTAATATTAGCTGATAATCTTTTTACAGCCATGGATACTGCAAGTATTGCATTGGCTCCCAATTTTGTTTTTTTTTTGGTCCCATCTAAATTAATCATCAGAGAGTCTATTCTTTCTTGATTATGGATACTTTGACCTTTTATTTTTTTTGAAATTTTTGTATTAACTAAATTAATCACACTTAGAACACTTTTTCCTAAATATCGTTGATTATTTTTATCTCTTTTTTCAAAGGCTTCATAAGAACCAGTAGAGGCTCCAGATGGACATATGGCTGAGGCGCTATTATTTTTTACATAAACCTCAGCTTCAATAGTTGGATTTCCTCTACTGTCAAAAACTTGACGAGCTTTTACTTTTAAAATTTTACTCACTAATTTTTTATTAAATTGTCTATATCTGTAAGTTGTTTTAGTAAATTTTCTAATTTATCTAAAGGAAGCATATTTGGTCCATCAGAAGGAGCACTATCGGGATCCTGATGAGTTTCAATAAAAACTCCTGCAACACCAACTGCAACTGCTGCTCTAGCTAAATATTCAACAAATTCTCTTTGACCCCCGCTTTTTTCTCCAAGTCCACCAGGTTGTTGTACTGAATGAGTAGCATCAAATATTACAGGATATCCATTTTTGGCCATGATGGGTAATGATCTCATATCTGAAACAAGTGTATTATATCCAAAACTAGCACCTCTTTCAGTCACTAAAATATTTTTATTTCCAGAATCTGAAATTTTTTTAGTTACATTAATCATATCCCACGGAGCTAAGAATTGTCCTTTCTTGACATTTATAATCTTATTTGTTTTGGCAGCAGCGATTAATAAATCAGTTTGCCTGCACAAAAATGCTGGTATCTGAAGTATATCAACATGATTACTAATAACAGAACATTGTTCTATGTTATGAATATCAGTCAAAATTGGAATTTTTACCTCTTTTTTAATTTTATCAAAAATAGGTAAAGAAGCCTCTAAACCTGCTCCTCTTTCACCCTTTAAACTCGTTCTATTAGCTTTATCAAATGATGTTTTATAAATAAATCCAAGACCAAATTTATCAGTAATTTCTTTTATTTTACCTGCCATGTCTAAAGCATGTTGCTCTGTCTCAAGTTGACAAGGACCAGCGATAATACAAATTTTATTATCGTTAGAGATATTTATATTCCCACAATTAACCTTTAAACTATTCATTTATGATTTTTTGATGCTTTAATAAATGATGAGAATAAAGGATGAGGTGCTAAAGGTCTAGATTTAAATTCAGGGTGAAACTGAACACCAATAAACCATGGATGATTTTTAAGCTCAATTATCTCTGGAAGTGTCCCATCAGGAGATAAACCTGAAAAAATCATACCTTTTTTCCTAAATTTCTCCATATAATTAATATTTACCTCATATCTATGACGGTGTCTTTCTTTAATTATTTTTTTTCCATATATACTTTTAATGATTGAATTATCTAGCAATCTAGCTTCATAAGATCCTAGTCTCATAGTTCCGCCTAAATCTTGATCGGTTCCTTTTATCTTTTTTCCATTTTTAGTCCATTCATTAATCAAACCAATTATAGGTAAACCTTTTTTATCAAATTCACTAGAAGTAGCATCTTTTAAATTAAGTTTGTTTCTAGCAAATTCAATTATAGCCATTTGCATACCATAACAAATTCCAAAAAAAGGTATTTTATTAATTCTAGCATATTTTATAGACTCAATTTTTCCATCTGTACCTCTTTTTCCAAAACCACCTGGTATTAAAATTCCTGAAATATTTTTTAATTTATTTTTAATCTCTGAAACTTTTAATTTTTCAGAGTCAATTCTTACTAAATTAACTTTAACATTATTCTCAATTCCCCCATGAGTAAGAGCTTCATCAAGAGATTTATAAGCATCTTTCAATTCCACATATTTTCCAATAATAGCAATATTTAACACTTTTTTGGTTTTTAAAATTATCTTAGTTATTTTTTTCCAAGGAGTAAGGTTTGCGGGCTTTTTTGATTTTAATTTAAAATAATTCAAAACCTGGAGATCTAACTTTTCTTTAAAAAAACTTATTGGTGCTTCATAAATGGTTTTCACATCAACAGTTTCAATTACATTTTTAATATCCACATTGCAAAATAATGATATTTTTTTTCTGTGTTCCAAAGGTATTGGTCTCTCAGATCTACAAATAATAATGTCAGGTTGAATACCTATACTTCTTAATTCTTTTACTGAATGTTGGGTAGGTTTGGTTTTAATTTCATCAGACGATTTTAAATAAGGTACTAATGTTAAATGAATAAATAATGCATTTTTTTTTTCTACATCATTTGCAAATTGTCTTATTGCTTCTATAAAAGGTAAGCTTTCAATATCTCCTACTATCCCACCTATTTCACAAATAACAAAATCTTCTTTAGAAGAATTATTCATGATAAATTCTTTAATTCTATCTGTTATATGAGGAATTACTTGAACTGTTTTACCGAGATATTTTCCTTTACGTTCTTTACTTAAAACATCATTATAAATTTTTCCTGTTGTGATGTTGTCTGACTTTGTAGCTAATACTCCTGAAAATCTTTCATAATGACCTAAGTCAAGATCAGTTTCTGCACCATCATCTGTAACATAAACCTCACCGTGTTGAAATGGACTCATAGTTCCTGGATCTACATTTAAATAAGGATCAAGTTTTCTTAGTCTAACTTTGTAACCTCTTGATTGAAGTAAATAAGCTAGTGATGCTGATGATAGTCCTTTTCCTAATGATGAAACCACGCCGCCCGTGACAAAAATAAATCGCGCCATGGAATTATCTTATAGCGAATAAAAAAGTAATTGGAAAGTATTAATTATTATTTTCTGGAATTGACGGCATTTCTTCGTTTTTTTCCTCAACAGTATCTAATACAGAAGAGCTAGGGACCAGATCTCCTCTGGATATAATTGTTAATCCTAGACTACAAATAATAAAAAGAGTTGCAACAAAAGCAGTCGCTTTTGTCATAAAGTTACCAGCAGTCCTTGAAAACATGAAATTTTCCTGGGAAACACCAATCCCAAGAGCTCCACCTTCAGATTTTTGCATTAAAACCAATATAACTAAGACAAAAGCAAAAATGATATTAAGTACTAATAGTATATTTTCCATTAGCGTTAATTATATGATTTTTTAATTATATCAATAAATTTTTTTGAGTTTTGAGAAGCGCTACCAATCAAATAACCATCTATAATCTTTATTGCTTTAAATATATTTATATTATTAGGGTTTACAGATCCTCCATATAAAACTTTAGACTTTTTGCATTTCTTTTTTATAAAACTAATTGATTTAAATAAATCTTGAGATTTTGGAATGAGGCCAGTTCCTATAGACCATACAGGTTCATAAGCAATTAAAATTTTATTTCTATTTTTAATATTTTTTAAACCAGCCTTAATTTGTTTATTTAGAATTTGATTTGTAATTTTTTTCCTTCTCTCGCTAAATGTTTCACCAATACAAAAAATCACTTTAAGTCCAGATTTTAGAGAACTTTTAATTTTTGAATTTATCAACTTATCAGTTTCACCGGCTTGTCTATTTTCTGAATGACCAATAATTATATATTTAGCTCCAATATCTTTTAACATCGAAACATTTATAGATCCTGTAAATGGACCATAGGATTTACTTTCATGACAATTTTGAGCTCCAACCTTAATCTTTGAAAATTTTAATTTATTTGCCATAGGGCCTATTAATGTAAAAGGTGGACAATAAATTATTTCAAATAGTTTATTCTTTTTAAAACTTTTAAGAAATTTGATGACTTTATTAAGTGATTTTAAAGAATTTAAACCGCCAAACATTTTCCAATTTGCAATAAAGTACATATATTTATTTGTCATCTGCTATATTTTAATCTATAGCTTTGCTTTTTATAGTTCAATAAATTTATAAAGTAATGATAAGTAGTTTTAGAAATTTTGCAAAAACTAAATTTGCTGGGTTGTTAGTTTTTATAATGATTATACCTTTTATTTTTTGGGGTATGGGAAGCATGTTTAGTAGCGGAAATTCAAATACAATTGCAAAAATTGATAATGAAAATATATCAACTCAAGATTTTATTGACCACATAAACAATACAAATATTCCAAAACAAACAATAAAAGATAATTTGAGTAGAAACATAATAGAGGAATTATTGTCTACTTTAATTTCTACAACTCTTTTGGACTTGGAGGTAAAAAATTTTGATATTATAATTACCGAAGATACATTATTAAGAAAAATTAAATCAAATAAAAATTTTAAGAGTGAGAATGGAAACTTTGAGAGAATGAAATATGAAAAATTTTTATTAGAAAATAACCAATCAGCACCGATGTTTGAATTAAAACTACGAGGAAGAGAATTACAAAAAAATTTATTTGATTATATTGGAGCGGGAACAGTTTCACCTAAATTTCTCACAAAAAAACTATTTGAAGAGGAAAATAGAAAGATACAATTAGAATTTATTGAATTAACCAAATTTTACAAACAAAAAGAAGAATTTACTGAATTAGAAATTCAGAAGTTTTTAGAAGAAAATAATAAAAAATTAAAAGTAGAATATTTAGATTTTGATTATGCAATTATTAATCCAGAAAAAATTATAGGAGTAAATGAATTTAACCAAGTATTTTTCGATAAAATTGATACTATCGAAAGAGATATTTCAAATAATATAGATTTAGAAATTATTCTTTCAAAGTTTAAAATTGAACCCGTTGAAGTGACTAATTTTAGAATGTCATCAGATAAAAAAGATGTCGAAAAAAAAATATATGAGTCAAGAAATTTCATATTTGATATTATTGAAAATGATAATGACTATATTATTTATAGAATAAATAAATCAGAAGAACGTTCTCCTAATTTAGATGATCCAGAACTTAAGGAAGAAATTATAAATTTGATCTATCAAAAGAATAAATTTGATTACAATAGAAATCTAATAAAACAAATAAATGAGAAAAAATTTAATGATAAAGATTTTGTTAAATTAGGTAAAGATAAAATTCAGAGTTTATCTTTAAATTCAATTAAAGATAATAATAAGTTTGAAATTAATGCAGTAGAACTTTTGTATTCTTTACCGACTGGTTCTTTTACACTCATTAACGACGAAGAAAAAAATATTTATCTTGCTAAAATTAAAAATACTCAAGAACAAACAATAAATACTAATGATGATAATTTTCAAGAATATAGTGAAAAAGAAAAAACAAATATTAAAGAAAATATTTTAAAATCATATGATTTACTTTTGAACAAAAAATACAATGTAGTTTTAAATCAAAAAACTATTGAACGAGTTAAAAACTTCTTTCAATGAAATTAAATCGAAGCTTCAAAGAATTCAAGTTTCGACATAGAAGCAATAAAAATCAAATTATATTCACATCTAAAAAAGTTAAAGATGATCAAGAAGTACTAAATCTAATAGATAATTTTTTGTTAGAAAAAAATAGTTTTATTTTTGAGTCAGTTGAAAAAGGTAAAATTAAAGGTAGATATACTATATTTGGTCGAAACCCAGATAAAATTTGGGAATTCAACAATAATAATTCTTACCTAATAAAAGATAAAATAAAAATTAAACTCAAACAAAAACCTGAAAATTTGATTGAGAAAATAATTGAAGATTTTAAATTTGAGACACCAAAAAATTTACCAAAAATTTGTTCTCTTATTTCTGGATATTTTTCATACGATGCAATTAGATATATCGAAAAAATTCCCAATAATTGCAAAAATGATCTAAAAATACCAGATGTTAGACTTTTACGTCCTAGAACACTTATAATTCATGACAATTTTAAAAAGGAAATTTTCTATATAAGTAACATTTTTAAAGATGAAAAAATTAATGATTACAAAAAAAAATATGATCAAATTCAATCTGATCTTTTTCAGTTATTAATACAATCGTCAATAAAAAGTCTAAATAAAAATATAAATCAAATTAATCAAGATATTAAAGTAAAATCAAATACTTCGAAAAATAGATTTTTATCGATGGTTAATAAAGCTAAAAAACATATTAAATTAGGTGACATATTTCAGGTAGTTTTGAGTCAACGTTTTGAAGCAAAATTAACAAAAAAACCAATCGATATTTATAAAAAACTAAGAGTTACTAACCCTTCTCCTTTCATGTTTTTTTTTAATTTCAGTGATTTTCAAATAATTGGTGCAAGTCCTGAAATATTAGTAAGACTTAGAGATAACAAAATTACAGTAAGACCAATTGCAGGAACAAGACCAAGAGGTAAAACAAAAAAAGAAGATAAATTTTATGAAAAAGATCTTCTTCGGGATAAAAAAGAGCTTTCAGAACATTTAATGTTATTAGATTTAGGAAGAAATGATGCTGGAAAAGTTTCTAAAATTAATTCTGTAAAAGTGACAGAAAGCTTCATTATTGAAAGATATTCTCATGTCATGCATATAGTTTCTAACGTTATTGGTAAATATAATAACAAATTTTCTAAGTTTAAATCACTCTTAGCTGGTTTTCCTGCTGGAACCGTTTCAGGCGCTCCTAAGATTAGAGCTATGGAAATTATTGATGAATTAGAAACAACAAAAAGAAAAGTTTATGCTGGAGGTATCGGATATTTTTCTGCAAATGGTGAATTTGATACATGTATTGCTTTGAGAACTGCTGTGTCAAAAAATAATAAATTCTATGTTCAGGCTGGAGCTGGTATTGTTGCAGATAGTAAACCATTAAAAGAATATGAAGAAACAGTGAATAAAGCAAAAGCTTTAATTAATGCATTAAAATGAAAAAAATAATTTTAATAGACAATTACGATAGTTTTACTTTTAATCTTTATCATTATTTATCTTCATTGAAAGTAAATGTTGATGTAATTAGAAATGACCAAATTACCTCAAAAGAAATTTTAAAAAAGAAGTATAATAAAATTGTAATATCTCCTGGACCTGGTAATCCTAACCAATCTGGTAATTGTCTTAAAATAGTAAAATCTTTATATAAAAAAGTACCTATACTTGGTGTTTGTTTAGGTCATCAAATTATTGGACAGGTATTTGGATCTAAAATTGTACAAGCAAGAAAACTAATGCACGGAAAAACAAGTAAAATTTTATCAAAAAAAACTGGTATATTAAAAAATCTTCCTAAAATATTTGAAGCAACTCGTTATCACAGCTTAATAATTGATAAAAAATCATTATCAAAAGATCTTGAAATTACTGCTGAAACTAAAGATGGATTAATAATGGGTGTAAAACATGAAAAATATCATGTTCATGGAGTGCAATTTCACCCTGAAAGTATTAAAACTAAGCTAGGTATAAAAATTTTAAAAAACTTTATTAAAATTTAAGATTAATGAAACAATTTATTGAAAAAATTAAAAACAAAGAAAATTTATCATTTGAGGAAAGTAAAGCCGCTTTTGAATTGTTGATGGAAGGTAAAGCAGAAGATCAAGAGATATTTGATTTTTTGACACTTTTATCAACTAAGGGTGAAGCTTCAGATGAAATAGCTGGTGGTGTTTTTATTCTAAGAAATAAGTCCAAAAGAGTAAGTGTAGAAAATTGTGTTGATACATGTGGAACTGGTGGAGATGGCATGAATACACTTAATATATCAACAGCCTCAGCATTATTACTTGCGAGTATGGGGGTCAAAGTGGCAAAGCATGGTAATAAGGCTGTATCTTCTAAGTGTGGATCAGGTGATGTTTTAGAGGCTCTAAATATCAAAATAAATTTAGAACCAAATGATATTGAAGATCAAATTAATAAAAATAATTTTGGTTTTATGTTTGCACCAAATTATCATAGTGCAATGAGATTTGTTGGACCAATTAGAAAAAAAATTGGAAAAAGAACTATATTTAATATGATTGGACCGTTAAGTAGCCCTGCTCTAGTAAAAAGACAAGTGGTTGGTGTCTTTGATCAAAAACTATTAAAAATATTTGCGAATGCCTTAAATAATTTAGATATTAAATTTGCATGGATAGTAAATAGTGAAGATGGTTTAGATGAGATTTCACCTTATGCTAAAACCAATGTAATTCAATTAAAAGATAATAAAATTTCAGAAATTATAATTGATCCGAAAGAATTAAATGTAAATGCAGATAAATTTGATAATCTTATTGGTGATGATGCTAAATTTAATGCAGATAAAATGATTAATATATTCAAAGGTGAGGACAATGATTTTTCTAAGGCTGTTTGCTTAAATGCTGCTGCAGGTCTAATTGTAAATGAAACTTATCAAAAATATGTTGATGCTTACAATAACGCAAGGGAACATATTTTATCAAATAAAGTTATTAAACATTTAGAAAAAATCCAAAATGGCTGAAAATGTTCTTGAAAAAATAATTCAAAAGAAAAATGAAAAAATAGTAAATCTAAAAAAAACTATTTCACTTGAATCATTAGATAAATTAATAAGTACAAATAAAACATTTACTAATTTTAAAGAAAAAATCGAAAATAACGTTAAAGAAGACAAATTTTCAGTTATTGCTGAAATTAAAAAAGCAAGTCCTTCGGCTGGTGTAATTATAAAAGATTATGATCCTGTTAATATAGCAAATATATATAATAATAATAAAGCTACTTGTTTATCTGTTTTAACTGAAGAAGATTTTTTTTTAGGAAATATGATACATATCAGTAAAATTAAACAAAAAGTAAATTTGCCAATTTTATGTAAAGACTTTTTTGTAGATAAATTTCAAATACCTTTAGCAAAAAGTTATGGGGCTGATGCAATTTTAATAATATTAGCTGGAGTTAATGATGAACTTGCTGATGACTTATATAACGAAGCACTCAAATTAGATATGTCAGTAATTGTTGAAGTTCATACTGTTGAAGAAGCAAAGCGTGCTTTAAGATTTAAAGATGCTTTAATAGGGATAAATAATAGAAATCTTAAAACTTTAAAAACCGACATAAATACAACTTTTGATATTCATGATGTTTTGATTAATCATCAAGGTCCATTAATTTCTGAGAGTGGAATAAAAACAAAAGATGAACTATTAGAACTCTCAAACAAAACATCCATTAAAACTTTTTTAATTGGTGAATCACTTTTGAAAAATTTAGATAATAATTCAATTTTTTCAGTTCTTTAGTCAAATAATTCTTTATTTTATTAGCTTTTTTTACTATTGTGAATTGTAGAGAACTTTTGTAGAACAGATTTTGTACGATATTTGTTCTTATGCTAACAAAAAAACAAAAAAACCTGCTTTTATTTATCAACAAGAAGTTGAGAAACTCCGGTGTATCTCCTTCTTATGAAGAAATGAAACAGTCTCTGAATTTAAAGTCTAAGTCAGGAATTCATAGATTAATTAGTGCTTTAGAAGAAAGAGGATTTATTAAAAGACTTGCTCATAAAGCAAGGGCATTAGAAGTAATTAAATTACCAGAAACAGCTTCAGCTAATGATATTTACAACAGTTTTTCTCCTAGCGTTATTAAAGGTGGCTTAGATGAAGAGAAACCTATGTCTAATGATGTAGAGGTGCCTGTTTTAGGAAAAATAGCTGCAGGAACTCCTGTGGAAGCAATTCAAAACGAAGTGTCAAGAATACCTCTACCTAGTAACTTAGAAAAAAACGGTGATTATTTTGGTCTAAAAGTCCAAGGTGACTCAATGATAGAAGCTGGGATTAATGAAGGTGATACTGTTATAATTAAACGAACAGACACTGCTGATAATGGAAAAATAGTTGTTGCTTTAATTGATGAACATGAAGCAATGCTTAAAAGAATAAGAAAAAAAGGTAAAGTGGTAGCGCTTGAAAGTGCAAACAAAAACTACGAAACTAAAATTTTTGGCCCAGATAGAGTTAAAGTACAGGGCGTATTAGTATCTTTATATAGAAACTTCTAGTAAAATAGTCTAAACATTTTCAATGAAAAAAGTAGCAACAAGATTTGCTCCATCCCCTACTGGAGCTTTACATATTGGTGGAGTAAGAACAGCTTTATTTAATTGGTTATATTCCAAAAACCAAAAAGGTAATTTTTATTTAAGAATAGAGGATACAGATAAAGAAAGATCAAAAGAGAAGTATAAAAATCAAATAATAAAATCTCTAAAATGGATTGGTGTAAATTATGATGGAGAAGAATACATACAATCAAAAAAGATTGAAGATCACATAAAAGTTGCAAATGAATTACTAAAAAATGGTCATGCATATAAGTGTTATTGCTCAAACGAAGAGATAGAAGAACAAAAAAAAAGAGCAAGACAAAAAAAAATTCCTTACATTTACGATAGAAAATGGAGAGACAAAAAAGAAACTGATGCTCCTAAAGATATCAAGCCAGTAATTCGATTTAAAAGTAAAATTGATGGAACATCTGTATTAAAAGATTTAGTACAAGGTAATGTTGAAATAGATAATAATACTATTGAGGATTTTATTATTTTAAGAAATGATGGTACACCAACATACAATTTATCAGCTTCGGTTGATGATCATCAAATGAATATGACACACATTATCAGAGGTGATGACCATAAAATAAATACTTTTAAACAAATACAAATTTATCAAGCTATGAAATGGGAATTACCTTCTTTTGCTCATATACCTTTAATTCACACAATTGAAGGAAAAAAATTATCAAAGAGAGATAAAACATCTACGTTAGATGATTACTCTAAAATTGGTATTATGCCGGATGCTCTAAGAAATTATCTTCTTAGATTAGGATGGTCTTATAAAGATAAGGAAATATTCACTCTAGATGAAAGTATCAAATATTTTAATCTTGAAGGAATTGGTAAATCTCCATCCAAATTAGATATGAGTAGAATTTTATCAATGAATGAGCATTATATTAAGAATATCGATGAAAAAGATTTATTCGATCAATTTACCGAGTATTGCAAATTATATAAAAATGAAATCAATTCAGATAAAAAGGATATGATTAAAAAATCTCTAATCTTCTTGAAAAACAAAGCTAAAACGTTGGAAGATATATTTAATAATGCTCAATATATAATGGTGGATGAGGTTAATTTTGAGCAAAACGATATTAAATTAATAGATAATAAAGCTAAAAAAGTCATTTCTGATTTCAATAATCAATTTGGTAGCGTTGATAAACTAAGTAAAGAAACATTAGAGCCTATAGTAAACAAATTAATTAAATCAAATGATACTAATTTTAAAGGAGTTGGGCAGCCATTAAGAATAGCTTTAACAGGCTCCAAATTTGGGCCTGGTATATATGATATAATTATTTCACTTGGAAAAGAAGAAGTAACAAAAAGATTAACTAATAAGAAACTTTGTTAATACTGAAGAAGCTTCGTCTGAAGATGAGGTTTTTGATCTGATTTTAGCTAAAGTTTCCTCACAATCATTTATTTGTTTTTTCATTAATTCTGGATTTTTTAAAAAATAGACAACTGAATTATAAATTTCTTTAGAATTACACTCTTTCTGGATTAATTCGGGAATTATTTCTTTGTTATTAATAATATTAATGATGTTAGCAAATTTTATCTTTACCAACATCTTAACGATTAAAAAATTCAAAAAATTCATTTTATAAATAATTATAGAAGGAACTTTTGCATTACAAATTTCAAGAGAAATAGTTCCAGATTTAGAAACTGCAAAAATAGATTTATTTAGTATCTGTTTTTTTATATTTTCATCAGAAATAACTTCAACATTTTTTAAATTTAAATTATTAATTTTTTCACTAATTAGATTTTTATTCTCGTCAGTAGTATGGAAAACAAAAGTGAAATTATCAAATTTTTTGTTCATCATATTTATGAAATCAATCAAGATAGGTAACAGTAAATTTACTTCGGATGATCTACTACCAGAAAAAAGAGAAATAATTTTCTTATCATCTGGTATGATATTAGACAAATCAATTTTGTCTTTTGACTCTTTTTCTAATAATGGATGACCAACAAAAGTATTAGGGATATCTTCCTTATCAAAATATTTTTTTTCAAAATCAAATAATAACAAAATATGATCTAAAAATTTTTTAAACTTTTTTACTCTACCCTCTCGCCATACCCATACTTGTGGTGCTACATAATGAACAGTCTTGATCTCATTATTTAATTTTTTTACTTTTTCAGCTACTCTTAGTGTAAAATCAGGACTATCTACACTAAATAAAATATCTGGATTAAATTTAATTATCTCTTCAACAGTTTTGTTTATTTTATTCTTTATTTTGAAAATATTATATATAACGCTTGTGAAACCAATATAGGTAATTTCCTTAAGATCAAAAATAGATTTTATTCCTAATGAATTTAAGTGTGTTCCACCAACACAAGAATATTCGATATTAGGATTATCTTTTTTAAGTTTAGATATGACTTTAGAAGCAAGTTTATCTCCTGAAGGTTCGCCAGTTAATATAAAAATTTTTTTCATTTAACTGAGATAAACATTTTATTTTTGTTTGCAAATTTAATACATTTGCTTTTATCTAAAAAAACATGTTGTTTGTTTTTAACTACAATCCCTTTTAATCCAGCAGTTTTACTTTGCTTTAAAGTTTTCAATCCGATAGTAGGTAAATCAACTCTAAGATCTTGTTTTTTTTTTGGAAACTTAACTAAAACACCATGATTTCTAAATTTTTTACTTCTACTTTTTTCAAGCATTTTTTTAGTTCCACCTTTTCCTTCTATAAAAACTACTTTTTTATTTCTAACTACAACTCCTTGGCTAAAATTATATTGTCTTAAATTATTAAGAGTTTTTATTGCTTTTTTTATGTCTAATTGATCTTGTCTATTTGGTTTTATCTTTGAATAGTTACCTTTTTTCAATGTAAGCTCAGGATTAAATGTAAGTGAATTTTGAGTTTTGATCTTATTTTGAGCTAATATTTTAATGATTTCTTTAAGTATAGCTGCATCGCCAAGCTTTGAAGCTTTTATTATCCTAGGGATGTAATAAATACCTTTAAAATCCAATTTTAATTTAGAAAAGTTTGGTTTGTTTACTTTTCCAGCAAATAAGACTTTTTTACAGTTATTTTCTACAAGTATATTAATAATTTTACCAAATTGACCTATGGAAACTGAAAAAGATTTTCTTTCTTTTTTAAATTTCTTTGACTTTGACAAATCAATTATTAAATATTTTATTTTTCTTTTTTTGACAGTTTTAAGAATTTCTTTTGGAAAATCATTATCACCAAAAATTAATCCTATCATTTTACGAAAATGGTGTGCAAATAGATCTTTTTTTATCTTTTATTATAAAATCAATTACATTCTTAACTAATGGATTCTCCTGGAAAGAACCATTCAATTTACTTATATTTTCATTGATATTCTTTGTAGCAAAAATCTCCTTATAAGCTTCACTTAATCCCAAAATATCCTTATTTTCAAACTTAGCTCGCCTTAAACCTATTAAGTTTAATCCTTGTAATGAATTTCTATTTCCTATTGACAATCCATAAGGAATTACATCATGCAGTACACCTGTCATCCCACCAATCATTGCCATTTTTCCAATTCTTGTGAATTGTTGAACTGCAGAGTTACCTCCTATCACAACATTATCTTCAATGATTGCATGTCCTCCCAGAGGGACATTATTTGCAATTATTACATTGTTTCCCACCTGACAATCATGAGCAATATGCGATGAAATCATAAATAAACAATTATTTCCAATTACTGTTTTGCCACCTCCACCAACTGTTCCTGGATTTATTGTCACATATTCCCTAATCTTATTGTTATCTCCAATTATTAAATTAGTTGGTTCTCCAGCATATTTTAAATCTTGTGGGTCATCAATAGAGACAAAGGGATATATTTTATTACCTCTGCCAATCTTAACATTACCAGAAATATTTACATGTGATTGTATAATAGTGTTTTCCCCAATTTCAACATTAGGGCCTATCACACAGTAAGGACCTATCTTAACATTGTTATCTAATTTTGCTTTTGAGTCTATGATTGCAGTTTTATCTATCATCTATTGTTTTTTATAAATTCTCTTAAGTTTTTTGCTGGATATCCCATAACTTTAGTGTTGTCTGGCACATCTTTAATAACACCACTACCACCACCAATTTGAACATTATTTCCAACTTTTAAGTGACCTGAAACACCTGCTTGACCACCAATCATAACATTATTACCTAAAGTTGAGCTTCCAGCGAAACCAACTTGACCTGCAATGATACAATTATCTCCAATTTTATTATTATGAGCGATATGCACCTGATTATCTAAATAAGTATTCTTACCGATTATCGTATTTGATAATGAGCCCCTGTCAATTGTAGAGGCACATCCAATTTCACAGTGTTCATTAATAATAACAATTCCGATATGAGGATATCTTATGTTTTTTTCATTATTTGGAAAGAAACCAAAACCTTTTTTTCCTATAATACATCCGTCCAAAATACTTACATTATTTTTTATAATTGTGTTTCTGATAATAACATTAGAACCAATGGAACAATTTGAGCCAATAATTACATTTTTTTCAATAATCGTATTATGACCAATTAAACAATTTTTTCCAATTTTTACATTTTTACCTACTAAAACATTTTTTCCAAATTTTACTTTTTTCTTTAAAGTTGTTTTAGAAATATCTTTTACAGATACATCAAAATCATCAACAATTGATTTTGGATAAAATTCTTTTGTAATTTTTGCCATAGTTATTAACACATTTTTAACGACAATTTTTTTACATGAGCTCGGTAAAAGATGGGAAAGATTTGACAAAGTAATGCAATAAGAAGCTTTTGTTTTTATTGCTAATTCAGAATAATTTATTGAATGAAAAAAAGTTAAATCTTTAGTAGTAGCAGTTTTTAGATCACAAACATTATAAATTTTGTCTTTTTTAAAATTTTCTTTATTTTCAATATTAATTTTTAACAATAACTTTTCTATATTGAAAGGACCAGCATTTTTAAAAAATGGATTTAACATTAAGGAATACTTATCAAAACTTTTAGTATTCTCTGTATCAACAAATGTTACTGATTATTTTCTATCAACTATTGTTGCAGACCATTGAGCATCAGCCATTTTTTTTCCCTCGACAAATGCTTCACCCTTATATTTCCACACTCGACCGTGAGATCTGATGGCTTCTATCTTAAGCTCTAATTTACAATCAGGAATTACCGGATTTCTAAATCTTGCTTTCTCTACACTCATTAAGAAAACTAATTTGTTTTCATATGTTTCTTTGTCTATACCATGTGCTGTCAAAGCAGCTGCAGCTTGACCAAATGCCTCTACAATAAGAACCCCGGGCATTACTGGTTGACCAGGAAAATGTCCTTGAACATAAAATGCGTCTTTCTTAACATTTACAATAGCTGTTGCAGAATGAAGTTTTTTAATATTTATGAGTTGATCAATTAGCAACATTGGTTCACGATGGGGTAAAAGATCCTCGATTTGATTTCTATTAAGTGTTGTTATCATTTTTAGTTTTTATCAATTATAGTTAAAATATCCTCTGTAATATCTAGATCTGAGTTAGATACAATTATAGAAGTTTTGCTCAAAACTATGGAAATATTATTTTGGCTTGCATAATCTACAAGGATTTTATCAATTTTTTTTTTCAAATCTTTACTCTTATCTAAATATTTTTTATTTACATTATTTAAAGTAATATTTATTTCTTTTTTATAAGCATCAACATCTTTTTGATGTTGAATAACCAAACCTTGAAAATCTTTTTGACTTAAAATATTTTTTTTTGATAAAATATCATCTTTCTTTTTCTTTAATTTTTCTTCATTTTTCTTACTATTTTCAATTATTTTTTTTTTTTCGTTATTTAAATTATTATTTATTTTTTTACCAATTGATGAATTTTTAAATAAAAAATCAACATCTAGATATCTAATAATGAGATTTTCATTAGAATTAGCACTTGATAAAAAAAGAAATATTAAAAATAATATCTTAATTAAATACATGAAATTTAGAAAGTAGTACCCAAATTAAATCTAAAAGACTCAGTTTTATCAGAAGATTTTTTTGTTATAGCTTGGGAAAAACTAAAACTTAAAGGTCCTATAGGTGTATACCAATCAACACCTAAACCAGTTGAGCTTCTTAACGCTGATGAATCATTTATACTAGAGTCGTAATCAACACCCCAAACATTTGCAGCGTCATAAAAAATATTAAAATCTATAGTTTCGAAAGAGGGAAATACTGGTAAATTAGCTTTTGCGTTAAAAGCTGAAAGAAAATTACCACCAATATAATCTTCTCCATCTTTAGGACCAACTTTTCCAGACTCAAAGCCTCTTAGCTTTCTAGATGGCATATATAATCTATCTGAAATTTTAACATCATCATCACCTAAGGAATTTGCTGCTTTTGCAAAGAATGTTAGTGTTAGTATTTGATCCTCAATATACTCATTAAAAGTTTTAAGTTCATATCCATTAATTAAAGTCTGATTCTCTTCAATATTTAAAGGAAGTGTCTGATAAAAACTAGACAAAAAACCGTCAGATGGCTGATAAGATTGATTTCTTTTATCCATAATTAAACCATAATTTACTTCAGTATCAAAATAACTTCCTTCTTGTTTTTTTAATAAAGCAGAAGCTGAGGATGCGGTTGTTAAAGTTTCATATGTCACAGAAAAATTTGGTTTAAAATACAGATCTTCTAATAATTCATAGTTTGTACCTAGCAGAAATCCTGTATCGTTAGATTTATATCCAAAATTTGTTAACCTATCGACCTCTTGGCTTTGAACAGATAAGATTAAGTCTTTGTCTGAGTTATTATAATTTGATTTTATATATGAAAATTTACCTTTGATTCTTTCTTTACTTAAAAATAGGTTACTGTCTAGTCTTATTCCCTGACCTAAAAAATTATTTTCAACGACTCCAAAAGATGTTGAAGTACCAGATGTTCCTACTCCTGCGCCCAATGAAATTTGGCCAGTGGCTTTTTCCTCAACTTTTATATTAATGTCTTTTTGAAAATTATTGTTTGTATCTACAATTTCACTTTCAACCTTTTCAAAAATGTTTAATGATTTTAAATTATTTATTGATTTATTAAACAAGACTTTATTTAATGGATCTCCTTCATCGACTATTAACTCATTTCTAATAACATCTTCTATAGTAATATCATTTCCTAATATATTTATTTTATTTACATAGTAATTATTCTCATCTGCTAGAATATTTATAGTAATATTAATCTTATCTTTGTTTACAATTTTTTCATCTATTCTGGCATTTATAAATTCATATTTTTTACTGGTCGCTATTTTTTCAATTTCATTTAACATTTTTTCTAATATTCTTAATGAATATTTTTCACCAGAAAATTTTTGTAAATTTTTCTCAAATTTAATAAAATGTTTTTTGTCATAATCCTCTGGTATAGCTATTTTAAAATCTCCAAAATAAAATTTTTTTCCACTATCAATATTAAAAATAACATTGAATTTGTCAGTATTATCAAATTGAACAGAATTATTAAGAACTGAAGCTTTGTAATATCCTTTATCTTTATAAAAGTTTAGTAATAATCTTTGGTCTAATTCTAGTCTTTGTTTATTTAAAAGTCGTTTACTGCTAATAAATTTCCAAAATTTATCTTCTTCAGAAGTAATTACATTTAAAAGTTTTCTTTTTTTAAACTTTTTATTACCAACAAAAGAAATTTCATTGATGAAAGCTTTTTCACCTAAATCGATTTCAAAAATTAAATCTATTGTATTATTATTATTTTCTTTTTTAAGCAAATTTACAGAGGAAAAATAATAACCAACATTTTGCATTGCATCTTTTATCTTAACAATATCTTTATCTATTAAATTTTTTTGATATGGACTTTTTTCCTTGGTTAAAATTGTTGATTTTACCAATTTTAATAAGTCTTTATTTTTAATTCCTTGTATAAGTAGATTTTGTACAATTAAATTTTCTTTAACTGTAATTTTTAAAATTGATTCATCAAACTTAATTTCAATATTTTCAAAAAAATTAGTTTCATAAAGTTTCTTTAAAACCTCATTCAATTTATTTGAATCTAAATCGTCTCCAATCGATATTCCACCGAAAATCTTAATTGTATCTTCATTAACTCGTTGATTTCCTGAAATTTCTATATTTTTTATTTCATCAGAAACGCTATGTGCGATGTTCAAAAAATATATAATTAATGTTGTAAATATTATCTTTATCATATTTCTAATTATGAGAACTTATACACTAAAGACTCTATTTTCAAACGAACTAATCTGTTCAATTTTGTGATTTTTTCTAAATTTTTGGGTGTAATTTTTTTAAACTTACTAAATTCTTTCTTTTTAATTATCTTGATAATTAAAGGCGTAATTTGATTAAATCTTATTTCATTTTTCAAAAATAGTTTCACAATTTCATCATTAGCAGTTATTAAAATTGTTTCAAATAAAGACACTTTATTTGGTAAAAATTTTTTTATATTTAAAGATTTAAATCTATTCAAATTAGGATTTGATAAATCTAAATTATTTAATTTTTTTAAATTAATTTTATTTGATTTAATCAATTTATTATTTTTATCATGATATAAAGTATTGTATATGGGTATATACATGGAAGTCTCATGTATTAATATTTTTGTTAAACCATTATTAAATTCCACAATTGCATGAACATAAGAATTTGGATGAATTAAAATTGATATTTTGTCATAAGATAAATTAAATATATTTTTGGCTTCAATTACTTCGAAAATCTTATTCATTAATGTAGCGGAGTCTATAGATATTTTTTTTCCCATCTTCCATGTGGGATGGTTCAAAGCTTGTTTTACAGTAATTTTAGAAAATTTTCTTTTTGGTGTTAATAAAAAAGGTCCTCCTGAGGCAGTTATATAAATTCTTTTTATATCAGGATAATTTTTATTATTTATTAAAGACCAAATTGAGAAATGTTCTGAGTCAACTGGAATAAACTTAGTTTTATTTTTTTTTAATTCTTTATCAATTAAGTTCCACCCACAAATAATTGCCTCTTTATTTGCAATAGCTATATTTTTTGTATATTTAATAATTTTTAATGTTGGACTTAAACCATCAAGACCAATAATTGAACTCATTACATAATCAATTTTTTTTTTAAAAATTTTTTTAAATGATGAAAAATTATTATAAACGTTGATATTCTTAATTTTTTTTTTTTTAAAAATCAAATAAGAATTTTGATCAGTTATAATTAAATTTTTAACTTTTAACAACTTTGCTTGTTTTAATAACTCTTTATAATTTTTATCTCCTGTTAATAATTCAACATCAAAATTTTTTTTATCTTTCTTAATTATGCTAAATAATGTTTTACCAATTGAACCAGTTGAACCAAGAATAGCAACTTTTTTTTTCATTAAAATTTTATTAATAAATTTAATATATAGTAAAAAGGGAAAACAAAAATCATACCATCGAATCGATCGAGTATTCCACCATGTCCAGGTATCAACTCACCTGTATTTTTGATATTTGACAATCTTTTAAAATATGAAATAGTAATATCACCAAGTTGACTTACTGTTGAAATAATTAATACAATTAAAAATTTATCTTTCCCAAAAAGTAGTAATTCTGATGTAATTACTTCAGAATTATTGAATAATATATATGTACAAATAACTGAAAAAAAATAACCACCAAAAACACCTACATAAGTTTTTTTGGGGCTTATTTTAGTTAATTTTGGCCCTTTGAAAATTTTACCAAACACATATCCTCCAATATCTGTTGAAATACATATTAAAATAATGAATATAAAAACAAATAAGCTATTTTCTTCAAAATCATTTCTAATTAAATATGCAGAATAAAAAGAGAATAATAAAAAAATATGACCAAAAATATTATATTGTTTATTTTTGCTCATTGCGTGCCATTCATATAAAGCAATAAGTAAACAAATAACTATAAAAAAATTAAAAAGAAAGCTGCCCTTTATTATTAAAATGAAAGTGATTGGTATTAAAATTAATGTACTTAGTATTCTTTTCAAAAGTTCAGATTTCATCAAATTTTTCCAAAGTTTCTTTTTATTTGCTTAAATTTTTTTATAATATTTAGGTAATCATTTTCATTAAATTCAGGCCAAAGTTTTTTTTCAAAAAAAATTTCAGAATATGCAATCTGCCAAAGTAGAAAATTGCTTAATCTCTTTGTATTACCTGTTCTTATTAGTATATCTGGGTCAGGAATATTGTTAGTTTGTAAATACATTGATAAGTTTTTTTCATTTATCTTTTTTTTACTTTTATGTAAATTTTTAAAAGCATTTATTAATTCAGATTTTGATCCATAGTTAAGAGCTAAATTAATATGTAATTTCTTATTTTTTGAAGTTTTCTTTTCTGAAGAAGAAAGTAGCTTATTTAGTTTTGTTGAAAAGTTTTTTACTCCTATAATCTTTAATTTTATATCTTTGTTATGAAGGTCAATAATTCTATCCTTTAAAAAATTTTCTAAAAGATTAAATAAAAAATTAATTTCTTTTTTTGGTCTATTCCAGTTTTCTGTGGAAAAAGCGTATAATGTAAGGTATTTAATTTTTTGTTTGATTGATTCCTTTATTATTTTCTCAACTGTTTTTAGACCAGCTTTATGACCTGCGTTTCTTGAGTTTTTATATTTTAAACCCCATCTCCCATTACCATCCATGATAATGGCTACATGTTTTAAAGGGTTCATATTGTCATTATTTCTTTTTCTTTTGAGGAAACTTTTTCATCAACATTATCAATATGTTTATCAGTAATAGTTTGAACATTTTTTTCAAAAGATTTTTCTTGATCTTCACCGATTTCTTTAGTTTTAAGAAGTTTTTTTAATTCTTCATTTGCATCTCTTCGAATATTTCTTATAGAAATTTTGCATTTTTCTCCCATTGACTTAATTAATTTTTTCAATTCTGCTCTCCTTTCTTCATTAAGTTCTGGGATTGGTAATCGTATCAATTGTCCATCAATTTGTGGATTTAATCCTAATTCTGATTTTTTTATTGCAGCATCAACTAAAGAAACATTATTTTGATCCCAGACTTGAATGTTTATTGTTCTAGGTTCTGGGGTAGTTATACTTCCAATTTGGTTTATCGGCATCTGTTGCCCATAAACATCAACTTTAACTATATCAAGCATTGCTGCATTAGCCCTACCAGTTCTAAGTGAAGAAAGTTCCTTCGAGAATACTTCAATTGCTTTGTCCATCTTAAGGCTATATGCCTTATCATTAAACATTTATTCACCTATTTTGATTCTACTAAATTCTTTTATTTTTAGATCACCTATAGCAAGCTCTTTTAAAATATCTTGGACTTTTTTCTTTGGCTCCATAACCCATGCTTGAGTTAATAGTGCGTTTTCTTCTTTAAACTTATTCATCTTACCTAAACTAATTTTTTTGGCAATATCCTCAGGTTTACCTAAATTTTTTAGCTCTTCCGTAACTAGTTGTTGCTCTTTGTCTATAATAGATTTCTCTATTGAATTTGACTCTAATGCTAAAGGATTTGATGCAGCAATATGCATTGATAATTGTTTACCAAAAGTTTTAACATTTTCAGAATTATCTTTTGTCTCTAAAGATACAACAACAGCCAATTTGGCTAAATTGTCTTTCACAACAGTGTGTAAATATTGATAATTTTTTGATGAACTATTAGAAATTGTTTTTGTTTGACCAATCGTAATTTTTTCTCCAACTTTCGCAATTAAAGCGACGAGATTATCCTCAACATTATTTCCATTTTTCATCTTAGTTTTATTCAATTCATTAATTTCTGAATTTTTTTCATTATTCAATTCACTTAACTCTTTAACAAAATTTACAAAATCATCATTCTTAGCCACAAAATCAGTTTCACAATTTACTTCGATAATTGATGTTTTTTTTTCATCACCACTTACAGCAACAACTCCCTCTTTTGCATCTCTTGACATTTTCTTAGATGCCTTAGAAATTCCTTTAACTCTTAAAATTTCAGCAGCTTTATCTAGATCACCATCAGACTCTTTTATAGCCAAGTTACAGTCCTTAAAACCAGCTCCAGTTGCTTCTCTCAATTTTTTAACTTTTTCAATATCACTCATATTAATTAAGTTTTTTTTCACTTTCTTTAGAAAATTTTATATCTAGTTTTTCTCTGTCTTTTTCAGCTATTGTTTTATTTTTTATTTTAGCTGAATCTTTTTTTTCTATAGGTTTATTTATTTCTAAGGGTGGAGAAGCTTTTTTTGCAGCGATAATTGTTTCTTTAATCAGATTACAATATAGATCAATAGATCTACGAGCATCATCATTTCCAGGGATTGGAAAATCAATCCCATCAGGATTTGAATTACTATCTAAAATAGCAATAATTGGTATTCCTAATTTCACCGACTCTTGAATTGCTAATGACTCGTAGTTAGTATCAATAATAAAAACCAATTCAGGAATTTTTTTCATTTCCGCAATACCACCTAAAGATCTTTGGAGTTTATCTTTTTTAACACTCATTTTAAGAAGTTCTTTTTTAGTAAAACCTCTATTTTCTGTCATAAGATCTATTTCTAGTTTTTTTAATTTTTTAATAGAATTTGAAATGGTTCCCCAATTTGTTAACATACCTCCTAACCACCTATAGTTCACAAAATATTGGTCAGTTTCTTTAGCTACTTCTGCAATAGCTTCGGATGCTTGTTTTTTTGTGGATACAAATAAAATTTTTCCATTATTTTCGATGGTAGAATAAATCTTTTCTAGTGCAATCTTGGTTAATTCTAATGTTTGTGTTAGATCAATAATGTGAATTGAGTCTCTTTTGCCAAAAATATATTTCTTCATTTTTGGATTCCATCTGAGTGTTTTATGCCCTAGGTGAACACCTGCCTCTAATAATTGCTGTATTGTTACATTTGGTATTTTCATATTTATTCCCGGTTAAGCCACCACAGTAATTTCCAATTAAGGACCGGAGGTATAAAACCAACAACTGTGTGCGTGTTAATTTAATTTTCTGAATATTTACAAATTTTTCATTTAATAAACAAGTATAAATTAGCTAATTTTTGCTAAAATTTCTTTATTTCTAAGCAGATTAACAGTTTTTCTATCAATCTCTCTCTTATTTTTAAGCTGAAAATTTAAAAGAGTATTTTTATCGCTTATATTAATTTTAATTAAAGTATTACCTTTATTTGGTAAAAGTTTTGAAACTTCATCTAACTCCTTTAAAGATTTAAGATTAAATGCAATTTCTTGAATAGGTTTATTGACAAGATCTTTTAAAGATACAATTTTTTGAACATTTATCCTTTTGAGCCTGTTATCGTTATTTGAAATTGATTTTATTAAAGTCAGAATTATAGAATTACCCTCTTTTAAAATTTCACGATTTATTTCTAAAATATCTGAAAAAATAAACAATTCAAATACACTTGATAAATCTGTTAATTTAAGAACAGCATAAGAATTTCCTTTAACAGTTTTTCTCTCCTGAATTTTTAATAAAGTTGCAGCAATATTTATTTCTTTAATATCTTCATTATTATTAAATTTATGATAATCAGTAATATCATAGTCGTTGAATACTTCTTTATATTGATTCAAAGGATGATCTGAAATAAAAAAACCAACAGCCTCGAATTCTTTTGAGAGTCTTTCTTCAAAATTCCAATCCTCCATTTTTAATAATAAATCATTTTCTTGATTTTCATTTTCACCAAATAAGTCTATTTGATTAGCAGATTTATTTTCAAAAATATTTTTTGATTTAGAAATAAAATTAGGTATTGAGTTAAATAAAGACTGTCTATTTAAATTAATATTGTCAAAAGCACCTGATTTTACTAATCCCTCTAATTGAAGTTTATTTATATCCTTAGGGTTTACTCTATTTAAAAAATCACTAATTGATTTAAATTTTCCATTTTTTTTTCTCTCTTTAACTATATTGGATATAGCTTCATATCCAACTGCTTTAATTCCACCTAGTGCATAATAAAAATTATTTTCATCTGTTCTAAAATCTTGAAAACATTCATTTATATCTGGTCTAGTAATATGAATGTCCAATCTTTTTAATTCTTCATAAAATTCACTTAGTTTATTT
This sequence comes from Pelagibacterales bacterium SAG-MED47, assembly GCA_014653355.1. Taxonomy (GTDB): domain Bacteria; phylum Pseudomonadota; class Alphaproteobacteria; order Pelagibacterales; family Pelagibacteraceae; genus Pelagibacter. The sequence goes on along the minus strand of JACWEO010000005.1, from coordinate 10,375 downwards.
TGATTGGAAATATCCATTGTCATGGATGCTGCAATAAATTCTCTAGGGAAATATGTTTTTAAAAATGCAGTTTGATAAGAAATAATTGCATAAGCCGCAGCATGGCTTTTATTAAAACCATATTCTGCAAATGGTTCTATCTTTAAAAAAATTCCTGCAGCTATTTCTTTACTGATTCCATTATTAACGGCTCCTGCAATAAAATTTTGTTTTTGTTTCTCTAATTCTGATCTTTTTTTTTTACCCATCGCTCTTCTTAATATATCAGCCTGACCAGCTGTAAAATTTGAGAGTTTTTGAGCAATTTGCATTACTTGTTCCTGATAGATAATAACTCCATATGTTGGCTTTAAAATATCCTCTAACAAAGGATGTAAATAATCTGGAGTTTGTTTACCATGTTTGCAATCATTATATGTTGGAATATTGCTCATTGGACCTGGTCGATATAATGCTACTAATGCAATGATATCTTCTATATGATTTGGCTTCATTTGAATTAATGCTTCTCTCATGCCAGCACTCTCAATTTGAAATAATCCTACAGTTTTCCCAGATGATAACAAATCAAAAACTTTTTGATCTTGAAAGTTAATATTTTCAATATTGAACTCTTTGTTTTTTCTTTTAATTAGTTTTTGTGTGTTGTTAATAACAGTAAGTGTCTTCAATCCTAAAAAGTCAAATTTAATTAATCCTGCATTTTCTGCTGAATACATATCAAATTGAGTAGATGGTAATAACAAATCTGCTGCAGCATCTTTATACAAAGGAACAATTTCGGTTAGTTTTTTATCAGCAATTACAACACCAGCAGCATGTGTTGCAACATTTCTATTTAAACCTTCTAATTTTAAAGAAAGTTCAATTAATTTTTTTACTCTAGGATCCTCTTTAATTAATTTTTGCAGCCTTGGTTCACTGGCAATACATTCTGTCAAATTTTGCGGTCTTGATGGATCAAACGGTATCATTTTGGATATACTATCTACAAAACCATAGGCTAGACCTAGAACCCTACCAACATCTCTTATAACCATTCTAGCTTTTAATTTTCCAAAAGTAATAATATGAGCGACGCTGTCTTGATATTTTTTTGTCAAATATTCAAAAACTAGATCTCTTTTTTCTTCACAAAAATCTATATCAAAGTCAGGCATTGATATACGATCAGGATTCAAAAATCTTTCAAAAATTAGATTGAATTTAATTGGATCTACATCTGTGATAGATAAACACCAAGCAACCAACGATCCAGCACCAGAACCTCTACCTGGACCTACAGGAATATCATTATTTTTAGCCCATTTTATATAGTCTGAGACAATTAAAAAATAACTAGCATATTTCATTTCAATTATAATATTTAATTCATGTTCCAATCTATCTTTATATTTTAGATAATCTTCATTAGACTCAAAATTATTAGTATTAATAATTAATACTTTTTTAAATTTTTCTTTTAAACCTTCAAAAGAATTTTTTTTCAAAATTTGATCTGCATTACCGTCTTTTTCAGAACTTATATTTGGTAAAATAGGATTTGAGAATGATGGTTTGAAAGAACAACGTAGAGGAAAATTATAATTATTTTCTAAAGCTTCAGGAAGATCGATAAATAACTCTGTCATTTCAAGATCATCTTTAAAATAATGCTGATCAGTAAATCTAGGTCTGTTTTTTTCGTTTATATAAGTTTTATTTTTTATACAAATTAGCGCATCATGAGACTCGTGCATGTCTTTGTTTATATAAAAAACTTCATTAGTAGCTATTATTGGCACTTCTAATTCAAAGGATAAACCTAAGTTTAATTTTTCAAAAGCTTTTTCATTCGAATCTCCATGACGTTGAATTTCAATATAAAATTGATCTTTAAAGTTGGATTTTAGTTTTGAATATAATTTTTTTATTTCTGTAAATTTACCTTTATTAAATAATTCACCAAATAAACCAGAAATAGTTCCAGAAAATATAGCAACACCATTATTTTTGTTAAGTAAATCGTCAAATTTTAAATGAGGATCAGATAAATGGTCGTTGTTAAGATAAGATAGTGAAGATAGTTCAATAATTCTTTTATAACCATCTTCATTAAGAGCAAATAAGGGTAATAATCCTATTGTATCATTAAATTTAAAATTTATTTGTGTACCTATAATAGGCTGGGTTCCTGACTTTGATATTTTTTCAGCAAATTCTAACGCTCCACACAAATTTGACGTATCACATAAACCTAAGGATTTAGTTTTATTAATTTTTGAATAGTCCTTTAAATCATCAATTTTTATTGCTCCTTCACAAATAGAATATTGAGAATGAATCTTTAAATGATTAAAATTTTGATTTTTCGACTGGGCCATTAATGATCTTTATACTACCATTAACTATTTCCAATAAGAAATCTGACTTATTAGCAAAAAATCTATTATGGGTTGCAAAAATTATCAATCTATTTGAATTTATTTGGTTCTTTAAAAGTTCAAAAATTTCTTTTGCCGTTTCTAAATCTAAACTTCCTGTTGGTTCATCAGCTAAAATTATTTGGGGATCATTAATTAAAGCCCTTGCAATAGAAATTCTTTGTTTCTCACCACCAGAAAGTTCTGATGGATAATGATTTGCTCTTTTTATAAGCCCAACTTTTTTAAGTAAATTTTTTGCCTTAGACTTAGATAATTCCTTGTCATTACCACCTGATAAACTTGCTAAGTAGACATTTTCTAATGCTGTGAAATCATTAAGTAAGTTATCTTGTTGATATATGATTCCAATCTTTTTTGCTCTCAAAACATCATTTTTATTTGAATCATTGAAATTAATTAATTTATTTTCAATTAAAATTGAACCAGATGAAGGTCTATCAATAAGTGATAATAAGTTCAATAATGTTGATTTGCCAGAACCTGATGGACCCATTAGAGAATAAATTTTTCCCTTTTTAAATTTAAAAAATATCTTATTTAGTACTTTAATCTTTTTTGAACCAGCAAAAGATTTATTTAAATTAGAAAGACTAATTATATTATTCATATTTAAGTGTTTTGATTGGATCTAATTTAGCAGCCTTTAAAGCTGGAAATATTGAAACAATAATTGTTACAAATATAGAACATAAAGATATTAGAAAAATAGATGATAGATTAATTTCTGATGGCATAGTACTTAGAAAATAAATTTCCTCTGGAAACAAACTAATATTAAAAACAGAACTCAAAAATTGTCTTAAATTTTCTACGTATATGGAAAATGTAACTCCTAAAATTATACCAAAAATTGTGGCTGTGGTTCCTATAAGAAATCCAATTAAAAAAAAAATTTTAACTATTGATTTGTTTAAAACTCCAATTGATTTTAAAATTGCAATATCACGTGTCTTATTTTTTACAAGAATTGTTAGACCTGAAATGATATTAAAAGCAGCAACAATAATAATTAAGGATAGAATGATAAACATTACATTTCTCTCAACTTTAAGAGCTGAAAATAAAGATTTATTCATATCAGACCAGGTATATACAAATTTATTAGGAAAATTATTTTGAACAATTAATTTTTGATTTTCAATATTTTGAGGATTATTTAAGTAAATTTCTAAAATTCTATCAGTTTTATTAAGATTTAAAAACTCCTCTAAGGTTTCTAGATTAATAAACACAACATTATTATCAAAATCAAGTACACCACTCTCAAAAATAGAAGAAACATAAAATGTTTTTTGTCTTGGTAAATTTCCTATAATTGTTTCAACTCCTACTGAAGACATTATAGTGATATTATCACCAACTTCCAAATCAAGAGTAAAACTTAATTCCTTACCAATCGAAATATGATTTTTTGATAAAGTTTTGTTATCACTAATAAATCGATTATTATTAAAAATTTCTAATTTTGAGAAATCATCAATTTCATACCCTCTAATTAATATTCCTTTAGTTATTTCACTTTTAATAATTATTGCTTCACCAGAATTACTAAGAATTAGATCTTTTGAGATTTTCTTAACACTTTTATTAATTAAATTTTTATCTATAGGGTTTTCATAAGGTTTAACTGTAATATGTGAGTTAAAACCAACAATCTTATTAATTAGTTCTGATCTAAAACCATTCATTACAGACATAACAATTATTAGAACTGCAACACCAAGACTAATACCAATAAATGAAAAAATAGAAATAATATTTAGAAAGCCATCTTTTTTTCTAGCTTTTAAAAATCTAAATGTAATTTCTTTTTCTAATGTAGAAATCAATTTCCTGCTTTTTGTTCTTTAATTATCTTAATAATTTCAACTAAATTAATTCTTTTAGCTTCTTTTCCAATTTCTTTAAATTCCAGCAAATCTCCATCTTTTTGTTTGCCAATAATAACTTGATATGGTGCACCTATTAAATTCATTTTTTTAATCTTTGATGAAAAATTTTCATCAGTATCATCAATTATTGCTTCGATATTATTCTTCGCAAACTCAAAATTAATCTTATTAGCTTTTTCAAGTGCTGATATATCATTTTTATTTATCATAGGAATTATTGATACATCATATGGAGCAACAGAAATTGGCCATTTCATGACTTCATTTTTTTCATCATATTTTGCCTCTATAATAGCACCTACAAGTCTAGAAACTCCTATTCCATAAGAACCCATTTTAACAAAATCTTTTTTACTCTCTGGCAAATCAACAGATGCTCCCATCGCTTTAGAATATTTATCTCCAAAGTAAAAAATATGGCCAACTTCTATGCCTTTAGTAATTAAACGATTTGGTTCACTTATTTTTTTCTCAAATTCTTTTTTATCAAATTTTTCATCAGTTACTGAATAAAATTGTTCATATTTTTCTCTTAATTCTTTAAGAGATTTTTTCTCTAATTTTGTACCCTCACTATTTAAGTCAAAAATTCTTTTATCTGTATAAATTTTACTTTCACCAGTTTCAGCAAGAATAATAAATTCATGTGAAAGATTTCCTCCTATAGGTCCCGTATCTGCTGCCATTGGAATAGCTATAAGATCCAATCTTTTGAAAGTTTTTAAATAAGATAAATAAAACTTATTATAAGAAAATAATGCCTCTTCATCGTTTATATCAAAAGAGTAAGCATCTTTCATGTAAAATTCTCTACCTCTCATGATACCAAATCTAGGTCTTATCTCGTCCCTAAATTTCCACTGAATATGATATAAGAGTTGAGGAAGAGATTTATAAGATTTTACAGAAGATCTAAAAATATCAGTTACAAGTTCTTCATTAGTAGGACCGTACAACATTTCACGATCTTGACGATCTTTGATTCTAAGCATTTCTTCTCCATAATCCTCATATCTTCCACTTTCTTTCCAAATTTCACTAGATTGTATTGTTGGCATTAAAATCTCTTGAGCACCAATTTTATTTTGTTCCTCTCTTACAATTTTTTCAATCTTTTTCATTACCTTAAAACCTAAAGGTAACCATGAGTAAATACCTGCCGATGATTGTTTTATCATTCCAACTCTTAACATTAACTGGTGAGATTTTATCTTTGCTTCAGATGGATTATTTTTAAGAATAGGAATAAATGATTTAGAAATAAACATATTAAGTGATTATATTTCTTAAATTCAAATATTCAAATTTCATTAATAAATAAATAATTAGAAACAAAACTGTTGTTATACCTGTACAATAAACGAATTTCTTCAACATTTTTGGATTTTCAGGTGAGCCGGGATCTTCACCATCTATTTTAACCATTTTTTTTCTTTCTACATCAATTGGTAAAATTGCAAAAAAAACAATCCACCATATTATAATATAGATTATAGCTAATCCTGTAGGACTCATTAAATTTTAACTAAATTAATATTTGTAAATGGTTTTTTTCCTGTCTTTTCTTTTGTGAATTTTCTACAGGATATTTTGAGAGCATCAATCAGACTATGTTCTTGTTGCTTGTTACCAAGTTTAAAAGATCTTGTTGTCTTTTCAATTTCATCCTCTAACCCATAAATAAATTCTTCTTTTTCATAAATTGGTAAACCTCTAAATGTCGCTATGGGACTATTGTGTATATTTCCTTTGGGTGTAATCAAGATAGTTATTTCTAAATATCCGTTTGAGCCTAAGTTTTTTCTATCCTTTATTGACTGAGAATCTTCTTCTACACTAATGTTCCCATCTAAAAATAATCTTCCACTTGGAGCTTTATCGTAAACTTCTGGCTTTTCTCCTGGGTATAGTTTTACTATATCTCCATTTTCTACTTGGACTGGATGAGGTACCTGCATTTCTTTCGCAAAATTAATATGTTCAATCATGTGCCTATGTTCTCCATGAACTGGAATAACACATTTAGGTTTTACCCATTGGTACATATCTTTTAGATCTTCTCTATTTGGATGACCAGAAACATGAATAAATTCTGTCTCTTCTGAAATGACTTCTATTCCATCTTTAACAAGTTGATTATGAAGTTTATATAGTTTTTTTTCATTACCTGGAATTATTTTTGAAGAAAAAATAACCGCATCACCTTTTTCTATAAAAACATCAGGGTGAATATAACTTGATATTCTCATCATAGCACCCATAGGTTCACCTTGGCTTCCCGTACATAAATAAACTATTTTATCTCTTGATAAATTTTTTGCTTCTCTCGCATCAATAGGTTCAATTGTATTTTTTAAATAACCACATTGTCTCGCAGCTTTATAAATTCTATGCATCGATCTACCTACTAAAGAAATTTGTCTTCCAGTCATTTTAGCACAATAAAATGCTGTTTCCATTCTTGCTACATTTGATGCAAATGAAGTAATTATGATTTTTTTCTTTAATCTACTCATGATATTTAGTAAATTTTTTCTAACGTCTAATTCTGAACCAGACCTTCCAGGACTAAATACGTTTGTTGAGTCACAAATCATAGCAAGCACACCTTCGTTACCTATTTCTTTAAGTCTTTTGGAATTTATATCTTCACCTACTAAAGGATTGGGATCAACTTTCCAGTCACCTGTGTGCAGAATTACGCCTGCTGGAGTTTTAATTCTTAAACCATTTGGCTCTAAAATTGAATGAGTTAAAGTAATATATTCTATATCGAATGGTTCTAAATAAATTTTACCATTTAATTCAACAATTATTAAATCTTTTGAAATATCTATGTGCTTTTCTTTGAATTTTTCTTTTATTAATAATGCTGTAAATGGAGTTGCATAAATTTTACATTTAAGTTTAGGCCACAAGTGGGCTATTGCTCCTATATGGTCTTCATGAGCATGGGTTAACACAATACCTAATAAATTTTCTTTTCTTTCAATAATAAAACCTGGATCAGGATAAATTAAATCTATACCTGGAATTGAGTCATCCGCAAAAGTTACACCAATATCTACCATTATCCATTTATGATCTTCAGTAGGACCATACCCGAATAGGTTCATATTCATTCCAATTTCTCCAGAACCACCTAAGGGGCAAAATAATAATTCATCTTTCATTTATATAATCAATTTAGAAATTTTAATAAGGCCTTTTATAGTGATATTTTTATTTTGTATTGCTTTTGTTTTAATTGAATTTTTGAATAAATCTGAAAAGCCACCAGTAATGACTAATTTAAAAGATTTATTTGTTTCTTTCTTAATCAATTTAATAATATTGTCAATTAAACCTGCATAACCCCAGAAAAATCCAGACCTAACAGCACTTATAGTGTCAGATCCTATAATTTTTTTAATCTTCTTCAAATTAATTTTAGGTATTAAAGATGCCTCATCCGATAGCGTATTCAATGATAGTTTGATACCTGGTGCAATAATACCACCTTTGTAAGTATTTTTTATTAAGACATCAAAAGTTGTCGCAGTTCCAAAATCCAAAATTATAAAGTTATTCTTATTATTTAATAAACCAATTGCATTTGTTATTCTGTCAGAACCTACTTGATGATAATTAACAGCTATATTAAGTAAAGTTTTGAGTTTCAAGTCTTTAACCTCATAGCATTTTTTTTTAATTTTTTTTGATAAAAAATCTTTTATGAAAAAAAAAGTTTTTGGTACAACGCTACAAAATAAAATTTTTTCAATACTTTTATAGTCTCTTATCAATAAGTTAAATTTAGAAATCAAAATCCTATTATTGATTCTTTTTGATGGAAAATTTACATTTCTTAGAATTTTATATTTTGAGTTTACTAAAAAAACTTTTGTTTCAGAATTGCCTATATCTCCTAAAATATACATCGTCTATTGAGTTCTTGATTTGTTCAATGTGTCTAAATTTAGTTCAAAAATTTTTTTCAATTTATTTTCGACTCCTTTTTTTGATATTTTATTATCAATAAATTCACTAAGATTTGTTGTTGGATAATTCTTAATATTAGGATTTTTTATCAGGTTAATACCAATTCCTATAATTAAATACTTCTTTTTAAATTTATTTAAAGTTTCTTGCAATATTCCACTAATCTTTTTTTTTTCTATAAATAAATCATTAGGTTTTTTAATTACAATTTTTCCTTTATAATAAAAAGATAATAATTTTTTTACCAATAAACAATTAATTTTTGTAATTTTTTTAATAGAAATATTAACATAATCAATTTTATAAAAAAAACTAACAAATAAGTTCCCTTTGTAGGAAATCCATTTTTTTCCGTATTGACCTTTTCCATTTGTTTGTGTTTCAGAAATAATCATTCCATGGTCTAAATTTAATTTTTTGATAATTCTTATCGCTGTTCTGTTTGTACTTTTAACTTTTTTAAACCTAAAAATTTTAAATTTCATTAAATAATATTTATTCTAGCAACTAATTCAATTAATTGACTAGGAAATACAACGTATGTTAAGATCATTAAAGTAGTGGCTGTAAGTGAAAACTTTAACCACAAATTATGATCTGTATCGTATTTTTCTTTTTCTTTATCAAAATACATAATCTTAATAATTCTCAAATAATAAAAGGCAGCTACAACCGTTGATAATAAGCCTACTATAGCAAGGAAATACATTGATTGTTCTAAAACAGACTTAAAAATATAAAACTTAGCAAAAAAACCTGCCAACGGCGGAATACCAGCTAATGAAAATAAAATTACCAACAATGATAAAGATAACAAAGGATGATTCTTTGATAGTCCAGATAAATCTTCTATACTTTCATAATATTCATTATTTCTTTTCATCATTAACAAGCATGAAAATAACCCTAAATTCATAATTATATATATAGTAATATAGATTACTGAAGTTTGAATTCCATCATTCGTACCTGTGGCTAGTCCCGCTAATGCATAACCAACATGACTTATTGAACTGTAAGCTATAAGTCTTTTAATATTAGTTTGTCCGATAGCAGCAATTGCACCAAAGAGCATAGATGCAATCGACAAAAAAATTATTATCATTTGCCATTGTTCAATCAAACTTAAAAAAGGGACGTATAAAAACCTTATAAATATAGTAAGAGCAGCTATTTTAGGTACCATAGTAAAAAATAAAGTAACAGATGTTGGTGATCCTTCGTAAACGTCTGGTGCCCACATATGAAATGGAACTGCAGAGATTTTAAATGCTAAGCCAACTAAAATAAAAACAATTCCAAAAGTTAATGCATATTCACTATCATTTAATTGATTAGCTATTAAATTAAAGTTTGTAGAACCTGTAAAACCATATATTAACGAACAACCATAAAGTAATAAACCTGAGGATAATGCACTTAGAACAAAATATTTTAATCCAGCTTCGGAGGATTTGAGTTGATCTCTATTAAAAGTAGCGAGAACGTACAAGGCTAATGATTGAAGTTCTAAACCCATATAAAAAACAATTAGATCATTAGAACTTATCATTATCATCATCCCTAAAACTGAACTCAAGATTAAGATTGGATATTCAATTTTAAAAATTTTGAAAATCTTTAGATAATTTGAAGAAATTGTCAAAACCAAAAATGTAGACAGTAAGACCATTATTTTCATAAACGAGGATAAGTAATCAATTATAAAGCTACCATTAAATAAAAGCATTTTTTCAATACCTAAAGTTTCATTTAGTGTAATGACTGCAGCAATAAGTAGAACTATTAACGAAGAATTATATATTAATTTAGAACTATCTTTTTTAAAAACACCTAAAATCAGTAAAAACATTATTGATAAGGAGATAAAAATTTCTGTAAAAACCAACTCTAGATTTGCCATTTTAAAAATTTGTTAAATTAATATTATAATTTTTTATTAAGTTACTAACAGAAACTTCAATTGTACTAATTAAAGGTTCTGGGTAAAAACCAAAAAATAAAGTTGGAATAACTAGACATGATAATAGGGGCTGCCTATATGCTTTGGTTATATAAAAGAGTTATTTTTGGAAA
>JACWEO010000043.1 GCA_014653355.1 Pelagibacterales bacterium SAG-MED47 | reverse complement strand
CTTTACGATAAAATATGGAATGATCACTTAGTTGATCAACAAGATGATGGAACAGCCCTCCTTTTTGTTGATAGACATTTAGTTCATGAGGTGACAAGTCCACAAGCATTTGAAGGATTAAGAAACTCAAATAGGAAAGTAAGACATCCTGATTTAACACTCGCAGTTGCAGATCATAACGTTCCAACTACGGATAGGACTAAAGGAATAGCTGATCAAGAATCTAAAATACAAGTAGATACTTTAGATGCAAATTGTAAAGAATTTGGTGTCCAACTTTTTGGAATGGATGACAGAAGACAAGGTATTGTACACATCATAGGTCCAGAACAAGGATTTACTCAACCAGGTACGGTTATTGTATGTGGAGATAGTCATACAGCTACGCATGGAGCCTTTGGAGCTTTAGCATTTGGAATCGGAACATCAGAAGTCGAACACGTTTTAGCAACACAAACACTAGTTCAGAAAAAAGCAAAAAATTTTAGAATAAATGTTAATGGTAAACTTCCGTTAGGTGTCACTTCAAAAGATGTAATTCTTCAGATAATTGGAAAAATTGGTACAGCTGGTGGAACAGGTTGTGTAATTGAATATGCAGGAGATTTAATAAGATCATTGAGCGTTGAGCAAAGAATGACGATCTGCAATATGACAATTGAAGGTGGAGCAAGAGCAGGATTGATTGCGCCAGATGAAAAAATATTTGAATATTTAAAAGGTAAACCTATGTCACCTAAGGGTGAAAATTGGGAAAAAGCTTTGAATTATTGGAATGGTCTAAAGACTGACAGAGAGGCAAATTTTGATAAGGAAATAAATTTAAATGCAGCAGAAATTTTGCCAATGATAACATGGGGAACTTCTCCACAAGATGTTATTACAATTGATGGAAAAGTTCCTAATCCACAAAGGGAGACAGATGAGGACAGAAAGAATTCAATTGAAAGATCACTGAAATATATGGGACTAAAACCTGATATGTCAGCAACAGATATAAAGATTGATAAGGTGTTTATTGGAAGCTGTACAAATGGAAGAATTGAGGATTTAAGA
>JACWEO010000042.1 GCA_014653355.1 Pelagibacterales bacterium SAG-MED47 | reverse complement strand
AGATGTTAAAAAATCCCAAGTAGTAATAGCAGGGTAATAAGAAAAACTATTCCACAGTTCCAATTCATCAAGTCTTTTGGATGGAACAGCTGACGGTTGAAAACCACGTTGAATAAAAGCCGATAAGGGTAAACGATAAAAGACAGCACCGTTTTCCATGATGGCATGCCAGAGGATAGCTTGTCCTGCAATTGATGTAATGCCGAAGATAACACAATCTTCAACTTCTCCATGATGTTTTTTAAGGTCATATAAATACTCCTTTTTTATTTGCGCGTATATTACAGGAATATTTGCATTTAAGTAAGCCATAATTTATACTCATTTTATTGTACCCCAATTAGGACCAGATTCATAGTCCACTTTGTTAGGCACCTCTAGTTCAACAGCAGACTCCATAATATCTTTTATCTTATCTGCATTATCACTAACAGATATATCAAGTTCATCATGTACTTGTATATGTGGTGTAATACCTTCTTTGTGTAATTCTATCATAGCTTTTTTTGTCATGTCAGCGGCTGATCCTTGTATCAATCTATTCAAAGCTTTGTATGTGTAAGCTCTTCTAATCCCTGGTCCGTGTTCCGCGAGTGCTGCATCGTGAGTCAAGGGTTTATGAATCCCAAACTGATTGGGCTCCCACAGGTGAAACCTGCATAGTCTACCCAGCAAAGTTCTAACCTTACCACGGTCCTGGGCTCTTGCCATAACACTATCCATCAATTGTTTTACAAATGGTACACGAGCGTGATACTGTTTAAATAAATCATTTGCTCTTTCTTTATTGACACCTAACTCTGCTTGTAATTTATTTTTACCCATACCATAAAACAAACCAAGATTAATTGTCTTAGCCTGTGATCTTGGTATGTCCGCCATGTCAGCTACAATCTCATGAAAGTCTGCATCACCATCTTTGTATGCTTCTAATACATCTCCAACCGCATACATGTTTTGTAGCGCTGCATAGTGAACAACTAATCGTGGTTCTTGTTGTGAGTAGTCAAAACAACCCCACGTGTGTCCTTCCTCTGGTAAAAACAATGATCTAATCATTGGTCCTAGTTCCTTGTTCCGTGCAGGA
>JACWEO010000041.1 GCA_014653355.1 Pelagibacterales bacterium SAG-MED47 | reverse complement strand
ATACCTCTGTAGAATATGCTCCAGAAATTATACCAATTGCTACTGATCCAGTAATAAATGCATTTATCTCTATATATTCGTAATATCCAAATATTGAAGCTACATACATAATTGCTCCGCTACCTCCAAAAAAGAAAAGATAAATAACAAGTAGCTCGGGTACACCTCGAATAACTGTGGTGTAAAAATTTCCAACCAAGTTTAATGATTTGTATTTAGATAATTTTAAAGGAGTAAAAATTAAAGCAAATAAAAAACCAATTAACATTGCTGTAATTGATACAGCAACAGTCATTAAGGTAGCGTAAAATAGTTCGTCACCCCACCCTGTTTTGCCAAATGCTAGAAGTTCCATAAAGATTGGCGACTATATAATATAGTCGCCAAATCTAAAGAATTACATAGAAGCGTCGAAACCAAAGTGTTTAATAGCAAGCTTGCTAATAATACCTTTTTTTCTAGCTATATTAATCGCTCTGTTGAAATCTTTAATAAGTTTAGCGTCTCTTTTTCCGATGGCATCATCTCCACCTTGTCTAATTCCAACACCTACACCGTTACCAAAAGCACCACCTGAAAAAGTTGGTCCTACAAGCACAACTGCCTCTCCAGATTTATCTGCATAATCAGTAAATGCAACTGCTGCAGCTAATGCAACGTCACATCTTCCTGAAGTAAGATCTAAGTTTACCTCATCTTGAGTTTTGTAAGTTCTAACATTTACACTTCCTACATCTCCAGACTCTAAGAAGTTTTGATGAATAGTACCTGTCTGAGTACAAACTGTTTTACCAGCAAGGGCTCCAGTTAAAGTTGAGAGAGCTTTTTTAACATCTGATCCACCTAAATTTAAATTAATTCCTTCAGGTGTGTCCATACCTTCCAAACTTGAACCCTTCATAACTGCAAGTGACGCAACTTCGTCTGCATAACCTTGTGAAAAAGTGATTGTTTTTTGTCTTTCAGCGGTAATTGACATTCCGGCCATAATTGCATCAAATTTTCTCATTAATAGAGCTGGAATCATCCCATCCCAATCTTGTTCCACTATAGTACACTCATATTTCATGATTGCACAAAGCTCATTTGCTAACTCTACCTCAAAACCAATAAGATTACCTGAAGCATCTT
>JACWEO010000040.1 GCA_014653355.1 Pelagibacterales bacterium SAG-MED47 | reverse complement strand
TAATGTTATTCCCAATCTAAAGCACCTTTTTTCCACTCATAAATAAAACCAATAGTTAAAATAAATAAGAAAATCATCATTGAAGTAAAACCAAGTAAACCAATATTTCCTAATGAAATTGCCCATGGGAATAAAAAAGCAATTTCAAGGTCAAAAATTATAAACAAAATTGCAACTAAATAAAATCTAACATCAAATTCCATTCTGGAGTCTTCAAAAGGTTCAAAACCACATTCATAAGCAGATAATTTTTCTGGATCAGGATTTTTAGGAGATAAAACAAAATTTATAACTACAAAGGCACAGCTTAGACCAAAAGCAATAATTAAAAATAAAATTATAGGAAGATAATCTTTTAAAAATTCAGCAGTCATAATGTTATAATATTAATCTTTGAATAAGAAAATTCTGATAAGATTCATAGTATAATTCTTTATTATATAAAATTAAAGTTTTAATATCAGTGTTTAATTGTCGTTCTATATAGATATTTTTGTACTTATTAACAGTGCAAATTAGTCACGTTTTAAATGGCTTATTTATTAACTGAATTTAAAAATTGAGAATAGTTATCACTAAGTGGCGGGAGTGAAGGGACTCGAACCCTCGACCTATCGCGTGACAGGCGATCGCTCTAACCAACTGAGCTACACCCCCACTTAAGATTTATTTTGGTGGGCAGTAAAGGACTCGAACCTTTGACCCCCTCGGTGTAAACGAGATGCTCTACCAACTGAGCTAACCGCCCTAAATCAAAATTATGTGTTTTATATCTTTTAGAGCAATAAGGTCAAGATTTATTAGTATTAGAAAAATTCAAAAAGTAATTAAAAACTACCCCTCCAATTATCTTTAGAATTAAAGTTATGTTTCTCATCTTTATAAGTTGGTCTTAACAAGTAACAAATAACAAAAATAACAATAAGTAAAAGTAACCAGAATTCCATTTATTATAAATTATTTATTGAATGCTAGCTTGAGATTTGTCATCATTTTTAGAAATGTCAACTTCAACCCACTCTGTCTTTTTGAGTTCTTTGGTAAGAGCAATTTTTAAAACTTCATCTGCAAACTCAACAGGTGTAATTTTTATCTCATCAATAATTTTTTTTGGCATATCGGTTAAATCTTTTTCATTTTCTTTCGGTATTAAGACTTCTTTAATACCTGCT
>JACWEO010000004.1 GCA_014653355.1 Pelagibacterales bacterium SAG-MED47 | reverse complement strand
AAAAATAGGTCAACAAGCTACTACTCTTTCGGGTGGAGAGGCACAAAGAATAAAATTAGCTAAAGAATTATCGAAAAGATCAACTGGTAGAACTATGTATATCTTAGATGAACCCACAACAGGATTACATCAACATGATATAAAGAAATTATTAGAGATTCTTCAAACTTTTGTAGCCTTAGGTAACACAGTCGTAGTTATAGAACATAACCTAGATGTTATTAAAACAGCAGATTATATTGTAGATATGGGGCCTGAAGGTGGTGTAAAAGGTGGAAAAATAATTGCTGAAGGAAAACCGGAGGAAATTTGCAAAAACAGTCAAAGTTACACAGGTAAATTTCTAAAACAGCTCTTAAATTAAAAAAATTTAATGTTATAATTTAACTAATTTAGTATATATTTAGTTTCATGGGAAATTTACTTTCATCTTTATCTAAAACAATTCATACATCATTGGCTTTAGCCATTATTCTGTTCTTAGGATTATTCTACCAAAATGATGGATTTAGTTTTGATACACTTTTCTGGAGCTGGATTGCTAGATATACCCATGTTGTTGTAAGTATTATGTGGATTGGTCTGCTTTGGTACTTTAACTTTGTACAAATTCCAAATATGTCAAAAATTCCTGATGAACAAAAACCTGCAATTGGAAAAGTAATAGCTCCAGCTGCTTTATTTTATTTTAGATGGGCAGCAGCCTTTACAGTTTTATCGGGCTTAATTCTAGCTGGTCTAAATGGTTATTTGCATGATGCAATGACCTTGAGTATTGGATCAGGTATTCCAAAACATACTGCAATAGGTTTTGGAATGTGGTTAGGAATTATAATGGCTTTTAATGTTTGGTTTGTAATTTGGCCAAATCAAAAAAGAGCGCTAGGAATAGTTGAGTGTGAACCTGAGTTGAAAGCAAAATCTGCTAGAGTAGCGATGTTGTTTTCCAGAACAAACACTTTGCTCTCAATTCCAATGCTTCTAACTATGGTAGCAGCTCAAAATTTATATTAATTTTAGTTTTCTTCTCTCAAAACTGTTTTTTGTGAAACTTTTAACCTAACCAAAACTGTATTCGCGATATATATTGAAGAGTAAGTTCCAAATATTACACCAAATATCATTGCTAAAGAAAATCCTTTCAAAACTTCACCACCAAAAAAAAATATCGATAATAAAGCTAATAAAGTTGTTATTGATGTAATTAATGTTCTAGATAAAGTTTCATTAATAGAAATATTTGTTAACTCATAAATTTTGATATCTGAAAATTTTCTTAAATTTTCTCGAACTCTATCAAAAATTACAACAGTATCGTTCATCGAATATCCTACAATTGTTAAAACAGCAGCTATAATTGACAAATTAATTTCAAGTCCCAATAATGAAAATAAACCAAGTGTCACTATTACATCATGAAATAATGCTAAAATAGCACCTAAACTAAATTGCCATTCAAATCTAATCCAAATATAAATTAACATTAAAACTAGGGCTACGGATATTGCAATAATTCCTGACCTTAATAATTCAGCACTCACTTTTGGACCTACATTTTCTACCCTTCTAAAGTTAAAATTATTCCCAAAAGATTTATCTAAATTATCTTTTATTTCTTCTATAACATTTTGATTATCATTTATTTCAAACTTAATTAAAAAATCTGTTTCATTACCAAAATTTTTAACAGAAATATCACCTAGATTCATTTGATTTAAATTATCTCTTAATGAAGAAACATTAATTTTAGTATCTGTCGCTCTTAACTCAATAAGTGTACCGCCTTTAAAATCTATTCCAAAATTTAATCCTTTAAAAATAAGAAATAGTAAAGAAATAACAACTAAAGAAATAGAAAGAATATTAAATTTATTATAATATTTATTGAAAGCTATCATCTAATTAAATCCTCTTTTTCTTTATTTCTTAAGACATATAAAACAGTTAAAAGTCTTGCAATGAAATATACTGAAAAAAGTGTAGTAAAAATACCAATACCTAATGTTAACGAAAAACCTTTAATTGGACCTGAGCCCATGAAAAAAAGAATTATTGCAGCTAATAGAGTTGTTATATTTGCATCGAGAATAGCAGTTTTTGATTTAGTATATCCACTATCAAATGCAATTAAATTATTTTTTTCATTTTTTAATTCTTCTTTTATTCTTTCAAATATTAAAACATTTGCATCTACCGCCATACCAACAGTTAATATTATTCCTGCAATACCAGGAAGAGTTAAGGTAGCCTCAAATATAGTTAAAACTCCAACTAAAATGAATAAATTTAGAATTAAGGCTATATTGGTAATAAGACCAAATACTTTATATTTTAGAAATATAAAAAGGATGACTAAAATAAAACCAATCATTAAAGCGATAATACCAGCATTGATCGAGTCTTGACCCAAATCAGGTCCAACAGTTCTTTCTTCAATAATATTTAATGGTGCAGGTAAAGCTCCCGATCTAAGTAACAAAGCAAGATCCGTAGCTGACTGAAAGGTAAAACCACCACTTATTTGCCCAGATCCACTTGCAATAGTATCTCTGATTACTGGAGCGCTAATAATTTTACCATCTAATACTATTGCTAATTGTTTACCTATACCTGAAGATGTGGCTTTACCAAATCTTTTAGCTCCTACTCTATCTAGAGTAAAAGAAACAACAGTTTCATTTGTTTCGTTATTCATTCTTGGTTGAGCATCTAAGAGATTATCACCACTTAGAATAATTCTCTTACTAACTAAAGCTTCATCTGTATTATCTTCGTATTTAAGTTTTTCAGAACCAAAAGAGTCATTATTATTATTTGTAACAAATCTAAAAGTTAGGTTTGCTGTTTTACCCAATAAAGATTTAATTCTCATCGGGTCATCTAATCCTGGTAATTCGACCAATATTCTATCGTTACTTCGTTTAAGAATATTTGGTTCATTAGTTCCTATTTCATCAATTCTTCGTCTTACAATTTCTAAAGCTTGTTCTTGTGAAGAAGTTTTAAGTTCAATTAATCCTTGCTTAGAATAACTTAAAATTAAAAAATTATTTTCTTCAGTAATATCAAATTGGTGTGATTTAAATCTTGGGTAATATGGATTTAAGTTACTCTCTTTATTTGTAAATTCTTCTAAAACTTTTTGTTTATTTTCTTCATTAACAGAAAAAGACAATTTTTGATTCTTGAGATCTAAATTTTTTATTTTAATATTTTTTTCTTTAAAGTAGTTTCTAAAAGTCAAAGAGAAATTTTGAAGTCTTTGTTCAATAACAGGATTATTATCAATTTCTAATAGAAGATAAGAACCACCTTGAAGATCTAATCCTAAGTTAATTTTTTTATCAAAAAAATTTATAGTATTTGAGAAAAAGTTTGATGAAGCGAATAAAATAAAGAATAATGATATTAAAGAAATAAATATTATTCTTAATTTTGAAAAGTATAACACTTTATTTAATAAAAATTTATTTCTTAATTTCTTGAGAATTCATTAAGCTTTGAATGCCAGTTCCTCTTATTACCTCAACTGTAACATTGTCTGCTATTTCGACTTCCACTTTATCATTATCTATAACTCTTGATATAGTTCCAGTAATACCACCTGAGGTTACAACTTTGTCACCTTTCTTTAAGCTTTCAACCATTGCTTTATGTTCTTTAACTTTTTTTTGTTGAGGTCTTATTAAGAAAAAATAAAAAATAACGAAGATTAATATCAATGGTATAAACTGACCAATTCCTGAACTTTCCATATAACTCCTTAATTAAAAATGAATTTTTATACTATCTATTGAATTAAAACAACTTTAATTGAGTGAAATTTTTTCTAAATTGTTCATATATGGTCTAAGTATTTTTGGAATAGTTATTGAACCATCTTTTTTTTGATAATTTTCCAAAATAGCAATGAGCGTTCGTCCTATTGCCAAACCACTACCATTTAAAGTGCCAGCATAAAGAATTTCATTTTTTTGATCCTTGTATCTTGTTTTCATTCTTACTGATTGAAAAGTAGAACAAGATGAACACGATGAGATTTCTCTGTATTTATCTTCAGATGGTAACCAAACTTCAATATCATAAGTTTTTTCAGCACTAAAGCCCATATCACTACTACATAGAATCATTTTTCTATAAGGTAACTCTAGAAGATCTAAAATATTAGTTGCACAATTCGTCATTCTTTCTAATTCTTCAAGACATTTTTTTTGTTCAACAATACTAACCATTTCCACCTTATAAAATTGATGTTGTCGAATCATTCCTTTTGTATCTTTACCATAACTTCCTGCTTCTTTTCTAAAACAGGGCGTTGATGCTACTAATCTCATAGGAAGTGATTTCAAATCCAAAATTTTATTTTTTACAATATTAGTAAGAATTACCTCAGCCGTAGGAATTAGAAACTTTCTATCCATACCTACATCCAATTTAACTTCAAATTGATCATTTTCAAATTTTGGCAACTGCCCTGTTCCAAACATACTATTTTCAGAAGCTAATAACGGTGGAGAAATTTCTTGATACCCATTTTTTAAAGTATGTGTATCCAACATAAAATTTGAAAGTGCTCTTTCTAAAAAAGCTAGTTTATCTTTTACAAAAACAAATCTTGAACCTGTAGTTTTACTAGCGAGATCAAAATCAAGCATTTTCAAATTTTCACCAAGTTCATAATGTGACCGAGGCTTAAAATCAAATCTAGGTATTTTGCCATATTTTTCAATCTGGACATTATCGTTCTCACTACTTCCAAATGGAACATCAGAGTGAGGTATATTAGGTATATTGGATAAGATTTTTTCTAAATCTATTTTAATTATTTTTTGTTTTTCTAGTATTTTATCAATCGAAGATGAAATTTCTTTTGATTTTGAGAATAAAGAACTGTCCTTTGATTTTGAGATATCTTTTTTTTCTTTTTCTAAGGCTTCTTTTTTTTGTATAAATTCTCTGTTTTTTAGATCTAAATCTTTTAATTTAGTAAAATTAATATCTACAGATCTCTTTTGCATTTTTTTTTCAAAAGCATCAAAATCTTTTCTTATTTCTTTTAAGTTATGCATTAGGTTCTTTTATATTTTTATTTTCTATAAATTTCACTGAAAATATTGATAATTCATATAAAATTAATAACGGTATAGCTAAACCTATTTGTGTTATTGGGTCTGGAGGAGTTAATAAGGCTGCAGCTGCAAATATTATTACTACAACATATTTTCGTCTTTTTTTTAAAAATTCAGAGTCAACAAATCCAATTCTAGCTAAAAGACTTAAAACAACAGGTAATTGAAAACTTATTCCAAATGCAAAAATAAGTTTCATTACTAATGAAAGATATTCATTAACCTTAGCTTCCAGTTGAATAGGTAAATTAGTTGATAAACCAGTGCTTTCAAATGATAAAAAAAACTTAATAGCCAAAGGCATAATTAAATAATAAACCAAAATCCCACCAAGAAAAAAAAGGATAGGTGTTAAAATAAGATAAGGTAATATTGCTATTTTTTCGTGTTTATATAGACCCGGAGCTATAAACTTCCATATTTGCATTAAAATAAAAGGGAATGTTACAAAAAATGCAGTAAAAAAAGCAACTTTCAAATAAGTTAAAAAAGTTTCTTGAAGAGCTGTAAAAATTAATCTTCTATCTACATTATCATTTTTTACAGCCTTAGCAAAAGGTTCAACCAAAAAACCGTATAAATACTCAGCAAAAAAATAACATCCTATAAAAAAAATTATAAGAAATACAAAACTATGAATTAATCTTTTTCTAAGTTCAGCCAAATGACTTACAAAGCCACCATCTTTATCATCAAGACTCATTTTTATTATCTTCTTTTTTAACTTCTTTTTTTTCTAATTTATTATCCTCTAAATCAAGATTTGAGACTTCATTTTGTATGTTGTTAATATATTTTTTTGCAGTGCCGATGATGGAACCAACTTTTTTTAGCATAATTGGAAAATCTTTTGGTCCCAGAACAATAATTGCTACTCCTACTACAATTAAAATCTCAAACCAACCAATAGTAGGCATGTGATTTATTCTTTTTTGTTTGAATCTTGATTTTCTTCAGAAATATTCTTAGGGTCATTATCATCAGTCGAGTCTGATGCCATGCCTTTTTTAAAACTTTTAATACCCTTAGCAACATCACCCATTAAACTAGATATTTTGCCTCTACCAAATAATAAAACAACAAGTATTACAACAATTGCTATTTGCCAAATTCCAATGCTCATATAAAACTTATAACCTTTTTATTAGTATTTTAAAAGTGTCTTTTTAAATATAACTTAAACAAATTTTTTTTTATTTATCTTCCTCTGAATCAAGAGTACTACCTAACATTTCATCAATATTTGAATATATGTCCTCTTTTTTATTGACTTGTTTTTCTTTATAAAACTTTCCTGTTCCAAAAATTGCATTATCTATATTACTATTATCAATTAATCCTGCCGCACCTAATTCATCAACTGTTGGCAAGTCTGACAATTTTTGCAAATTAAAATGGCTTAAAAAATCATCTGTCGTTATATATTGAATAGGTTTACCTGGAACATCCTTTCTTCCTCCAGGTTTTACCCAATTTAACTCCATTAGAATTTCGAGAGTATTAGTTCCAAAAGCTACTCCTCTTATTTCCTCAATTTCAGCTCTAGTCACTGGCTGATGATAAACAATGATTGCTAAAGTTTCAATTGCAGCTCTAGATAATTTTTTTTCTACAGTTTTTTCCTGCGTCATCAAATTTGATAAATTTGGTGAAGTTCTAAAGGACCATTTTTTTGAAATACAGACTAAATTGATGCCTCGATCTGTATATTCTGACTGTAATTTAAATAAACATTTCTCTACATCAATTTTTTTTGAAATTTTACTTTCTATGGTTTCAACACTTAAAGGTTCGGCTGCAGCAAAAATTATTGCTTCAATTTCTTTTTCAATAGAAGATATTTTAGACGGAAACTTTATAATATTATCTTTTTTTTTTATCTTCTTTTTTATCATTTATTTTCCCTAACATAGATTTCATCAAAAAGACCATCTTGTTTAATTTTTAAACTTCCTTCTTTAACCAGCTCTAAAGAAGCTGAAAGAATACCTGCTTTACCAGTTTTTTTATATCTTTGAGCATTTCTAAAATTTAATGGTATTAAATCATCTAATTTTCTCCAATCTATTAACTGACCCAAAAAATCTTTAATTGTTTTAATTCCTTCCTCAGTTGTAAAAACTGGTAACTTAGGAATATTCATTTTTTGAAAATCTTTAGTTGTTATAATTTTTGAATAAGTTTTTAATAATTCAAACAGACTCACTTTAAATTCACTATTATAAATTGGTCTAAATCCAGATTTGCTTCCTCTTGTTCTAATTTCTCTTCCTAATCTTTTTCTTTTAAGCATTTGATCTGATAATAAACGAATTAGTTCTAATTTTTTTAACTGTAACTTCAATTTTTCTGCAACTTCTTGAACTTTAAATTCTTCTTCTGGAGTTGCTGGTAGTAATAATTTTGATTTTAAATATGCTAGCCATGTCGCCATCAACAAATATTCAGATGCAATTTCTAAGTTTAAATCTTTTTTTTTTGTAATAAAATCGTGAAATTGATCAGCTAATTTTGTAATTGATATACTTTCTAAATTGACTTTTTGAGCTTTGGCTAAATCTAATAAAACATCAAGGGAACCATTATAATTTTCAACATCTACTTTGAATAATGAAGAATCATTTTCTATCATTCAATAATGTTATCTTAAAATTTGATAAAATTGTGATGTTTTTTTAAAAACAAAATTATTAATAAATGGAGAGTTTTTTCCTATTATTTCCATTTGACTCATATTTCCGTTGCAATGTAAAACCAAGTTACAACCAGCATTAAACGCTCTAATTGTATTTTCTTTGAGAGTTCCTTTTAAACTTTTCATTGAGAGATCATCAGAAATTAAAATATTTCTAAAACCAATTTTATTTCTTATCAAATTTATTAATTTTTTTGAGTGTGTAACAGTATTTTTATTATCAATTTTATTAAAAATTATATGTGCAGTCATTGCAAATAAGGCTTTTTTATTTTTAAATGGAACAAAATCTTTTCTGATTAGATAGCTTTCTTTTTTTGTTATTACTGGTGTGAGATAATGGCTATCAACTTTAGCTAATCCATGACCTGGTATGTGTTTGATTACAGTTCCGATGCCATTCTCATGATAATATTTGATACAATAATCTCCTATTTTAGATACTATTTCTGGGTTGTTTGAAAATGACCTATCTCCAATAACATTAGATGACCCTTTAGCTCTTAAATCTAGTACCGGTGTAGTATTAATGTTTGCCCCTATTGATTTCATCAAATATGAAGTTTTATCAATAAATAATTTATAAAAAAAAGTAAATTCTTTGAAATTTTTAATATATTTATCACCAAAGAATTCAGATGAAAGATTATCAAATGAAATGACATTTTTTAATCTATTAATTCTTCCACCTTCTTGATCTATTAATATTGGATAATTCTTGTCATTGAAAATTTTTTTAATTGATTTAGTTAAATTAAAAGTCTGTTTGATATTCTTAATATTTCTAGTAAATAATATAACACCCCAAGGTCTATACTTTTTTAAAAATTTTATTTCATTTGTTAATAGTTTTGTTGATTTTATACCAATTATAAAAGATCTTCTATTCTTCATTAGATTCCAATAATTTCCAAAAATTAAATTTCTTTTTTTTATTACTTTTTGATTGTTCAACATATTCTATAATATTCTTTGTATTATCTTCTAATATAGGTAGTTTTTTTGAATAAATATTTATTTTCTCATCAATATTATTATAAGATCTAAAAGTATTTTTTATGTTTGTATCAGAAAAATAATATTTTGTAGTAAAAAAAATAAAAAAACAAATAATAGATATGAATAATAAATATTTTATTTCTTTAAGCATTACATTTTTTCAGGAATTGAAACTCCAACAATTTTCATTCCTGATTTAATTACATTTGAAATGACTTTTAATAGTATTAACTTATCAATTGTAATTTTTTTTTGATCATTAATAAATCTTTTATCTGGATTATCTTTTCCTAAATTCCAATATGAATGAAACAAAGAAGAGAGTTCATATAGATATGTTGGTATACGGTGAGGCTCCAGTTTTTTGCTGGAAGCTTCTATGCATTTAGGCCATTCAGATATTTTTTTTAAAATTTCAATTTCATCATCTGAATACTGAAAATCATATTTTTCAATTTTTAAATCTGAATTTATATTTTTTTGAGTATGCCGAAAAACTGAGGCTATACGGGCATAACAATATTGTACATAATAAAGTGGGTTATCTTTGGATTTTTCAATTACATTGTCAAAATCAAAATCAAGTTCAACATCACTACTTCTACTAAGCATGATAAATCTGGTAGCATCTTTTCCAACTTCACTAATTAAATCATCAACAGTTATATAATCTCCTTTTCTTTTCGACATTTTAAAGGGTTGTTTATTTTTTATAAGTTTGACTAGTTGGCTTACTTTACAAATTAACTTTCCTTTTGAAGACGATAGTGCTTCTACTGAAGAAGAAATTCTTTTTATATATCCAGAATGATCTGCACCCAAAATATTTATTAGTTGGTCGAATTTTCTGTCTATTTTATTTTGGTGATATGCAACATCACCTGCAAAATAAGTCCAAGATCCATCTGATTTCTGTAGGGTTCTATCTTTATCATCTCCAAAATCTGTAGATTTGAAAAGTAGTTGTTCTCGTTGAACCCAATTATCTTTATCTTCACTTTCTGGAGCTTTAATCTTCCCCTTATAAACAAACTTATTTTTTTCTAAATAGCTTACAACTTTCTCAACTTCTTTATTTTTAACTAAATTTTTTTCACTTATAAAATTATCATGATTAATACCAAGACTTTTAAGATTTTTTTTTATTAAATTTAGGGCTTCATTTATTGATAAAACTGTTAAATTTTCTGATATTTTTTCAAAATTATTAAAATCAAGTTTTTTATTTGTAGAAATTATATTTTTTGCAAAATCTTTTATATATTCACCAGGATATAAATCATCATCAAGAGGGAAAGGTTCTTTGTAAATTTCTTCTTTTATTCTAAAAAAAACTGATTTTGTAAAATTTATAATCTGATTGCCATAATCATTGACGTAATATTCTTTTGTAACTTTATGTTTATTAAATTTTAAAACATTAGCAATTACATCACCTAAGATTGCTCCCCTACAATGACCTACATGTAAAGGTCCAGTTGGGTTCGCAGAAACAAATTCTATCAAATAATTTTTTTTTTTATCTTTAATGTTAATACCAAAAGTTTCAGAATTTTTAATTGTTTGTTCAACAAAATTTGTCCAATAAATTTTTTTAAATTTAATATTAATAAAGCCTGGTTTTACGATAGAAATATCATCAACTAGTTCATCATTTTTTTTAATTAATTCAGCTAAAATATTTGCTAAATCAATTGGTGTTTGATTGTTCAATTTAGATAAAACCATAGCAACATTTGTAGATATATCAGCTTTGAATTTGGATGGAGGTATTTCACTAGTAATTCCATCTAATTTATTAGGTAAAATTATTTTTTTTTCATCTGAGAGTTTGAATAAAATTAAATTTATTCTATTTAAATATTGCTCAAAAATATTCATTTAAAACTGTTATATAGATTAATTGCGTATCGATCTGTCATACCCGATATAAAATCTGAAATAGCTCTATACTTATCTGCAGAGAGATTCTTTTTTGATACATACTTATTTGGATTTTGTAATATCTTTTTAAATAATTTTTTAATTATTACTTTTCCATTATTATTTTTTTTTAGAACATTTTTATTATTATACATTTTAGATTTCAAAAAAAATCTTATTTCATTTTCAGAATTTTTAATTTTTTCTGAAAAATCAACTATTAAAAAATTTGTTTTATTTATATTTTTCAAAGACTGAATTTTATTATTCTTTAAGTTATTTTTTGTATTGTTTATTAGATCTTTTATCATCAAATTAATAGAATCTCTAATTATCTGATAAGTTACTATTTTGTAATTTTGTTTATTAATTTTTTTACTGTATTTTTTATAAATATCTCTAAAAAAGTTAATTTCAATAAGTTCCTCTAATTTAAATAGATTTGCCTTAATTCCATCTTGGATATCATGATTGTTATAAGCTATATCATCTGAGATTGCAGAAATTTGTGCTTCTAAAAATGGATAAGATTTAAAATTAATCATATTTTTGAAATTCTTAACACCTATTAAATTATCTACTAAACTTAAATCTTCTACTGGACCATTATGTTTTATTAAGCCTTCCAATGTTTCGATACTAAGGTTTAATCCATTAAACTTTAAATATTTATTTTCTAAAAACATTACGATTCTCAAAGTTTGAAGATTATGATCAAAACCCCCATAATTATCCATACATTCATCTAAAGAGTCTTCGCCAGCATGACCAAAAGGAGTGTGTCCTAAATCATGAGCAAGGCTTAGACATTCAGCCAAATCCTCATTTAGATTGAGATAACGAGCAATTGATCTTGCTATTTGAGCAACCTCCATCGAATGAGTTATTCTTGTTCGAAAATGATCACCTTCAGTATTTACAAATACTTGTGTTTTATGTTTAAGCCTTCTAAATGAAGCACTATGAATTATTCTGTCCCTATCCCTTTGAAATGGGCTTCTATATTTAGACGAGGATTCATTAAATATTCTACCTTTGCTTTTAAATTGTCCAATCTTTGAGTATTTTTTCATCCTTTAAAATAAATTAATAAGTATTATATTAGTAATACCAGTGATCAATAATGATAAAAGAAATTAAATTTACTGATAAAGCGCTAAAACAGATCAATACTCTGTTGTCAAAAAAAGATAAGGGGTCTTTTTTTAGAATCGCCATCAAAGGTGGTGGATGTTCAGGATTTCAATATGAATTTACATTTGATCAATCAAAAGCTGCAGATGATTTAAATTTTGAAAATATTTTAATTGATAAAGCCTCTGCTGATCTTTTAAAAGGATCTGAAGTTGATTATGTTTCGGAGTTAATAGGTGAACAATTTAAAATAACAAATCCACAAACTAAATCTTCTTGCGGTTGTGGAGTGTCTTTCTCTCTTTAATGCTCATTTCTTCCTGGAATGTAAATTCCGTACGAGCTCGTATTGAAAATATCAAAAGTTATCTTTTAAAGTATAAACCAGATATTTTAATGATGCAGGAGATCAAAACTGAAGATGTAAATTTTCCTTATGATGATTTTTCATCTATGGATTATGAAAGTCATGTATTTGGACAAAAAAGTTATAATGGTGTTGCTATTATTTCAAAAGGAAAATTAAAAAATATTAGAACAGATTTAATTAAAGATAAATTAAAACAATCAAGAATAATTTCTGCTGAGCTTGAGTATAAGAAAAAAATTGTTCAATTAATTAATATCTATACTCCTAATGGAAATCCAGTTGATACAGAAAAATATGACTATAAAAAAAATTGGATGGATCAATTGATTAAACAATTAAAGTCTTTATCTAAAAAAAATTCGAATATTATTCTCGCAGGTGACTTTAATGTGATCCCCGCTGCTGAAGATGTCTATAATGTAAAAAGTTTTGAAGATGATGCTTTGTATAGATTAGAAATAAGAAAAAAATTTAGAGAGATGCAAAATTTAGGTTTTAGTGATGTTTATAGACATTTTAATGAAACGAAAGAAGGTTATACTTTTTGGGATTATATGAGAGGTGCATGGCAAAAGAATAATGGGATGAGAATAGATCATTTTTTAGTTTCAAACTCTTTAATCGACCAAATAAAATCTATAAATATTAATAAAGACCCTAGAGGTAGAGAAAAACCTTCAGATCACACCCCCATAGAAATTAAATTAGCTTAAAGATTTTATTTTATTAACTAATTCCTCGTTAATGTTACGAGGACCTTTATCAAGTCTGTTTTTATGTCGTCTTTCCCCAGGTAATCTTACTTCACCCATTGATTTCATCTTATCAAAGAATTCATCTGCATGTTTTTGCCAATTTGTTCCTGCAGTTTTATCAGGAGAGATAGCAAGAATAAATTCTCCTCCACTTGGTGGACCACCATCATTATTATCTTTAGCAGCTGTTTCAAAACTAAAATTATCACCAACTAAAGCACCAGCCATTAATTCAACCATCATAGCAATTGCTGAACCTTTATAACCACCAAAAGGTAATAATACACCACCATCAGCTATTGCACCTGGGTCAGTAGTTTCTTTACCTTCTTTAGTTAATCCTGTTCCAAGAGGTACCTTATGCCCTTCTCTTTTAGCCACTTGAACTTCACCCATTGCCATTGAGGCTGTTGCCATATCATAAACTACAGGAGTTTTTCCTGGTCTTGGCCAAGCAAATGATATTGGGTTTGTTCCAAATAATGGCTTGATTGCGCCAGCAGGTGCTACTGCAGGCTTATAAGATGTACAAGCAAAAGCAACTAAACCTTCTTCTGCTAATTTTTCTGTTTCAGGCCACATCGCAGCCATATGGTGAGAATTATTTATTGCAAGTACTGCAACACCATTTTCTTTTGCAGCTTTTATTAATTCAGGTATGCCTTTATTTAAAACCACAGGTGCTAAACAATTATTACCTTGAACTTTAATTACTGAAGCTGAAATCTTTTTGATTTCTGGCTTTCCTTTACCATTAATTTTTCCACTTTTTAAACCACTTACATAAGCTGGTAATCTAAATAAACCATGAGATAAAGAACCATCACGTTCAGCATTTCTGATTAAATCTGATAATATAGATGCTGTTTCATCATCACATCCATTAGCTAATAAAGTCTTTTTAGCTAAATCAAATATTTCATCTAGTGTAAGGGAAACCGTACTCACCCTTATATTAAATACTATCTATGTTTTCTTTTCAAATCTTTTTTTAGATCTTCGTGGTCACCAACAACTGTATGATATCTGCTCTTAGTGACATATTTTTCTAAAAAAGGAACTGCCAATAATGGAAGGAAACCACCGATAACAATTCCAAAAGCAGCACTTTGTAAATCTGGGTCAGCTAAAGCTGCTATAAAGTCTGCAATGATATGAGCTAAAACTATTCCAACTATACCAGCAATCGCTCCATTAGAGATAATTTTAAGAAATCTATTGATACTCCAACCAGTATAAAATCCAATTAAAGGTATTAATGTGTGAATAAAGCCAAAAGTTGCTCCTCTTAAAATGCTATGTTCCTCTATTAGTTCTTCCATAAAGTGAAGAAACTCTGGTAATTCATGTGAATGACCTTCTGCTGCTCTAACAAATGTAAAACCAAAAATACACATCGCTAAAGTTAAAAAACTTATTTTTTTCATTAATTACAATCCTTACAAGTAGTTAAAACTTCCATGTTAAATGTATTAAAATCATATTTTTTTACGTTGTTTTTTTTAAACAAACTTCCAAAAAGACTAGATTTTAACTCCTCTGTATCTCCACATTTTTTACATATGGCGATTGCTGTACTGTGATTTTTTGAATGTAAATGATTGCACAGCATAAAAGTTTTTGTTTGATTAGATTTATGAATTCGTTCTTCTTCTATTAGGCTATCAAGAGCTCTGTAAACTGTCATAGGTTGTGTTTTTTTAACCTTTTGAAGTTTATCTAATATCTCATAAGCAGTTAAATGCTTTGAAGATTTTTTTATAATATTAAAGACTAATTCCTTATTTGACATATTGTTATGTTATAACATCACAATAATAAGTCAAGAAATATGATATAATATTTATCTATGATTCTATTCATCGCTAAAGTTATCAGTGCTGCTCTTATTATTGCCTTTGCGAGCTGGTTATCTGGACAAAATCCGAAATTAGCTGGATTTATTATAGCTCTTCCACTTGTATCGCTTATTGCTATTGCTTTTTCTTACTATGAACACAATGATATAGAAAAAACAATTCTATTTACTAAAAGTATATTGGTTGCTGTACCTATAAGTTATCTATTTTTTTTACCCTTCTTCTTTGCAAAATCTTTAAATATGAATTTCTTAATGATTTATGGTGCAGGCCTAGGATTGTTAATTATTGGTTTCTTTATTCATAAATATATAACTAATTTTTTATAATATAGTTACTCTCTAATAAACTCGTGTAAATAATATTTAATAAAAGTTAATCAACTATTAAAGTATCTTTTGATCCACCACCTTGCGAACTATTTACAATTGTACTTCCTTTTCTAAGAGCAACCCTAGTCAGGCCGCCAGTTGTTACATAATTAGTTTTACCACTTAAAACGAAGGGTCTTAAATCTAAGTGTCTAGGCTCTATATTTTTTTCTGTAATTGTTGGAGCTGTTGACAGTGTTTCTAAAGGTTGTGCAATATATTCTCTTGGATTTTTTTTGATCTTCGCTGCCACTTCTTCTCTTTCTTTTGTAGAAGCCTTCGGACCAATCATTATTCCATATCCACCAGATGCATTAGCAGGTTTTACAACTAATTTAGATAGATTTTTTAAAACATATTTTCTTTGACTTTCATCATTACACAAATAAGTCTCGACTTGATTTAAGATGGGTTGTTCTCCTAAATAATAAACTATCATTCTATTTACGTATGAATAAACAACTTTATCATCAGCTACACCTGTACCCACTGCATTAATAATACCCACGTTTTTTTTTAACCAACATTTGAATAAACCTGGAACACCAATGACAGAGTCTTTATTGAAGGCCTTTGGGTCTAAAAAATTATCATCTAGTCTTCTGTAAATGCAATCAACTTTTAAAGGACCTTTTACAGTTTTCATGAAAACCATATCATTTTCAACAAAAAGATCTTTTCCTTCTACCAATGCAATACCCATTTGTTCAGCTAAAAAAGAATGTTCAAAATAAGCAGAATTATAAATACCTGGCGTCAAAACTACCATGTGTGGATGAGCAGTTTTTTTAGGTATACATTCATTCATACAATTAAAAAGTTTGTTAGTATATTGATGTATTGAAGCAACTTTATATCTAGTAAAAAGTTCAGGAAAGACATCTCTCATAACCATTCTGTTCTCAAGCATATAAGAAACCCCTGAAGGTACTCTAAGATTGTCCTCTAGAACTAGGTAATCTCCATTCTTATTTCTGATTAAATCTACTCCAGATATATTTGCCCAAGATTTATATTTTGGTGAAAATCCTTCACATTCTTTTACATAATAAGGTGAGTTAAAAATAATTTCTCTAGGTATAATATTATCTTTAAAAATTTTCTTTTGATTATAAACGTCATCTATAAATAAGTTTAAGGCTTTTACTCTTTGCTTAAGACCTTTAGTTACCTTATTCCATTGTGTTTTAGGAATTATCCTAGGAATAATATCTAAAGGCCATTTCTTCTCCTCTGCCCTGTTATTAGCCGCATACACTCTAAAATTTATTCCTCTAGCACTTATTGTACTTTGACAATTTTTCTCAATTTCTTGGAGTTTTTCTTTGCCGTATCTTTCTAAAATATTTGAAATTATAACGGCATGTTTTCTTAATTTATTTTCATTGGTAAAATAACCATCATATGCTTTAGTAGCATTGTAATTATCCCAGAGTTTCCCGCTCATCAAAGGATTGTTTAATAATTAAGGTAAACAATCAATTGCGATATAGTTATATCAGCTATGCTTGATTTTAAATATATGATAGGTAAATAAGGGTTATTAATACTTATGACTTATTGTGTTGGCATTAAAGCTCAAGATGGAATTGTTTTCGCCTCAGACTCTAGAACAAATGCAGGATTAGATAATGTTAACATTTACTCAAAAATGTTTGTTCATGACGTTGGAGATAGGAGTGTCATTATAGTTACTTCTGGAAATTTAGGTACATCTCAAGCAGTATATAAATCTATTGAAAACGATCTTAAAGGTGACAATGGTATAAATTTAAACACATGCAAAGATTTCGACCAAATTGCATCTTACATTGGATCATTGAATATTAAACATTCAGCCCCAAAAGGAATAAACACAGATACAGTCTTATTAGGTTCGTCATTTTTAGTTGGTGGTCAAATTAAAGGTCAACCATTAGAATTGTACTTAGTGTACTCTCAGGGAAATTATATTAAGCCAGCTGATAGCAAACCTTATCTAGTTATTGGTGAAGTAAAATACGGTAAACCTATTTTGGATAGAGTTATAAAACCAAGCGTGTCTATTGGTGATGCATCAAGATGTGCTTTGATTTCAATGGACTCAACTTTAAAAAGTGATTTAACAGTTGGCCCTCCTATTGATTTTGCTGTGTATAAAAAAGATGAATATAAAATTGCCTCACAAAAATGCTTAAATATTACTGATACTGAATATTCCAAGGTTTGTGATCAATGGTCGGATGGTATCTTTAAAATTTTTGACTCTTTTCCAAGATTTGATTGGGAAAACAATAAATAAGATTATTTTTCCTATAAACTGTAATAAATTCTTAACATAACTGAAATAATAACAACAAAAGGGGATTTTATGTTTTTAAAAAAATATCTAAAGTGGATTAGTACGTTTTTAGTTTTAATGGGAATACTTCTTACAAATTTAAATATATATCCGTTAAATATATATTTTCATGGATTAGGAGTTGTTGGATGGACTATAGCAGGATTTATGAGCAAAGATAAAGCAATCTTAACAAACTTTGGATTACAAATTCCATTGTTTGTAATTGGTATTTATAAAGTTATTTTTTAAATGAAGAATATATTGTTCGTATGCACAGGTAATTCAGCAAGAAGTATTATTGCTGAAAGTATAATAAATAACGAGTACGACGATTTATATAAAGGTTTTAGTGCTGGGAGTAATCCAACGGGAAAAGTTAATGAAGATGTGAAGAATTATTTATTATCAAAACATTATGATATTTCAAACTATAGTTCTAAAAATTTTAATGTATTTATTAATAATCAGATAAAAATGGATTATGTTGTTACAGTTTGTAATAATGCCAATAACGAAGTCTGCCCTATTTGGCCAAATAAAGATCAGATAATTCATTGGGATATAGAGGATCCTGTTAAATTGCTTAATGAAACAAATGATTTAAATAAAAAAGACGAAATAATTGAAAAAGTTTACAATAATATTCATAATAAAATAAAGGAACTAATAAATGAAAAATAAAAGTCGTTATTTTCTTGCTGAACTATTAGGCAGTTGTTTTTTAGTAATGATTATTGTTGGTTCAGGTTTAATGGCAGAAAACTTAACTGATGATATTGCTGTGATGTTAATTGCAAACACAATAGCAACAGGAGCAGGTTTATTTGTTCTTATTACAGTTTTTGCTGATGTATCAGGAGCTCATTTTAATCCATTTGTAAGTATCGCAATGACAATAACGGGTAAATTAAAAAAGAAACTATTACCCTTTTATATTATTGCTCAATTGGTTGGTTGCTTAATTGGTGTTGGTTTAGCTAATTTCTTTTTTGAACATGAAATTTATGAATTATCTACTAAGTCAAGAGATGGTATTTATATACTAACATCTGAGGTAATAGCAACATTAGGACTTATAGTGATAATTTTTGGTTCAATGAAGTCAGGTAAAATTGCTGTTGCTGCTAGTGTTGGTCTTTATATTACTGCTGGTTATTGGTTTACTTCATCAACATCTTTTGCAAATCCAGCTGTTGCAATTGCTAGAACTTTTACAGATTCGTTTACTGGTATAAATTATTTAAACACTCCTTATTATATTTTAGCTGAGCTTATCGGAATGTTAATTGCTGTATTTATTGTTAAAAAGTTATTTTTAGAGAAAAATTGAAAAATATAAAACTTACCAATCAAATAAGTTTAATTAACAAAAAATTTAAGAAAAAAGAGTTTTATCATTATCTTGAAACTTCTAATCTTTCATTAGTAATACCTAAGATTAAAGACAAATATATAGTAGTTTCTCAAAAAAGAGTTCCGATTAACAAAATTAATTATGAGTTTCCTTCTGGGATAGTAGAAAAAAAAGAAACAACTCTGCAATCAGCTCATAAAGAATTAAAAGAAGAAACAGGATATAAATCAAGATCAAAATTGAGTAAAATTATAACTTTTTATACTGAGCCTGGGCGATTAACTACTAAAATTACTGGTTATTTTACGAAAGACTTAACAAAAATTTCAAAGCCAGAAAAAGGTATAAAAATTCATCTGTTTAATCAAAGCGATATATTTAAATTAATATTAAATCAAAAATTCAATAATAGTTCTCATATAGCAATGTTTTTATATCTAATAACAAATCTTAAAAATCAATAAACTACAGGTTGTATCAAATTAGCTTTCAGATTTATGAATTATGTGATTAAATTAATCATCTAAAAGTTTGGAGGTAGAAATGGGAAAAAAATTAAAAAAAAATGAGAAGAAAAAAACAATAATCGTAAAAACAATTGATAGATTGAAAAATAAAATTACGGCTAAAGAAAAAAAATTGTCAAAAGTTAATATTAAAATTGCTGCTCTAGAAAAGAAAGTTGCAGAAAAAAAAGCAAAAAAACTTGCTAAAAAAGCAGAGCAGTCTCCTGCATCTATAAATAATTAATATCAAATAAATCGTCTTATTACTTCCCTCTCAATAAAGAGAAGGAAGTAATTAGTTAATTAACAAAATTTAATTTCTAGGAAGAAAATAATGAGACTTAGTATTTTAAATTCTGTTAAGACTTTTATAGATAAACTAAGTTACAAAATTATTTACTTATTGTTAAAGTTTAATTAATTTAAGTTTATTTTGAATTATTAGAATAAATTACTCTTGGTTCTAAAAATAATTCTCTAGCAAGAGCTTTAAATCTTTTGGTAACTTGTTTTGAGATTATTTCTTGATGTTGTGATGGAATTTTTAAAAATACAGCATTACCTCTTTTATACAATTTAAACTCTTCAAGAAATATCGTAGATATCGAGGTCAATGATTGTGAAAATCTCAATGCTGCTCCCACTTGTTTACTTGAAAAAATTTCATTATTATTCAAAAAAGTTAGATACTCTATCTTTGGATTATACTTGATACTACAGTACCGCCAATAGCATGACAAAGCTAATTGTATTCTTTCTTTATGAGTCAATCTGAGTAACGGAGTATTTATAGTTTCTTGAAATACCAATTCAGCCTTTTGAAATGCTCCCAATCCCCAATCCATATGACTTAATACACATGCCAGATATAATAATTTCTTATTAAAGTGCTCATTACCTTCAAAAACTGGCTGAATAAAATCATAATATTTTTTATAATTTGATCCTAGATCACCTCTTTTTTGCGCAACCTTCTCAAGTGCTTTGTAAAAGATTTCAGATTCTTTTACATCTTTAAAATATTCAATCGATAAAGATCCTTCACGCAAACCACTTATAGAACAAATAATTTTTTTTGGATTTGAAAGTTTCATAATTTCATCAAGTATAATACAGCTATAAGGCAAATATGATGTTCTAGATTTTGAAATATACTCAACTGTTTTAAGTTTGGATTTATTAAAAGAAGAAATTTTTTCAACAAACTTAGATAAAACGTTATTATCAATACTATATTGATGAATTATATGTACTGGATGATTATTTTGAAAAAGATGTAACTTAAATAATGCTCGCCAAGTACCTCCAACTAAATATAGATTATTAAACTTCTTTTTTGAGAGCCATTTTTCATCTCTTAATAATTTTTTAATATATTTTGCTAAATTTCTTTTTTTAACTATTGGATTATTCATTAATCTTAAAAGACCGACGGGTAATGAGGTCTTATTTGTTACTATATTGTTTTCAACTCGGGCTAACTCCAAACTACCACCACCCAGATCGGCAACTAATCCATCAACATTTTCAAAACCTATTTTTACTCCCTCAGCTGAGCATGTAGCTTCTTCTTCACCTGATAATATATTAATCTTAGTTTTAAAAAGTTTTTCAACTTCATCAATA
Source organism: Pelagibacterales bacterium SAG-MED47 (assembly GCA_014653355.1). Classification (GTDB taxonomy): domain Bacteria; phylum Pseudomonadota; class Alphaproteobacteria; order Pelagibacterales; family Pelagibacteraceae; genus Pelagibacter. The sequence continues at coordinate 83,739 of JACWEO010000004.1, read as the reverse complement.
AAAGGTTTTGTATCAGTTGCTTCTCTTATAACTGCTGTTGCAATAATCTTTAGATTTGTGATTTTTGAAACATTTAAAATTTCAGAAAATCTTTTTAAAACTTTTAAAGCATATTCGGTACCAGATCTGTGAAGTTTTTTGGATTTATCTAAATTTTTTCCAAGTTCACAAACTGCTTTTTCATTAAAAAAAGGCACACGAGAAGAACTGAAATCTTCATAAATTAGCATTCTTATAGAGTTTGATCCAATGTCTATTATAGCTAATTTTGCCTGTTTTAATTTTAAACTATTTTTACTTTTAATTACTTCCACTTTTAATCAATCTTAAGTGCAGTTGTTTAGGCTGCATTTTTAATTTAGCTTTACCCCTTCCAGATAAGCTCGGGTTATTCATAAAGTATTCATGAGCTGAAAAGGAATCGCTCTTACTATATTTAATTTTTTTGTAATTACCATCAGCATTGAGCTCCCAGCTCTGATTAGTATCGAGATAATTTGCTAACATTATTTGATCTAAAATCTGTTCATGAACGGTTTCATTTTCAATTGGCACTAGAAGTTCTACTCTTCTATTTAAATTTCTTGGCATTAAATCAGCTGAAGATATAAATACTTTTGCATTTCTATTAGGCATTTTTTTAGTACCGTTACTAAAACAATAAATTCTAGAATGCTCCAAAAATCTTCCTATGATACTTTTTACAACTATGTTTTCTGATCTATCTTTAACTCCTGGTCTTAAACAACAAACACCCCTCACAAATAAATGAATTTTTACACCAGCATTCGAAGCTTCATAAAGTTTATCAATAATTTCTGGATCTACTAAAGAGTTCATTTTTGCCCAAATAGCTGCAAATTTCCCATTTTTAGAATTTCTAATTTCAGCATCAATATTTTCATTTAAGGTTTGTCTCATATTTACTGGCGAAATAGAAATTTTATTAAGATTTTTTGGTTTTGCGTAACCGGTTACATAATTGAAAAACTTTTCAACATCTGATGCCATTTTCTTATCACAACTAAATAAAGACAAATCAGTATAAATTTTAGCATTTACAGGATGATAATTGCCGGTTCCTAAATGAAAATAAGTTTGTATTTTTCCTTGTTCTCTTCTTAAAACTAATGATGATTTCGCATGGGTTTTATATTTGGCAAAACCATAAACAATTTGGACACCTACTTTTTCTAAGCTTCTTGATAGTTGAATATTAGCTTCCTCATCAAATCTAGCTTTAATTTCAATTAAAGCGGTAACTGTTTTTCCATTTTCTGCAGCTGTTATTAAAGCTTTAACTATTGGTGAGTCTAAAGTTGTTCTATATAACGTTTGTTTTATGGCTATAACTTTTTTATCATTTGCTGCTTGGTTTAAAAATTCAATTACTGAGTCAAACGTTTCAAAAGGATGATGAACAACTAAATCTTTCTTTTTGATAGTTTCAAAAAAATTATCATTATATTCTTTTAATCTTTCAACTTCTCTAGGTGTAAAATGTTTAAATCTTAATTTTGGATTTTTTACTTTACATATTTGATCTATGTCTTGAATTCCAACAAGGCCATATATATCATAAATATAGTCAGGATTTATTTCTAATTTATTAGTTATAAATTTTACCAATTCATTATCGCTATTTTCGAGGATCTCTAAACGAACAATATCACCCGTTCTTCGTCTTTTTAAAGCTAATTCAAAAGATCTAACTAAATCTTCCGCTTCTTCTTGAATCTCTACGTCGCTATCTCTAATTACTCTAAAAATCATTTTCTTTTCTAAATCATGATCTGGAAAAATTTCATTAGCAAAAAAACTTATAATGTCATCTATAATAACAAACTTCTTATGATTTTTAGAAGACTCTATTTCAATAAATCTAGATAGTGCTTTTGGAATTACTATTATCGAGTTTAAAATCCTTTTTTTATTTTTTTTTCTTAACTTCATTACAAGTGCTCTTCCTTGATTGATTATAAATGGAAATGGGTGCGCAGGATCAATCGCTGATGGTGTTAATAAAGGGTAAATCTCTTCTTTAAATATTTCTAGAAGTTTTTTTTTATCCTTAGTATTTAAATTAACTGGTTTAACTAAACTGATATTATTTTTTTTTAATTCTACAATCAGTTGAGTAAAAATTTTGTTCTGTTTTTTTAATAAATTCTTAGTTTCAAGTACTACCTCTTCCATCTGTTCATCAGGTGTCAAACCATCAGAACTTAATGAGTCAACTTCTTGTTTTATTTGACTATATAATCCAGCAACTCGGACCATAAAAAATTCATCTAGATTAGACCCAGCAATTGATAAAAATTTTACTCTTTCATAAAGAGGATTTTCAGTATTTTGTGCTTCTAGAAGTACTCTATCGTTGAATTTTAACCAAGAAAGCTCTCTATTTATATATTTAGATTTCAACTCTTCTTTATGTTGTTTTTTTAAAGCAGTCATATATTTAGATTTTATGTATCAATTATACGTCATGAGGCACGCAAAATCTAGTTGGGATGATTTAAATGTTAATGATTTTGATAGACGACTAAGTAAAAGAGGCAAGAAAAATGCAAAAATGATTTGTGAATTTTTTGTTAAAAAAAAATTTAAATTTGATTATGCATTAATTTCACCATCAAAAAGATCAAAAAAAACTTTTCAAATTTTATCCAAGAAAATTAATAAACCAAAAAAAGTTAATTTTTCAAAAGATTTATATTTAGTTGATGAGAATGCAATTATAAAAAAAATTAAAGAAATATCCAGTGAATATAAATCAATTTTGATTATAAACCATGAACCATCAGTAGAAAATTTAGTACGAATTCTCACAAAAAATCATAATACGAATAATTTTAAACTGATGAATTATAAATTCCCAACAGCAGCATTTGCAAAAATTGAGTTTGATATTAAATCCTGGAGTGAAGTTGAGAAAAAAGGAGTATTAAAAGAATTTATAAGACCCAAAGATCTTCAAGACTCTAAAGAATAACCAGCTGATCTCACTGTTCTAATTAAAGGTTTTGTATTTTGTATGTTAATTGCTTGTCTTAATCTTCTAATATGAACATCTACTGTTCTAGACTCAACATATATATCTTCCCCCCAAACATTATTTAAAAGTTGTTCTCTTGAATAAACTCTTTTTGGATTTTTGATAAAAAAATCTAATAGTTTAAATTCAGTTGGACCTAAAGTAATTTCCTTATCTTTTCTATAAACTCTTTTTGTAATACGATCTATTTTTAAATCAGTAAATTCTACAATGTCTGATGATGATTGAGGCTTAGATCTTCTCAATAAAGATTTAATTCTAGCATTTAATTCTTTTTGACTAAAAGGTTTAGTTACATAATCATCTGCACCTGTATCAAATGCTTTTATTTTGTCTTCTTCCTCCCCTTTTGCAGTTAACATAATGATAGGAATATCATTAAACTTATTATCTTTTTTTAAGTTTTTACAAATTTCAACACCAGATAATTCAGGTAACATCCAATCCATTAATATCAAATCTGGCTGTTTTGATTTTATTTGTTTAAGAGCATCTTCTCCATTTTCTGAATGACTGACTTTATAACCTTCTTTTTCAAGATTATACTTTAACAAACTAACAATTGATGCTTCATCTTCAGCTATGAAAACATGAGCTGACATAAATCATTTTTCTCCAGTTACAATTGGCTCAGTGCCCTTAGGTCTGTCACCTTCTAAATATTCACCTTTAACTAAATAATAAATTTGTTCTGCAACATTTGTAGTATGATCACCAATACGCTCAACATTTTTGGTCACAAACAACAAGTGAGTTCCATCCTCTAAATTTTTTTCATTTTCTTTAAGATATTTTATAACTTCTTGCATACAAAGATTTGTAAGATCATCTATTTGCTCATCACCTTCCCAAACATTTACTGCCATTGGCGCAGATCTTTCTAAATAAGCGTCTAATGTTGATTTTAATTGTTTTTGAACATTGGTAGATACTCTATTTAGTGAATCTACCAAATTCTTTGGAAGATTTTCATTTAGCAAAAGTGTTCTCTTGGATATATTTTTTGATAAATCACCTATTCTTTCTAAATCTGAAGACATTTTCAAAGCCGTTACTGTCTCTCTTAAATCAATTGCCATAGGTTGTCTTAAAGCAATTAAATTTACAACTTGTTGTTCAATCAAGGCTTCATATTTATCTATTTTTTCATCATCTTGAATTACATTTTCTGCAATATCGCTATTTCTCGTTGTGATGGCTTGAATTGCTTTACCTAAAGCATCCTCACATGCACTTCCCATTTTAATTATATTAGCATTCAGGTTTTTTAGTTCTTCTTCGTAAGATTTAACTGTATGTGGTGCTTCAGACATTATCCAAACCTCCCGGTTATATAGTCCTGGGTTTTTTTATTATCAGGATTCTTAAATATTTTATCAGTAGATCCATGTTCTATCAATTGTCCTAAGTGAAAAAAACCTGTATTTTGAGATACACGTGCCGCTTGAGCCATAGAATGAGTTACAATTATTATTGTGTGCTCTTTTTTTAATTCATCAATCAATTCTTCAATTTGTGCTGTTGCTATAGGATCTAATGCTGAACAAGGCTCATCCATTAATATAACTTCTGGTCTTACAGAAATCGCTCTAGCAATACAAAGTCTTTGCTGTTGCCCTCCAGATAATCCAGTTCCAGGTTCATGCAACCTATCTTTTACCTCTTCCCATAGTGCAGCTTTTTTTAAGCTAGTTTCAACAATTTCATCCATTTCTTGTTTTGATTGAGCTATACCATGAATTGTTGGACCGTAAGATACATTTTCATATAAAGTTTTTGGGAAAGGATTAGGTTTTTGAAAAACCATACCAATTTTTTCTCTTAGTCTTACTACATCACAACCTTTATCATTGATATTAAAGTCATTAATTAAAATTTCTCCTTTAACACTGCAGATATCAATTACATCATTCATTCTATTAAGACATCTTAGGAAAGTTGATTTACCACAACCAGATGGACCAATTAATGCCGTTACTTGATTTTCCTCAATATCTAAACTTATATTAAAGAGTGCTTGTTTTTTTCCGTAAAAAACATCAACATCTTTTGCTTTAATCTTTATCATTTTAACTCCATTTTTTCTCAAACTTATGTCTTATTATTTGGGCAAATAAGTTCATTGTTATTAAAAAGCCAAGAAGGACCATTATACATGCCGAAACTTTTTCTACAAATCCTCTTTCAGCACTTTCAGCCCAAATATAAATTTGAACTGGTAAACTTGCAGCAGGATCCATAGGTGATCCAGGTATCGTGTTAACAAAAGCAACCATTCCAATTAAAATGAGGGGTGCGGTTTCTCCTAAAGCTTGAGCTAAACCAATTATTGTTCCTGATAACGTGCCAGGCATTGAAAGAGGAACAGTATGATGCATTGTGGTTTGCATTCGACTTGCTCCCATAGCAAGTGCTGCCTCTCTTATACTTGGCGGAACTGCTTTTAAAGATGCTCTGGCAGCTATGATTATTGTTGGTAAGGTCATTAAGGACAAAGTAATACCTCCAACTAATGGGGTAGACCTTGGCAGTTGAAATATAGCCAATAAAACTCCTAACCCTAATAGACCAAAAACTATAGATGGAACTGCTGCTAAGTTATTTATATTTACTTCAATAAAATCAGTAAATCTATTTTTAGGGGCAAATTCTTCAAGATAGATTGCTGCTAGAACCGCTACAGGAAAAGCTATCATTAAACAAACAAGTATAGAAAAAATTGAGCCCATAAATGAACTTGCTATTCCAGCTAGTTCAGCTTCTCTTGAGTCGGCATTTGTAAAAAAACTAATATTAAATTTACTTTCAACCTTACCATTTGCAACAAGTTGATCAAAAATTTTTAATTGATAATCGCTTACTCTTCTTTGATCTTCGGGTAAATCTCTTGGATAATTTCCTTTAAAAACTTGATCTAAATCATCTGAAGCAGTTAAATAAACTTCTTTTGTTTTTCCTATTAAACTAGGGTCATTTAAAAGTTCATTTTTAATTTCTTTTTCGAAGAAATAAGACACCATTCTCTTCAATTCATTTTCTTGATCCTCATTGGCATTTAGATCTAAATCAGCCATTGATTTTAATGCTATATCGTAATAATCAGCGTCTTGTATGTCCTCTTTAGAAGGGTTTTGTTCTAACATCATTAATTCAGCATCAAAAGTTACTGGAACAATGAGCCAAGTTTTTTGAAAAGCTGAATAGCCAGTTGAAAAAATTTTGAAAATAAAAATTGTTAAAAATAAAAGTGCCATAAAAATTGCACTTTGACCGTATAAGCGAAATCTCTGCTCAGCCTTGTATCTTTTATTTAATAATTGTTCTTTATTTTTATTCATATTTCTCTCTATATTTTTTAACTACTCTTAAGGCCACAATATTTAAACAAAGCGTTACTAAAAATAATGACATACCTAATGCAAAAGCAGCTTGCGTTTTCGGATCACCAAAAGCTTGGTCACCAATTAGAATAACTACAATTTGAGCTGTAATTGTTGAAGTAGATTCTAATGGATTTAAAGTTAAATTGGCAGCTAAACCAGAGGCCATAACAACTATCATTGTTTCTCCTATAGCTCTTGAAACACCAAGCAAAATAGATCCAACTATCCCCGGCAATGCCGCGGGAAAAATAACTCTCTTGATTGTTTCTGATTTAGTTGCTCCCATAGCATAACTTCCATCTCTCAAACTTTGAGGTACACTTGTAATTACATCGTCACTTAAACTTGAAATAAATGGTATGATCATAATGCCCATTACCCCTCCTGCTGCTAAAGCACTTTCAGCTGAAACTTCAAGACCCATAGAGGTTCCTAATTCTTTTAAAAATGGGCCAACAGTTAGGGCAGCAAAAAAACCATAAACAACTGTTGGTATACCAGCTAAAATTTCAATTAAAGGTTTTGCGTATTGTCTAACTTTATATGATGCATATTCAGCTAAATAAATTCCACTCATTAATCCAATTGGGATAGCAACGCACATAGCAATAAATGCAATAAAAAAAGTACCTGCAAAAATAGGGACTGCTCCAAAAGTATCGGAATACATTGTCGGATCTAAAGCCTCAGAAGAATCTCTAACAAAAGCTTTTGCTGGATACCAGTGAGTTCCAAAGACAAAATCAAATAATGGAATTACTTTAAAAAAATCTATAGTTTGAAATATAAGTGAGAAAACTATTCCAACAGTAGTTAATATTGCAGCTAAAGAAGCTGTAAATAAAACTGCGTTTAAAAATTTTTCAACTGGTTCTCTTGTTCTAGAATTAGATGAAATTCTTTTATATGCGTAAGCAACAGAGGCAATAATTGCAGATAATACTATAACAACTTTTGAACTTTGAGCTATTGATCGAAGACTTAAATATTTTTCAGCTGAAGCCTCAATAAAAGGTGTAATTTCTCCAGTGAATTGACCTCGAGACAATGCTTTTGTTTTTTCGTATATTAAATTTAATTCATCATCAAGATAACCTTGATTTGAATAATCACTTAAGATTAATAGTTTTACAATTGTGGGCTCGAAAATTGCCCATAAAGAAAAAATTATAAAGGCTGGTATTGCACACCAGATTGCAAGATAATAACCATAAAATTGTGGTAATGCAGTTAATCTTTTTTTTGTAGATTGAATTGTATATGCTTTTTTGCGTCCAAAATAATAACTTGTGAAACCTAGAAGAACAATAAATGTAAATAATATTAAGTTCAAAGAATCTCCTTTATTGAGGACTGTACTCTTAATTTAAAAAAAAGGGGTCTAAAAAGACCCCCTTTTTAATCATTTGTTAACTGAGGAATAATTAATTACCCATAGCAACTAGCTTCGTAGCATTAGTTCTAGTTGTTTTATACAACTTAGAGTCTAATGGCACTAAACCAATGTCTGCTAAATAACCACCTTTTCCAATAGCTTTCTTCGTTGTGAATTCTTTCACAAACTCATGTAAGCCTGGAATCACTCCAACGTGAGCTTTTTTCACGTAGAAGAATAAAGGTCTAGCAACAGCATAACTGTAGTCTTGAATAGACTTCAATGATGGTTGTCCACCATCAATACTTGCTGCTTGCAATTTATCTTTTGCAGCTAGGAAATAACTGAAACCAAAGAAACCAAACATATCTTTATCCTGAGTTAGCTTTTGGATAATTAAACTATCATTTTCTCCAACTTCAATAGCAGCACCATCTTCTCTGTAAAGTTTTTGAGGCTTTTTGTATTTTTTATTTCCAGCTTCAAAACCAGCTTTATAAAGAGCTTTAGCTTCTTTAGTCATACCTTTTTTCATTACTAAAGAATTCCAAGCATCTCTAGTTCCTGATGTTCCTGGTGGGATCATCACTGAAATTTTTTGTTTTGGTAAACTAGGGTCAATTTGGTCCCAAGTTTTATAAATATTTGGAACTAATTTACCATCAACAACTGTATGAGCAGCTAGTGCTAAATACAAATGTTCTTTAGTAAAGTTTACTGGTTTTGCATCTTTGCTGTAAGCTAATGTAATACCATCGTTACCAATTACGATCTCAACAATATCATTAACACCATTTTTTTTACATAGAGCTTTTTCTTTATCTTTCATAGCTCTTGATGCGTTTGTAATATCTGGATGTTGTTCACCTACACCAGCACAGAATAGTTTAGCTCCACCACCAGTACCAGTAGACTCGATTACAGGAGTTTTAAATCCTGAACCACCAAATCTTTCAGCAACAACTGTTGCATAAGGGAATACCGTAGAAGAACCAACTATCTTAATTTGATCTCTTGCTTGAGCAACAGTTGCAATTGAAAGTGCAACTAAAGAAGCAATTACTATAGTTAGTTTTTTCATTATCTTTAATCCTTTCGTTATTTATTAATTAAAAGATGACTGACTCGTATAAATTTATTGAATCTTTAATATTACAGAATTGTTACACTTTTGTTAAAAAGGTAACTTTTTAGTTGTATTTTTTTGATATAATTATCTGATCAATATCAGTTTCTAGGCCACCAATACATGAAACAGGGTTTACCTGTTCATTAAGAGCGAGTTCATTGCTTGGACGTAAAGTTATTTCTAGTTTTACTAAGTTTACTAATTCTTCTCTAATTTCTTCATCATATCTCCAGCTTGGCCATGAACTTGGGGTTGAAAATATAGAGGTTAAATAACTTGTAGCCATAGTATATCTATAATTACTCAAATTTTCATTCCTCAATAAAAAATCTCTTACAGAATTAAAAATATTCCTACATCTAAAAGAATCTGAAAAATAATTTTCCTTCTTGAGATTATTATTCATAGGAACAGAAACAATTAAATCAATTGAATTTTTAGAATAAGAGGTAACTACGTCTGTATAAAATTCAGCTTCAGTAACTTCTAAATGATCCTTAATAGAAGGATATGAAGTTTTTAAATCTGCTTCTAATCTAAAAATTCCAATATCAAAAACTGTAAGTTGCTGATTTCTTAATAATGTTGTGATATCTTTAGAAAAAACACTTGTTGTTATAGAGCTTAACAAAAAAATAAAAATCAAAATATTTTTGAATATTTTAACCATATAAAAAATTAATAAAAAGATTAACATTAATCAAGTAAAGAATTGTTAAAAAAACCTTCTAAAACTATTACAATATAATACTTTTAAATTTAAGTTTTCGCTGGTAAATAAATTTGAATTTCGGTTCCTTGGTTTTCCTCACTTAGAATCTCATAGTGTCCACGATGTTGAGTAACTATATGTTTAACAATAGCTAATCCTAAACCAGTTCCACCAACTTTATTACTTTGTTCAAGATCTACTCTAAAAAATCTTTCTGTAATTCTAGAAATATATCGTTGAGGAATACCAACGCCTTCGTCTTTAATATTTATCATAAAATTTTTTTCTAACAATTTACCATCGCTAATTTTGCTTGATATAAAAATAGACTTATTTTCATTTGAATATTTAATTGCATTATCTAAAAGATTAGAAAAAACAGTTTGTAATTTTTTTTCATCTCCAATAACAATTGTTGGATTTGCAAGAGATAAATTAATATTTAATTTCTTTTTTTTTAAAACAACCTCAAAATTGCTGATGATTGTTTTGAAAAGATCATTTATATCAACTGAAGAGTTTGGCCTTATGTGTTCTTCTAATTCAATTCTTGTGAGTATTAAAAGATCATTAATTAAATTTTCCATTCTATTTGATTGATCAGTCATTATTTTCATAAATTTTTTTTTAGCCTTTTCATCATCAGACGCCGGGCCTTCAATTGTTTCTAATGATCCTTTTATTGCCATTAAAGGTGTTCTTAATTCATGGCTTACATTAGCGACAAAATCAGTTTTAAATTTTTGTGCTTTTGTAATTTCAGTAAAATCTTTTAAAAATAACACAACAGAGTCTGGTTCGGTAAATAAATGAGTTGGGCCAGGAATAATATAAATTTTATAAAATTGATATGATGGGAGGTCTATTTCAACATCGATATTTTTTGTTTTATTTTCTACGATAGCTTTTTCAATATTTTCTATTAATTCTGGCTTTCGAATTATAGAAGATATGTTTTTATCAATTAAACTACTTCCAAATCTTTTTAATGCACTTGGATTGGCATATTTAATTATGTTAAATTTATTTAATGCAAAAAACTGATCCTCAAGTTCATCAATAATTACTCTTTTGGTTTTTTCTTCTCTTTTATTAATTATTGTGGCGGTGTTTATTGATTTGTTTTTTTTTTGATTAAGTAAATATAGGAGATAAACTATAACAACTATGAGTAGAATGATGAAATATTCCATAAATTTAGATGGCTTAATTTTGCATCATTACACTTTTTAATGCAAATAAATTAAGGAAAAATTAACTAATGATTTGGTGAAATATTGTTAAAAAATATTTTTGCTGTTTCTTCCCAAGTAAATTTTTTTGCAAATTCAAGACAATCATTTCTATTAACTTTCAAAGCTTTATGTGCCGAAACTTTAAGATCATTATCTAAACAATTTATTTTGGACCCTTCAAATATATCTTTAGGACCTGGAACAGGATACGCAGCAACAGGTGTTCCACAATTTAAAGCTTCAGTAACTACAATTCCAAAAGTATCTGTTTTACTTGGAAATACAAAAACATCAGAAGATGCAAAATGTGATGCTAATTCACCATTTGTTTTTTCTCCTAAAAAAATATCTTTAGGGAATTCTTTTTTTAATTTTTTTAAATCAGGTCCTTTTCCTATAATTATTTTTGTACCCTCTAAATCACATTCTAAAAAAGCTCTTATATTTTTCTCAACTGCAACTCTTCCAACATAAATCCAAATCGGTCTTTTATGAGGTAAATCAATTTTTTTTGGGGTCTTAAAAGCTCCATGATTTCCTCCTCTAGTCCAAGTGATCATTTTATTATTATCTATACCTATATCGATTAATTCTTTTCTCATAGATTCTGTTGTTACTAAAATTCTCTCAGCCTTGTTATGAAAGTTTGCTAAAAATTTTTCGGCCCATTTTGCAGGTATAATAGGAAAGTAAAGTTTAAGATATTTATCAAATCTTGTGTGAAAACTCGTAGTAAACTTTAGATTATTCTTTAAACAATATCTTCTTGCCATAGTCCCTATAGGACCTTCGGTAGCGATATGAATTGCATCAGGTTTTATTTTCTTTATTAAGCTTCCAACTCTTGGCCAAACATTAATAGATAATCTAATTTCATTATATTTTGGCATCGGAAAAGTTAAAAATAATTCTGGTGTGATATATTCTATGCTATGACCTTGTTCTTTTAAGACCTCACCTGTTTCATGTAAGGTTCTTACGACACCATTAACTTGTGGAAAATATGCATCTGTTGCAATTAAAATTTTCATTTACTATGAAGCTTTTTTTAAGTCTTCAGTTTTAATGGGTTTAATTATTTCTTTTGTCTCCAAATATTGATCTCTTATTTTATCCCAATATAATATTTCAAAACTACCATCGTAATTTTCTGCTAATGCAGTACAAGATTCAACCCAGTCTCCACAATTTAAATAATTGACCCCATTAAAATCTCTATCCTCAGCATGATGGATATGGCCACAAATTATTCCATCAAATTTTTTTCTTTTTGCATAATCTGAGAGTGTTTTTTCATATTCACCAATATATTTGACTGCGTTTTTAACCTTATATTTTAAATATTTTGCAAGAGACCAATATTCTTTTCCTCTCAACCTTCTAAAGAAATTAATTATTACATTTATTTGTAACAATAAATTGTAAGCTATTGATCCAAGTTTAGATAGCCATTTAGCATGTTTCATAACACCATCCCAAGCATCACCATGAACAACAACATATTTTTTTCCAGCATTTGTTTCATGAATAACTCTATTAACCATATGGATGTCACCAAAATTCATTGGAATAAATTTTCTTAACATTTCATCATGGTTGCCCATAATATAGAAAACTTTAGTGCCATGTCTTGCTTTTCTTAAAATTTTTTGGATTACATCATTATGTTCTTGAGGCCAAAAAAAACTTTTTTGCATTTCCCAGACATCTATAATGTCTCCTACAAGATAAAGATTTTCAGATCTTGAGTTTTTAAAAAACTCTAAAAGCTTTTTTGCCTGACAACCCTTGGTACCTAAATGCACATCAGAAATAAATATACTTTTGTATTTAAGTATATTAGGCATTTAAAAAACCTTTTTTTAACACAACTGTAACACGAATCATCTAATTCTTATCTCATTTAAATGTTAAAGATTTGTTAAAATTTTTTTAAGGAATAATTATGTTATATTGTTTAATTTACAATCAAAATTCTTCTTCTGGAAGAAAATCAAAATTCATAAATAGGGTTTTATCTAAGTTAAAAGAAAATAATTCTGTAGAATACTTTGAGACAAAAACAATAAATCAAGCTAAGAAAATTTTTAAAGATTTTAAACAAAAAAATTATGATCGATTAGTAGTAGCTGGTGGTGATGGATCAGTATCTTTTGCAATTAATGAATTAATTAAAAATAATTTTAATTTTAAAGACGATTTTGCCATAGGTTATATTCCTGCTGGTACTGCAAATTTGCTTCAAGCTGAATTATCAATGAATAAAAAAGTTGATGATATAGTCAATGTATTGATTTCTAACAATTATAAATCCTCTAATCTTGTAAAAATTAACGAGAATTATTTCTTTTTAATGGCTGGTATAGGATGGGATGCAAAAATTGTACATTCAATTAATTCAAAAATTAAAAAAATTCTTGGTAAAATTATTTTCGGCATTAAAGGTTTTCAATATTTCTTATTTATGAATAATAAAAAATTAAATGTAACTTTTGATGGGCAATTTTATCAAGCAGACTGGATATTATCCTCAAATACCAAATATTACGCTGGACATTATAAAATAAATAAAACAAATATTTTTGAAGATAAATTAGTCACTTATATATTTAAAGATTTGACTAGGATTAGTTTATTATATTCTATATTCTTAATAATTCTTAATGGTGATTTAAGTAAAAACAAAAATGTTATTACTACTTATTCACAAAACATTACTATTGATGGAAATGATTTGATACCTGTTCAAATTGATGGAGATAATTTTGGTTCATATAAAAAAATTCATTTAAATCTATCAAATAAAAAAGTAAATTTTCTTGTAAAATAATTATTTTATTCTTCCATAAATATCTTGATATCTAACTATATCAGTTTCTTTTAAAATTGAGCCTACTTGTGCTTCGATAATTTTTACTGGTTTTTTATATGGGTTTTCTATTCTATGGATTGCACCTAATGGAATAAAAATAGTTTCTTCAGGTTTCATGGTAAAATATTTTTTATTTAAAGTAATTTTAGGTTTACCATGAGTGACTACCCAATGTTCTGCTCTATGATGATGTTTCTGAAGACTTAATATACCTTTTGGTTTTACGTATAATTCTTTAATCAAGAATTCTTTGCCATTAAATAAATTAACATAACTACCCCAAGGTCTATGAAATACATTTTTCTTATTAAAATAATGTCTTTTATTTCGTCCATACATCTTACAAATTTCTTTCCAAGATCCTAAATCAGACCAAGGAATATCTAATTTGATAGCGTTAATATCTTTAGTTTTTTCTAGAATTGCATAGTCAAAAGACTTGGCTGTTGCTTTGGTGAATGCTTGTTTGTTTAAATAATATACATTACTTTTATATTTTGCTTTTAATACTGCTTTATTACAATTTCGATAAATATTCGGTTGATACTTTTTAAAATTATTGATGATTGAGTCTTTTCTCAAATAAAACATTCCAGAATTCCAATAACCTTTTTTGCTAATTATTTGTTTAGCTTTAGCTTCTTTAGGCTTTTCAATAAATTTAGTTACTTTGATTTTTTTTGTTAAAAAATAACCAAATTCACTTGAAGGCATTGTGGGTTTAATCCCAAAAATAAATATATTGTTTTGAGTGAGTTTCTTTTGGTTCTTTTTGATAGCTTTATTGAATAAACCAACCTTTTCTATTAAATGATCAGCAGCTAAGAACATTAAAGGTTGTTCATTTGGAATATCTTTTAATAAAGCAGTAGTCAAAATAGCTGGTGCTGTGTTTCTTTTAGCTGGTTCTAAAACTATCTTAAATTTTCTTATTTTATGTTTCTTTAGATGTTGTTTAACTTGTCTTAAATATTTTGCATTAGTGCTTATAATTGGGGCATCAAAAATAGAAGCTTTAACTCTCTCTAAAGTTTTTCCTAATAGAGTCCAATTACCAAAATCAATAAACTGTTTAGCTTGATGTTTTTGGGCTTTAGGCCAAAGTCTCGTTCCTGCTCCTCCACATAAAATTACTGGTCGAATTTTCATTAAATTAATTCTTGTTTAGTTATCTTAATATTATAACCCTCTAATCCAATCACTTTTTTCGGTGATTTTGTGATTAAAATCATTTTTCTAATCTTTTGATCTTTAATAATTTGAGCACCAATACCATAGTTTCTAATAAGTTTATCATTACCTTTCTTATAAAAATCTTTATTTTTATAATCTTTAAGGGTTTGGGTAACAGATTTAAGATTTGTATCTTTTATAAATACTAAAACACAATTATTGAATTTTTTAAAATAATTTAATGTTTTATTAAATGAATTGGGTAATTTTTGATTAATTAGATAATTATGAACTACATTAGATGAGATAACTCTTACTCTTGGAATAACTCCTTTCTTAATAGCACCTTTGATTAAAGCAAAATGCTCAGAACCATCAAGTAAATTTTCATAAATCTTAATTTTATATTTCTGATTTTTTACTTTAATATCTGATGATTTTTTTAATCTAATTAACTTTTCTTTTTTTAAACGATAGGAAATTAGATCTTCTATTTTTCCAATTTTGAGATTGTGTTTTTTAGCAAAATCAAAAAGATCTTGACCTTTTGCCATCGATCCATCCTCGTTCATTATTTCACATATAACTGCAGAGTTATTTTTTTTTGCTAGTTTTGAAATATCAACAGAAGCTTCTGTGTGACCTGCTCTTACAAGCACTCCACCGTCTTTGGCTATAATTGGAAAAACGTGTCCAGGAGAAACAATATCCTTTTTATTTACATTTTTTTTAGAGGCAATTTTAATTGTACGAGATCTATCTTTTGCAGATATACCAGTGGTAATTCCTTTTTTAGCTTCTATTGAAATTGTAAAGGCAGTTTTGTTTCTTGATTGATTTACAGGCGACATAAGAGATAAATTTAATCTTTTAGCTTGTAAACTATCTAAAGCTAGACAAATTAAACCTCTTCCATATTTAGCCATAAAATTTATATTTTTAGAATTAGTATCTGAAGTAGATATAACAAGATCACCTTCATTTTCTCTCTTTTCATCATCAACTAATATGAACATGCCACCCTTCTTGGCAATTTTTATAATTGTTTCGATTGAGGAATAATTACTTTTTTGCATTGAAAAAATTTTTAACGTATTTAGAGAGAATATCTATTTCAATATTTACAAGGCTTCCTTTTTTAACTCTAGCTAAATTAGTCAATTTGTAAGTATGAGGTATTACCCATATCTGAAAACCTTTTTTCGTTACTTTTGATATTGTTAAAGAAATACCATTTATACATATGGACGCTTTTTCGATAATATTCTTCCTTTCTTTAGAGTTAATTTCAAAATCAAAGATATAGGATTTATCTACTTTTTTTACACTTAAAACTTTACCGGTGGTATCAACATGTCCTTGACATATATGACCTGAAATTTTCTGACCATATTTTAACGGAGGTTCTAAGTTAATTAAGTCATTCTTTTTCAAAAATTTAAATTTTGACCTTTTAACAGTTTCATTAGAAAGATAAAATTCCATAATTTTTTTTTTAATTGTAATGAGTGTTAAACATACACCATCACATGCAATAGATACTCCTATATCTTTATTGCCTAATTTAAGGTTTGACTTTACAAAAATATTTATACCTTTAGTTCTTTTAGATATATTTGTAATTAAACCCTTATTAAATATAATTCCGTTAAACATTTTATCTTTTATAAATTGTAATATTGTCTTTGGCTACTTTAGAACTAATTTTAGATTTATTTTTGTACTTACTATTTAACATACTATAAGACGTAAAAATTCGATGTTTTTTACTAGTTAATATTTTTTTTGGGCTTGTGAAAAGGTAAAATTTATCAATTAATTTATTTTTAATAAGATTTTTAGTAATCACATCACCACCTTCAATCAATAGATTTCTAGTTCCCAAAGTGTATAATCTTTTTAAAATCACTTTCAAATCAAATAATTTTTTACTATCCACTTTAGATTTTAATAGAGATATCCCTTTTCTTTTTAAAATTTGCAATTTTTTTTTATTCGATGAGTTGTGAAATATTATTGTATTATTTTTTTTTGTAGATTTAAAAATATAACTATTAATTTTTATTTCTAAATTTCTATCTAAAATTATTCTTTTAGGTGAGAATTTTTCTAATCCTTTTAACCTACAATTTAATTTAGGATTATCAATATTAAGAGTTTTAGAAGAAATCATTATTGAGTCATTTTTATATCTTAAGTAATGAGTTAATTTATCAGATGATTTATGAGTTATTCTTTTTGTTCCTTTACTATAAATCAGTCTATTTTTTGAAATAGCTATTTTTCCAGTAACATATGGCAATTTTTTTGTTCTATTTATAATATAACTATCGTATAAATTTTTTGCTTCAGTTTTTAAAAGACCTTTTTTTACTTTAATTTTTCTATTTGATAAAATTTTAAAGCTTTTTCCTTTAACCTTTTTATCAATATCATCCATTCCATAAATAATTTCATTAATGCCACTTTTAATTATACTGTTAGTGCAAGGAGGCGTTTTTCCATAGTGATTACAAGGTTCAAGTGTTACATACATTTTTGAACCCTTAAGTTTTTCCAATGAATTATTTATTGCATTGAATTCGGCATGAGGTCGTCCATCAAATCCAGTTTGACCAATAGAAATTATTCTATCATTTTTAACAATTAAGCAACCTACTGAGGGATTTTCACCAGTTAATCCTTTTCGAACACTTGCTAGGTTTAAAGCAAGTTTCATGAAATCTTTATCTTTTGATGTAAATTTATCTTTTTTTGAAGACATCTATTTTGTCCACAAATTGCACAAAATCTTTTTCTTCTCTAAAATTTCTATAGACTGAGGCAAATCTTACGTAAGCAACTGGATCCAACTCTTTTAATCCCTCCATAACCATTGTGCCAATGGTATTGCTTGCAATTTCACTTTGACCAAGTTCTTCTAAGGATCTTGATATACGACTAATAAATTTTTCAATAGTTTCACTATCCAATGGTCTTTTTTTTAAAGCTATATAAATAGATTTTGCAAGTTTATCTCTATCAAAAGAGGACTTTCTTCCATTTTTTTTTACAACCATTATCTCTCTGTGTTGGATTCTTTCAAAAGTAGTGAATCTTGCACCACAGGTACATAATCTTCTTCTACGTATAGCTGTTCCATCCTCAGTTGGGCGAGAGTCTACAACTGAAGTTTCGCCTTTTTTTTCACAAGGACAAATCATTTATTCAAGTTTTTATAAATTGGAAAATTAGAGCACAAACTTACTACTTCATCCCTAACTTCTTTTTCAATCTTACTGTTATCATCTGGATTTTGAGCTAAACCTTTTATAACTTTAGTGATTAAATCACCAACTTTTTCGAATTCTTTTAAACCAAAACCTCTTGTTGTAGCTGCTTGAGAGCCAAGTCGAATTCCTGACGTAATCATAGGCTTTTCGGTATCAAAAGGGATTCCGTTTTTATTACATGTGATATTTGCTCTACTTAAACTTTCAGACGCCAAATTTCCTTTTACATTAAAAGGTCTTAAGTCAACTAACATTAAATGAGTGTCAGTACCACCTGAATAAATTTTAAAACCATTATTTTTTAGAGTTTCTGCTAACATTTTAGCGTTAGCCAAAACATCTTTTATATAAGTCTGAAACTCAGGTTTGAGTGCCTCAAAAAAACCGGCTGCTTTGGCAGCAATAATATGCATTAATGGTCCACCTTGGTAACCCGGAAAAACTGCAGTATCAAATTTTTTACCTAAATCTAGATCATTAGATAAAATTATTCCGCCTCTAGCACTTCTAAATACTTTGTGTGTTGTTGAAGTTACAACATCTGCATAATCACACGGGTTTGGATATCCTTTACCAGCAACCAAACCTGAAAAGTGCGCCATATCTACCATCAGATACGCTCCAACTTTATCAGCAATTTCTCGAAATCTTTTAAAATCTATAACTCTTGAATAAGCGCTTCCACCAGCAATGATGAGTTTTGGTTTGTGTTCTAAAGCTAATTTTTCAACGTTATCGTAATCAATTAATTCAGACTTTTTATCGACATCATAACTTATCGCATTAAACCATTTACCTGACATAGAAATTTTCAATCCATGAGTGATATGGCCTCCAGAATTCAAACTCATTCCCATAAAAGTATCATGTGGTTTTAATAAAGCTAAAAATACTGCTCCATTAGCCTGTGCACCCGAATGAGGTTGAACATTTGCATAATTACAATTGAAGAGTTTTTTAATTCTTTCAAGAGCTAATTTTTCTGCCACATCAACGTGTTCACATCCGTTGTAATATCTTTTACCAGGATAACCTTCTGCATATTTATTTGTTAAAACAGAACCTTGCGCTTCTAAGACAGCTTGAGAGACAATATTTTCTGAAGCAATTAATTCTATATGATTTTGCTGTCTAATTAATTCATCATTAATTGCATTAAATAGATCAGGGTCAGTCTCTGATAAGCTTTTTTCAAAAAAGTTCTCATATTTTGAGTTAATATATTTTTTTTCACTAGACATATTCTTTAAATTTTACTTACTCTTTTCTTGTGTCTACCACCTTCAAATTTTGTATTGATAAAAGCCTCAATACATTTAAAAGCAGTATTTTTTTTAGTTAATCTTGAGCCTAATGTAATAACATTTGCATTGTTATGCAATCTAGATAATTTTGTATTTTTTACCGAATAACACATTGCAGCTCTTATTTTTTTGTGTTTATTTGCAGCCATAGACATACCCATACCTGAACCGCAAACTAAAATCCCCATATTTTTAGAACTAAAACTTACTTTTTTACATAATTTGTGAGCATAAAAAGGATAGTTTACTGATTTTTTTGAACTTTCTGTCCCTAAGTCGTGAAATTTAATTTTTTTAGAAAAATTTTTTTTAATTTGTTCCTTTAAATTATACCCAGCATGGTCCGACGAAATAAATATTTTTTTCAAGTTAATTAAATTTATAATCTAAAACACAAGCAACTAAATGAATTCTATTTTCTTCACCCCCATTAAATGCATTGTGATATTTCGTATTATTTGTAATCCACACTGATCCATCAGCGGGCATATGTTTTGCAATATTTTCAACAACCATTATTGCCCCTGGATTTGTAATTATTGGTATATGTAGTCTTGGCTCTGGATCTCTGTGCCAACTTAAAGTTGACCTTGGTTCTTTTAATAGAATACGAACCCTTCCCAATTTATACTTTGAGGATAAAGCATCATAAACTTCCTTAAAGTAGGTCTCTTTATAATCATCAATAAATTCTGAGTATGCAGCTTCATCAATCATTTGATCTCTAATAACTTCTTTACCTGAAGAATTAGGTTTAGTCCAAAATACTCCTCTAGCTTTGTTTCCTTTAATTGAATTTGGGTCACCGGGCACTTGTGTTAAAGATATTGCACTAAAATTTGAAACTCCTTCAATACCAGAAAAATTTTGCATCCTTAGTATCTCTTCGTAGCCTTTTTTTAGTTCTTTAATGTCAAATTTGACATCTTGTTTTTGAAAATCATCAAAATTTAAATTCATATGATTGTTTAATATCTTTTTTAAGTTATATTTATATATAACATTTGTCGCATTTTTTAAATATATTTGAACATGATAACAGGAAAATATCCAAGTTTAAGACTAAGACGGAGTCGAAAAAATGATTGGTCAAGAAGATTAATTGAAGAAAATAATTTAAGCCCAAGTGACTTCATATTACCAATTTTTTTGATTGAAGGGAAAAATAAAAAACAACCTATTAAATCAATGCCTGATGTATACAGATATACATTGGATAAACTAAGCTCATTGGTTGATAAAGCAATAAAAAATAAGCTACCTATGATTGCTTTATTTCCCAACACAGAGAAAAAGAAAAAAGATTTTAAAGGCACAGAAGCATTAAATGAAAACAATTTAGTTTGTAGAGCTATACAATTAATCAAAAAAAAATATAAAAATGAAATTGGGATTATGTGTGATGTGGCATTGGATCCTTATACATTACATGGTCATGATGGATTGTTAAAATCTGGATACGTCTTGAATGATGAAACAATAAAAGTTTTAATCAATCAATCTCTCCTACAAGCAGAGATGGGTTGTGATGTACTTGCTCCGTCAGATATGATGGATGGTAGAGTTGGGGAAATCAGAAAAACTCTGGATAAAAATAAATTCCAAATGGTTCAGATTCTTTCCTATGCTGTAAAATATGCTTCAAGTTATTATGGTCCTTTTCGAGATGCAGTAGGTTCAAAAGGTCTTTTAAAGGGAAATAAAAAAAATTATCAAATGGATTTTAGAAATAATAATGAAGCTTTAAGAGAAGTAGCTTTAGATATAAAAGAAGGTGCAGACATGGTGATGGTAAAACCTGGGCTTCCATATATAGACATCATTAAAACAGTAAAAGAAAATTTTAAAATTCCAGTGATTGCTTATCAAGTTTCTGGGGAATACAGTTTATTATCAAATGGGATAAATAAAGGATTTATTGATAAAAGTATTATTTTAGAGACTTTAATTGCTTTTAAGAGAGCTGGAGCAAATGCAATTGTAAGTTACTATGCAGATAGATTGGATAAAATATTAAAATAATTATTTTAGTGTGTTTATAAAATGTGATCTACTAATTGGTTGACTCAAATTATTTGGTTTTAAAATAGTTTTTTCTAAATAATCTCCAACAAATTTTAAACCATCTAGCAAAATTAAAATATCAACAGAATTTACTTCATTATCTATTAAAAAATTCGGAATAATCTTTTTCTCTGATGATTTGGAGACATATTTAACCTGGTTATTAAAAATTTTTTTTTCAACTAAATTTTTTAGTTCTAAGTCAAAACCAGAAGTTTTTAATAATTCTAGTTCCCAAAAAATATAATCTTTTATCCAATCGACACTTTCTAATAAAAAATAAAATTTTTCTAATAAGTAGAAGATATCAAGATTTTTTTGTGACTCTGCAGTCAATATTTTTATTAAGCTCATTGCAGAACTTATACAAGACAATTTTTTTGGATTATCAAAATAACTTGGTGAAAATGCCCTTTGTATTTCAATTTTGAAATATCCAATTCTATTTTCAGTTTTGGAGTTATAACTAACATATAGCTTATTTCCTATTTGTAGGTAGTTTTTAATTTTTTTTGAAGTTCCTCCAAAAATGATGCCTGGGACCTTACCATGTTCTTTAGTGTAGATTTCTACTATAAGTGAATTTTCATTATATCTACTCTTGGATAATAAAAATCCTATATCGTCCCAAGTCATGATTGATTAATTTTTTCTAAACAGATAATTGCAGCATTTTGTTCTGCATCTTTTTTTGATTTACCCTCAGCTGTATAAAATTTAGTGTTAACTAATTTTACACCAACTTTAAAAAGAGGTTTATGCTTAGGGCCTGTATTTGAAATTACTTTATATATTGGTAATTTCTTAAATATTTTTAATGAAAACTCTTGAAGTTTTGTTTTTGGATCTATTTGGGTAACCACGCTACTTTTAATATGACTTGACCATAAATTTAATATTACTTTTTCAACAATATGTAATCCTTTATCAAGATATATCGCACCAATTAATGCCTCACAACTATCAGCCAAAACTTTATCCTCAATCGTATTTTTCTTTTTTTTATTATTAAGAGTTAAAATATATTTCTGTAAATCAATTTTTTTTGCAATCTCTAAACAAGTTTTCTTATTTACCAAAGATGCAAATT
Source organism: Pelagibacterales bacterium SAG-MED47 (assembly GCA_014653355.1). Classification (GTDB taxonomy): domain Bacteria; phylum Pseudomonadota; class Alphaproteobacteria; order Pelagibacterales; family Pelagibacteraceae; genus Pelagibacter. Next base: position 61,072 of record JACWEO010000004.1, on the reverse strand, counting down.
TTTTATCTAAAATTCCTTCCTTTTCATTTGGGTAAATTTCTAAGAGTTTTTTTGCTATAATTAGGCCTAATACGCGATCTCCTAAAAATTCAACCTTTTCATTATTATGCTGATTATTATAACTTTTATGAGTAAGTGATTTGATTAATAATTCTTTATCTTTAAAATCAATCTTTATTTTTTTCTCAAGGTTAATGTAATTAATTTTCATTAATTAATTTTTTTAAAAAATCTATCAAATCTTATAGACTTGTTCCATTTCCAAAACGAAAATATACTTCCTATTGACCTATCAGAAGAAAAGAAAATGAATCGAGCTTTTCCTACTAAATTATCTTTGTGCACATATCCAACACTTGTCAAAAATCTACTATCTTTTGAACAATCTCTGTTATCTCCTAAAAAAAAATAATGATCTGATGGAACTTCATATGGGTCTGAATTCTGAAATGTAAAATCTTTCAAATAAACTGTTTTATGTTTTTTATTATTTGGTAACATTTCTTCAAATGTAAAAACATTGATACTTTTCACTCCACAATAAATTTTATCCTTTTTTGATATTCTCGATTTTAAAACCTCAATATTGTTAATGTATAGATTAGAATCTATAAACTGGATTTGATCTCCTGGTAAACCAATTAGTCTTTTAATATAGTCAGTTCGATTATCAGTTGGAGTTTTAAATACCACTACATCTCCTCTTTTCGGCTCGGATGGAAATATTCTGCCATTAAAGATTGATGGGCTGAAAGGAAATGAATGTTTGCTATACCCATATGAATATTTACTTACAAAAAGACGATCACCAACAAGCAAATTTGGTTCCATTGAAGAGGAAGGTATGTAAAATGGTTGAATAAATAACGATCTAATGATTACTGCAATAATCAGTGCATAAAATAAAGTTTTAATATTTTCTAAAAAAAAATTTTTATTTAACATTATTTTGTTTGTAAGATAGTAAATGCTATTGAATAATCCTTTTCATCTGAAATTGAAAGAAACAAATCGTAGCTTTTAACTCCAAATTTTTTATTGATAATATCATTTATTTTTTTTGATTTTTGGTAATAAGGCTTGCCTATTTTATCGTTCAAAATTTGAATATCCTTTAAATTTAAATTATTTCTTAAACCTGTACCAATAGACTTTGCAAATGCCTCTTTAGCAGCAAATCTTTTAGCAAAAAAATTTATTTTATTCTTTTTTTTTTGAGACAATGTAATTTCTATTTTTCCATAAGTTCTGGAAATAAAGTTTTTGTTCTTAATTAATGTCTTTATTCTATTATTTTGAATAACATCAATACCAATACCTAATACACGCATATTATTTCCTATTAATTATTCTTTTAAAATTTTTTATAATCTTTGGAAGACCATAAAATAAAGATTCTCCTACTAGATAATGGCCAATATTAAATTCTTTAATTTCTTTAATTTTTGTCAATAATTTTGTGGTTTTGTAATCTAGGCCATGACCTGCATGTACCTCAAGACCTAACTTATGAGCTAATGATGAGCATTTAATTATTTTTTTTAATTCATTAGCATAATTTTTATTTGATTTAACCAAATTTGAGAGGCGTCCAGTATGAATCTCAATACAATCGGATTTCAATTCTTTTGAAATTTTAATATCATTTAAAGAAGGATTTATAAATAAACTTGTTCTAATTTTTTTTTTTTTGAATAGAGATATTATTTTTTTAAGCTTAATTTTATTTTTTTTTAAATTTAAACCTCCTTCAGTGGTAATTTCTTTTCTGTTTTCAGGAACAAAACAAACAAAATTTGGCTTTAATCTAATCGCAGATTTAACCATCTTATAATTAGTTGAAATTTCTAGATTCACTAAAAGTTTGTTTATTGAGCATATTTGTTTTGCATCGTTATCGTTGATGTGTCTTCTGTCTTCTCTTAAATGAATAGTAATTGAATCGGCCCCTGATTTTTTAACAAATTTTGCAGCAAAAATTGGATCAGGATGGTTTTCACCACGTGCATTTCTAATTGTTGCTATATGATCAATATTTACACCTAAACGTTTCACTTAATAAATCTACTTCCAGGTTTGGTAACGACCATTGATACTAAATCTTTTGGTAATTGATTTTTTTTATACGTAGGCACATTTATTTTCAATTGTGAGATAATTTTTGTTTTAATTTTCAAAGATTTTTTAGAAGACCTGTCTATCAAAGAAGCAAATCCTAAAAGCTTAGCTTTCTTTTTTTTTATAAGTTTGGCACACTCCAGACTAGACTTACCGGTTGTGATAACATCTTCTATTATTAAAACTCTTGAGTGCTTTTTGATACTAAATCCACGTCTTAAAGTAAATTTACCTTTTACCCTCTCACAAAATATTGTTTCTTTTTTTAAAATTTTTCCTATTTCATAGCCAATTATTATTCCTCCCATCGCAGGAGCCAATATTAAATCAATTTTATTAAATCTTTTTTTAACTTTATTGGCAAATGATTTACATATTTTATCAGCTAAGTGAGGAAAACTTAATAATTTTGCACACTGAATGTATTTTGAAGAATGTAAACCAGAAGATAGAACAAAATGGCCCTCTAACAAAGCATTAGTTTTTCTTAAAATATCTAAGGATTTTTTGGGTGAAAGCATTTCTTTTATCTTCGTGTCTTATTATCTTAAATTTTATACCTTTTTGTTTAAGCTCTGCAATAAAATTAGTAAAATTTTTTAAATCTCTAATTATTAATTGGAACTTAAAATTAATATAATTAGGGTTTTTACCTGTCATCTCAAGATTGGAGATATTTAGTTTATGTTGACCAATTAAAGAACTTACATTTCCAAGTTGACCTGGTTTATCAGGTAAAGAAATCCACAATGTAGTATTATATTTTTTGATTCTTTCTTCTTTTTTCTCTCCCCTATCATGCCAATACCTCCTAATAGCGGCTCTCGCTTTACCTGTTTTAGTTGTTGGTATCCAATGCAAAGAAGGAGATTGATTTTTTGATGTAGTGATATTTACTCTATCACCATTTCTTAATATAGATTGTAATTCACTTTTATTACCATTAATTTCACATCCAATAGCTGTATCACCTATTTTAGTGTGAACAGCATAAGCAAAATCAATAGCTGTAGCATCTTTAGGTAATTTAATTACAGATCCTTTAGGAGTAAAACAAAAAACATTTTCCTGAAACATTTGAAGTTTAGTATATTCATATGAGTGTTCAGGATTTTCATTCTTTTCAATAATTTCAACAAGATCCTTCAACCAATCATACTCTTTCCATGTTAGTGAATTAAACTTTTCTGAGGATTTATACTGCCAATGTGATGCTATACCTCTTTCAGCAAATTCATGCATTTGTTTTGTTCTGATTTGGATTTCAACAGGTTTTTTGTATGAACCAATTACTGAAGTATGAATTGATTTATATCCATTTATTTTTGCAGAAGAAATATAATCTTTAAATTTTCCAGGAATACAATTATATGCTTTGTGAATTATTCCTAAAGATTTATAACAATTATCAGTATCATCGACTATAATTCTAAAACCAATAATATCGGTAATTTGCTCTAATGAAACTCTTTTCTTTTGAACTTTTCTCCATATAGAAAAAGGAGTTTTTTCTCTCCCATATATTTTTGAATTAATATTATTTTCAATCAACAGCTGATTAAATTCAGATGATAGACTTTCAAAAATATCTTTTTTATCCAATTTAATTTCTTCAAGCCTTTTTTGGATTAATGATCTGCCTTCATGATTAAGAATTTCAAAAGACAAGTCCTCCAGTTCATCTCTTATTCTGTGCATTCCCATTCTGTCTGCTAATGGAGCATAAATTTCCATTGTTTCTTGAGCAATTCTTTTTCTTTTGTCTTCTTTATCAATAGCTTTAATTGTTCTCATATTATGTAATCGATCAGCAATTTTAACTAATAATACTCTAATATCTTTTGAAGTAGCCAATATTAATTTTCTAAAATTTTCAGCTTTTGAATTAGCTGAAGCAGTATTTTCTAATACTGATATTTTTGTAACACCATCAACTAAATCTGCAACTTCAGATCCAAACTCACCTTTTATAGTTTCATATGTCGCATAAGTGTCTTCAATTGTGTCATGTAAAAGACCTGTTGTAATTGTTGCGCTATCTAATTTTAAATCAGTTAAAATATTAGCAACTTCTATTGGGTGAACTGAATAAGGATCACCAGATGCTCTTTTTTGATTACTATGAGCTTTAACAGCAAAATCATAGGCTTTATTAAGTTTCTCTGGATTTAAAAACTTATTATATCCTTTAACTTTATTTATTAATTCTTCAGAATTTAACATAATTTATTATAGCATCTATTTAGATTTGTTTAATAGACCTAATGTCACTATTTGATAATGATGATATTAGTTTTTTTATATTAAGTTTTAAAACAGGATGTTTCCAATCTTTATCTATCTCGAAAAGAGGCAAAAGAACAAAATTACGGTTATGCATTCTTGGATGTGGTAAAATTAAGTCATTTTCCATTCTTTGATTTTTAAAGTCGATAATATCTATATCACAAACGCGAGGTGAATTTTTTGACATTTTTTTTCTACCTAATCTAGTTTCAATTTCTTTGCATTTTTTAATTAGTTTTAAGGGTGTTAAATGAGTTTTAATCTTAATTACTATATTTAAAAATTTTGGATTTTTAGGGTTAGGCCAAGATAAACTTTCATAATAACTTGAACATTCTAATATATTGATATTATTTTTTAATAAGTTTGATTTTGTCTTTTCAATATTTCTCTTTTTATTTCCTAAATTCGAACCTATTCCCAAATAGATTGGTTTAACTGGATTTTCTGACATATCTTGCCCTCTCTCGACTCCAGTCTCTATTTTTTTTTGTTGCTCTCTTGTCGTATTGTTTTTTACCTTTTGCAACTGCTAGCTCTACTTTAGCTTTTCCTTTTTTAAAGTAGATTTTTGTAGGTACTATAGTAAATCCATCTCTTTGCATTTTTCCTATAAGCTTATTTATTTCTCTTTTATTTAATAGAAGTTTTCTTTCATCTGTTGGATTATGATTTGAGTAGCTTGCTTGTTTATATGATGAAATATGTGAATTTATTAAAATTATTTCACCATTTTTTTCAATCGCATAAGAATCAGCAATATTTACTTTACCATCTCGAATAGATTTAATTTCAGACCCTTTAAGAACAATTCCAGCCTCTAATAAATCTTCAAAAAAATAATTAAAACTTGCTTTGCGATTTAGACAAATAATTTTCAAACCAGAATTGGTCTTTTTGTTCATTAAATTAATTTTGCAGACAGAAGTGCTTTTTTAACTATTTCTTTAGTAGGATCGGTTATTTTAACTAACGGTAGTCTTACCTCATCATCACAGAGATCTAGTAATTTAGCAGCATATTTTACTGGACTTGGATTGCTTTCTATAAACATCGAATGATGCACAGGCTGTAAAATCTTATCAAGTCTTTTTGCTTCAGAGATTGATTTTTCATCGCTTATAATTGAAAGTTTCTGAAATTCTGAACATAGTTTTGGTGCAATATTTGCTGTAACACTTATCGCTCCAATACCTCCTCTTTTATTAAATTCCAATGCGTTATCATCGTTACCAGTCAATTGCATAAAATCTTTACCCAGCTTTTTTAAAGTTTGATCAACTCTATTCAAATCACCAGTAGCATCTTTGACTCCTATAATATTTTTAAGCTCATATAATCTTGCCATTGTGTCAACTGACATGTCTATAACTGATCTACCTGGAATATTATAAATTATTATAGGAATTCCACATTTATCATTAATTGATTTATAATGTTGATACAAACCTTCTTGGGTTGGTTTATTATAATAGGGAGTAACAACAAGTGCTCCATTAGCACCTATTTTTTCAGCGTGAGAAGTTAAAGATATAGCTTCTTCTGTAGAATTTGATCCTGTTCCTGCAAATACAGGTAATTTTCCTGCACTTTCTTTCACACAGAGCTCAATAACTCTTTCATGTTCATTGTGGCTTAATGTTGGAGATTCTCCCGTTGTTCCAGCCGGTACTAAACCATTTGTACCATTTTTTATGTGAAAATGTATTAACTTGATATAAGTTTCGTCATCAAGTTTATCATTTTTAAACGGAGTAACTAAAGCAACATTTGATCCTTTAAACATAAATACTTATAACATAGATTATTGATTCATATAGTAAAGATTATGTCAAAAAAAATCTTATTTTTTATACTTTTATTTAATCTGACTGGGTATGCGGGTGTTGCCTTATCTGAGATAGTCCCATTAAAAAAACCAATACAAACTAAAGAGGAAACACAAAAAAAGTTACTAATAGATGTATTAAAACCACTACCAAAACCAAGAGAACTAACTGAAAAAAAAGTAATAGAGGAAAAAGTTATTGTTGAGAAAAAAAATAAAAACAGTTTTATTTTACCCAAAAAAAAACCCTTAATTGCAGGAACTGAAAAAGTTAAAGATATAAAAATATCAAAATACTATAAAAAAAAAGACTTTAATTTAGCCAAAAAAGCTATTTCTGAGATGAAAAGAGCTAAATGGACTGATGCTTTAAGAACTTCAAAAAAAGCTAAAGATAAATCAATTTACAATTTCATTCAGTGGAGACATCTATTAAGAAAAGGAAATCAAGCTTCTTATTATGATTATAAAACTTTCATTGACAAAAATGAGGATTATCCAAGAATTGGTCGTGTTAAATATTTGGCAGAACATAAACTATCAACTGATAAAATTTCTCCAAAAAAAATTATTGATTGGTATGAATCCACTGAGCCGTTAAGTGGATTTGGCAGAATGATACTTGGTGAAAGTTATACTTTAACAGGAAATAAAGAAAAAGGCATACAGCTAATAAAAGAAGGTTGGATAACCGCGGAGCTCACTAAATCAGAATTAAGATTTTATAGGAAAAAATTTAAAAAGTATCTTGATGCAAATGACTATGTAAAAAGAGCAGACTATCTTGCTTGGAATAATAAATATTGGGATCTGAAGCGAATGCTAAGGTATTTACCAAAAGACTACGAACTTTTATATAATGCAAGACAATTATTAATGAGTAAATCTTATGGTGTTGATAATGCGATATCCAAAGTGCCAGCTAAATTTAAAGATGACTCTGGATTAAATTATGACAGATTAAAATGGAGAAGAAAAAGAGGTCGAGTTGATAGTTCTGTTGAAATTTTATTAAAAATAAAAAATACTAAAGATTATTTAGTAAGACCAGATAAATGGTGGAAGGAAAGAGAAATTATCTCAAGATCTTTAATCTACAAAAAAAAATATGAATTAGCTTATAAAATTTCTAGTAACCACGCTATGACTGAAGGTCCAGAATTTGCTGCTGCAGAATGGATGAGTGGTTGGATTGCTTTAAGTTTCTTAAATGATCCATTATTAGCCAAAGATCACTTTGAAAATTTTTATAACAATGTTGGATATCCAATTAGTGTTGCCAGAGGGGCATACTGGTTAGGAAGATCTTATAAAAAATTAGGCTATAATGAATTATCAACTAAATGGTTTAATGAAGCAGCGAGTTATTTGACAACTTATTATGGTCAACTGGCATTTAGAGAGTTAGATCCCAATGGGAAATTTGAACTAACAAAAGATATAAAAGTTAAAAAAGAATATCGAGATTATTTTTTTAAAAAAGAAATTGTTAAAGTAATCTATCTATTAAATGAACTTGATGAAGATAAATATACAAAACATATACTTAGACATTTAGCAAACGACAATGTCGATAGTGGAAGTGAAATTTTAGCAGCAGAGCTTGCGACTAATATTGAACGTTTTGACTTTGCGATTCAAGTTGCAAAGATTGCTTCATACGAAAAAAGATTTCACAATAAGTATAATTATCCAATTATAAATACTCCTAAATATATTAATGGAAGAAAAATTCCTGAGAGTGCATTGATTTTATCTATTATACGACAAGAAAGTGAATTTGATTTAAGTGCTAATAGTCATGCAGGTGCAAAAGGTTTGATGCAATTGATGCCTTATACTGCTAAGTTGGTTGCTAAACAGGCAAAACTTCCTTATTCAAAATCTAGATTAACCACTGATCCAGAATATAATATCAATTTAGGTTCACATTATATTGCAGGTTTAATTCTTGAATATGAAGGTGCATACCCTTTTGCAATAGCAGCTTATAATGCTGGTCCAAAACGTGTAAGATATTGGAAAAAAATAAATAAAGATCCTCAAAAAAATCAAACTAATTATGTTGATTGGATTGAACTAATCAAATTCAAAGAAACAAGAAATTACGTTCAGAGAGTTTTAGAGAACTATAATGTATATAGATATATACTTGAACAAAAACCAATCCCTATGAAAGATTTTTTCAAAAATAACCCTCTATTTTAAAATATGGCGGAAGAGGAGGGATTCGAACCCTCGGTACAAGTTTCCTCGCACGGTCATTTAGCAAACGACTGGTTTAAGCCTCTCACCCACTCTTCCAAGAAATTTGTCGCTTTCGATTGTATTGAATAATCAATATTAATAAAGTAATTATTCATTAATAATGAAAAATAGATACTCAATATTTTCACTAATAAAGAATGCTTTCTCTTATCATGAAAACTGGGGAAAAGCTTGGAAAGACCCTACACCTAAAAAAGAATATGATGCTGTAATTGTTGGTGGTGGAGGACACGGTCTTGCAACGGCATATTATTTAGCCAAAAAACATAATATGAAAAATATTGCTGTTGTAGAAAAAGGTTGGATCGGTGGAGGAAACACTGGAAGAAATACAACTATAATAAGATCAAATTATTTATGGGATGCTAGTGCTGGTCTTTATAACCATGCATTAAAAATTTGGGAAGGTTTATCACAGGAATTAAATTATAATGTAATGTTCAGTCAAAGAGGTGTCATGAACCTTGCTCATAATCTTCAAGATGTAAGGGACTTAAAAAGAAGAACTCATGCCAATAGATTGAATGGAATTGATGCAGAATATTTAAATACAAAAGAAGTTAAAAAATTTTGTCCCATTATAAATACTTCTCCAGATATTCGATATCCAGTATTAGGTGGAACATTACAAAGAAGAGCCGGAACAGCTAGACATGATGCAGTTGCGTGGGGATATGCCAGAGGTGCAGATGAAATGGGTGTTGATATAATTCAAAATTGTGAAGTAAAAGCTATAAAAAGAAATGGTGATAGAGTTGAAGGTATAGAAACAACTAAAGGATTTATTAAAACATACAAAATAGGAGTAGTAGCAGCTGGTCATTCAAGTGTAATTGCTAATATGGCAGGATTAAAACTACCTCTAGAAAGTAAACCTCTTCAAGCCTTAGTTTCTGAACCTGTCAAGCCAGTCATTGATACGGTGGTTATGTCCAATGCTGTACACGCTTATGTAAGTCAATCTGATAAAGGAGAACTAGTTATTGGTGCTGGCACAGACGATTATGTTTCATATTCTCAAAAAGGAAGTCATGAAATAGTTGAAGGTACTTTAAATGCAATACTTGAGTTATATCCAATATTTAGTCGAATGAGAATGTTGAGACAATGGGGTGGAATTGTTGATATTTGTCCTGATGCAAGCCCAATTGTTAGCAAAACTTCTATTAAAGGTTTGTATTTTAATTGTGGATGGGGAACTGGGGGTTTCAAAGCAACTCCTGGCTCAGGAGATCTGTTTGCCCACACAATAGCAAATGATGAGCCACATAAACTTAATGCGGCGTTTAATTTGAATAGATTTGTAAGTGGTGACCTTGTTGATGAACATGGTGCAGCAGCAGTGGCTCATTAATGTTTCTAATTGATTGTCCTTTTTGTGGTGAGCGTGAGCAAAGTGAATTTAAAGCTGGTGGCGAAGCTCATATTATAAGACCAAAACAACCAACAGAATTGAGTGATGACGAGTGGGCAGAATATTTGTTTATGAGAAAGAATATTAAGGGAATACAATTCGAAAGATGGAACCACATTCATGGATGTAGAAAGTGGTTTAATGTAGTACGCGATACTTCAAATGATAAAATTAAAGCTGTTTATAAAATAGATGAAAAACCACCAACTAATTAAGTAATGACAAAAAATTTAAGAGTTAAAACTGGAAAAGTGATCGATGAAACCTACAGAATTTCATTTAAATTTAATGGTAAAACTTATCATGGATTTCAGGGTGACACCCTAGCCTCAGCCCTTCTAGCAAATGATGTTCATTTGGTAGCCAGAAGTTTTAAATACCATAGACCAAGAGGTATTATGACAGCTGGTTCAGAAGAACCTAATGCCATAGTACAGCTTCATAAGAATTCATCAAGAACTGAACCAAATGTAAGAGCAACTGAGGTTGAAATTTATGAAGGTTTGGAGGCATCAAGTCAAAATTGTTGGCCAAATGTAAATTTTGATATTGGAGGGATAAATAATTTTTTATCACCATTATTACCTGCTGGTTTTTATTATAAAACTTTTATGTGGCCCGCTAGTTTCTGGGAAAAATATGAATATTTTATTAGAAAATCAGCTGGTTTAGGAAAATCACCTACTAAACCAGATCCAGATATATATGAGCATAAATATATTCATTGTGATGTTCTGGTAATTGGATCTGGTATTGCAGGAATAATGGCTGCAAAAACAGCAGCAAAAAGTGGCCTACAAACACTTATGGTTGATGAGAAGTCAAACCTAGGTGGGTCCACTATTTATCAAAATTCTGAAAACTTTAAAATTAATAATCAAAATTCTGGATCTTGGTTGGAAAAAGAAATCAATGAAATCAAAAAATTAGAAAATTTAGAAATTAAAACCAGAACAAGTGTTGCTGCTTATCATGGTTATAATTTTTTATTAGCTAGAGAAAATATCACTGATCATTTACCGATTGAACAGAGAAAAAATAAGACAAGACATAAGCTTTTAAAGATAAGGGCTAAAAAAGTGATATGTGCTACTGGATCTATTGAGAGACCTTTAGTATTTGATAATAACGATCGTCCTGGAATTTTACTTTCATCTGCAATTAAAAGATATGCTGATTTATTTGGGGTTGCTTGTGGTGAGAAAAATATTCTTTTAACAAATAATGATAGTGCTTATGAAACTGCTATTAGTTTGTTCCAAAAAGGAATAAAAATCGAAGCTATAATTGATAATAGAGAAGAGGTAGACTCTAAATTAGTTTATGAAGTAGAAAAAAATAATATTAAGATTTATAAAGGTTTTACTGTTGTTAATACATCGGGCTACAAGAAAATTAACAAAGTATCTATAATGAGACTTTCTAAAGATGGACAAAAAGTTGTTGGTTCAAAAATCAATTTATCATGTGATTGTTTAGGAATTTCAGGTGGATGGACACCTGCAGTTCATCTATTTACACAATCTGGTGGTAAACTAAAATTTAGAGAAGAGGATCAAGTATTTATTCCAAACACTTACCCCTCAGACCAAATAAGTGTTGGTAGTTGTAGTGGTGATTTATCTTTAAAGGATATTTTGATTAATGTTCCAAAAACATTAAAAGAATTCTTGAATATTAAAAAAACAGAATATGAAAATATTGAAGTTTTATCTTCTGAAAATGGGTCTAAACGAAACATTTGGTTAATACCATCAGATAAAGTTTTAGGAAAAACTAAGTCTTTTGTTGATTATCAAAATGATGCAACTGCAAAAGACATAAAACTTGCTTTACGAGAAGGTTTTAGATCCATTGAACATGTTAAAAGATACACAACAACTGGTATGGGTACTGATCAAGGTAAGCTTGGTAACATGCATGCACTAGGTATTATATCTGAAACTGCTGGGACCAAAATGGGAGAACACGGTACTACAACATTTAGGCCACCTTACACTCCACTAACATTTGGCACTATAGTTGGAAGAAATGTTGGTGAATATTTTGATATATTTAGAAAAACTCCAATACACGAATGGCACGTTAAAAATAATGCTGAGTTTGAGAATGTAGGTCAATGGAAGAGAGCTTGGTATTATCTAAGAAATAATGAAGATATGTATCAAGCTGTTCAAAGAGAAAGTAAAGCGGCAAGGGATAGTGCTGGAATTTTAGATGCTTCAACACTTGGAAAAATTGATATTCAAGGAACAGATGCTTCTGAATTTTTAAATCGTGTTTACACTAATGCGTGGTCAAAACTGGCTATTGGTAAATGTCGTTATGGTTTAATGCTTAATGAAGACGGAATGGTCTATGATGATGGGGTAACAACTCGATTAGGCGAAAATCATTATATTATGACAACAACAACTGGTGGAGCTGCTAATGTTTTGAGTAAATTAGAAGATTACTTGCAAACTGAATGGCCTGAACTTGATGTATACTTAACATCTGTAACTGATCATTTTGCAACTATAAGTGTCTGTGGACCTAATAGTAAAAAAATTGTTTCTACAGTCATTGATGATTTAGATTTTTCAGATGAAAACTTTCCACATATGTCCTTTAAGAATGCAAAAATCGGTAAGATTAATTGTAGGGTTATGAGAATAAGTTTTACAGGCGAACTTAGTTATGAAATTAATGTTCAAGCTAACTATGCGAAATCTGTTTGGGAAAAATGTATGGAAGCAGGAAAAGATTTTAATATAACACCTTATGGAACTGAGACTATGCATTTACTTAGAGCAGAAAAAGGTTTTATAATTGTTGGACAAGATACTGATGGAACTATGACACCAGTAGATTTACAAATGGATTGGATAGTGAGTAAAAAGAAATATGATTTTATAGGTAAAAGATCTTTGTATAGATCAGATACAATTAGAGAAGATAGAAAACAATTAGTTGGCTTATTAACAGATAATCCTGAAGATGTTTTAGAAGAAGGATCACAAATTGTTGCCGATGTTAAAAAGTTCCCAGTTGAAATGTTAGGTCATGTTACTTCAAGTTATTTCAGTCCTAATCTTAAAAAATCTATTGCACTTGCTGTTGTTAGAGGTGGAAAAAATATGATGGGTAAAAAATTAATGATTCCAATGGAAAATAAATCAATCAATGTAACAATTTCTGATCCCGTTTTTCTTGATAAGGAGAATAAAAAATTAAATGCTTAATTACACTCCTGCACTTCCTAAAGAAGCATTTATTCAAGATTTGCAAATGAAAGAGATAAGTCCAATCATGAAATTGATTGTAAGAGGTAAAAAAAGAGAATTTATTTCTGCTGTTGGTAAATCTTTAAATATTCTTTTACCAACTGAATCAAATACATCAACTCAAAGTGATAAATTAACAGCTCTTTGGCTAAGCCCCGATGAATGGATGATTTTTTCAAATGATACAATGAATAAGGATTTGAATGATTATGAAACAGAAAAGTTGTTACAAAATAACATTTCTAAAATTAATCTTGGTGCGGTCACAGATGTCACAGATCAATTTGTAATGATTAATCTTAAAGGCAATAAGATCTATGAATTGTTTCAAACTGGATCACCGTTCAATTTCAATAATTTTAAAAATAAAAAAGGTGCCACTACTCAAACAATTCTTGGAAAAATTGATATTATTGTTCATAATCAGGATAAAAATACAGTAAATCTATTCGTTAGACGTTCTTTTTCAGAGCATTTGTTTTCTTGGATGAACGACGCTGCGTCAAGATTATAGTCACAATTTTTTTTCAAATCAGCTATTAAGATGAATGAAAAAATTATTAATATTAGTACTATTTGCATTTTTACCCTTAACTTCAAACGCAGATTCAAACCTTGATAGAATCAAATCTTCAGGTGTTTTAAAAGTTGGAACAACTGGAGACTGGGATCCAATGACAATGAAAGATCCAGCGACCAACAAATACAAAGGTTTTGATATTGATGTAATGAATGAATTAGCAAAAGATATGGGTGTTAAAATTGAGTTTGTGCCTGCAGAATGGAAAACTATTGTGTCAGGAATTACATCTGAAAGATATGATATCTCAACTAGTGTTACAAAAACACCAAAAAGAGCTGAGGTAGCTGGTTTCACGGATACATATTACAAATACGCTACTGTGCCACTAGTTCTCAAAAAGAACTTAAAAAAATTTCCAACATGGGACTCACTTAATAATTCAAAGGTGACAATTGCAACTACACTTGGTACCTCTCAAGAAGAAAAAGCAAAAGAATTTTTTCCGAAGTCAAAATTAAACTCAATTGAAGCACCAGCAAGAGATTTCCAAGAAGTCCTAGCAGGTAGAGCTGATGGAAATATCACAAGTTCAACAGAGGCAAATAAATTGGTTATTAAATACCCCCAGTTGGCAATTGTTCCAGATGGTGGAAAAAATCCAGCATTTTTAGCAATGATGGTTCCTAAAGGTGATAATAAATGGAACAGTTATGTTAATGACTGGATAAAAAACAAAAAATCGTCGGGCTTCTTTACTAAGTTATTAGCAAAATATAATCTAAAAAGTTTATAATCAATTAGTAATTAATTATTAATTCTTTATAAATCAGGGAGTGAAAAATTTATTTTTTCTACTTCTGACTCTACCTCTTGCCTCATGTGGTAAAGGTGAGCTTAATTGGTTAATTCTATCTCCAAATAATGTTGAAGGATTAACTAACCTCAAATTTTTGGTAAGTGGACTAACTACAACAGTTTATATTTCAATTGTTTCAATAATTATTTCAATGGTTATTGGTTTTATTGTAGCCGTTCCTTCTTTAGCAAAAAATAAATTTTTAACTTATATAAATATCGGATATGTTGAAATAGTAAGAGCAATTCCTCTTTTAGTATTAATCTTGTGGATTTATTATGGTTTGCCTATTATGACGGGTATAAGTTTTAGTCCTTTTGTATCTGGTATTATTGCTCTATCAATAAGTGAAAGTGCCTTTCAAGCTGAAATCTTCAGAGCTGGCATAAATTCAATTAAAAAATCTCAGTGGGAAGCTGGAAGTTCATTGGGGCTAAGTTTTTTCAGAAAATTACGTTTGGTAATTCTCCCTCAAGCAATCAAGAATATTTTACCAGCTATTGGGAATCAATTTGTTTATGTCTTAAAGATGTCCTCATTAGTATCTATTATTGGTATTGGAGACTTAACAAGGAAAGCTAATGAGTTGGTTGTTACAACCTATAGACCATTAGAAATTTATACCTTTTTAATACTTGAATATTTAATATTAATATTAATAGTCTCATATCTTGTGAGAAAATTAGAAAAAAAATTAAATAAAGATTAGTTTAAATATCTACAATTTTATTGAATATACTAATTATTCTTTCGAAAATCCCAAGGAAATTCAAATTTCATGTCCCAAAGACCTAGTTTGTTTTCTCTTGCATATTCTTGATCTCTTGCATACTTTTTTTTTGAATATCTTGGATAATCAAATGCATATCCATTCTTGACTAAAAGATGTGACAAACTTTTGTTATTTATAAAACATTCACCTAATTTTCGTTTATATGTGTCAGGCTTAGGTTCTATTTCACACTTTACTTTTTGATTGTTTATTTTTTGAATTAAAAATTCCTTTGATAATTTACCACAAGAAATTTTTACATCTTGCTTCAAGCATATTTGCTCTTTTCCTTTATAATAACTTTCAGGCGCATCAATTCCTGAAAATCTTATTTTTTCGCTACCAATCTTGATCGTGTCACCATCAATAACCACGGACTTTCCTTCAATAATCTCTATCTCTTGGGATTTAACATCATTATATGCAAGAAAAAAGAATGTTAAGCAGATACTAATAACTAAAAAGAGTTTTTTTTTGTTTAAAAACATAATTTAAAAAATAACCTATAAATAATAAAACCGCGATACCCATTATCCAATTAGTTACCAGAATTGTATAAAAAATATCCTCATAATCGCCTCCTCTAATATTTATTACATACCAAAGACTTAAAAAAGGAAATGCTGTCAACCTCAATATACTCATATAAAGACTATAAATAGGTTTTTTTACTGCCTGAAATACAGCAGTTGTAATAAAAAAAACTGGGTATATAGGCCCTATCAATGCTGCTATCTTAAGGTAAATTATTCCATGTTTAATAGCTATTTCATTGTTTGTAAATTGAGAAACAAAAAATTCTGCACCAAAAAAAATTATAACACCAGCCAACATCATAAAAGATGAACCAAAAAATAAAGCTTTTGTATAAAGTTCTCTTATACGGTCATAAGCTTTAGCTCCAAAGTTTTGTCCCCCTATAGAAAGTACAGCAGTATTCAATCCTATAACTGGAAGCAACATAACTTGTTCAATTCTTAGAGCTGCACCATAGCCTGCAGTTGCTAAATCACCAAATTTTCCAATAAAATATAAAATATTAAAAATTCCTACACCTATAAACAACATACTGAACATCACGGGCACCGCTTGAGTTGTGAGGGACTTTTGAAACTCAAATTTAGGTATAAAACATACTAATTTTAGATATTTTCTAATTTTACAATCACTGACTTTATATGCTAGGTAAATTGTTCCAATTAATTGTGAAATAACAGTTGCAATAGCAAGTCCTGAAATTCCAAATCCTGGTATAAACCCATATCCCCAAATAAATAAAGGATTTAAGAATATATTTAAAAAGAAACTAAAAATTAAAACGTTCCTGTAACTTTTTGTGTCTCCTTGAGCATTTAATGTTCCATTTAAAGATATTTGTATTAAAACAATAAAGGTCCCATAAAATATTATATCCAAATACTTTCTTGTTAATATTATCCCTTCTAAATCTGAACCCATAACAGTTAAAAGGTAATTTGATACATTTAGACCAAATAAAGTAACTAAAATTGAAATCACTAGTGAGAAGATTAAAGATTGAGCAATATATAGAGAAGCTACTTTTTCTTTCTTTTCACCAATAGAATTACCTATTAAAGAATTCGTTGCTGCACCAATACCAACTCCTACAGCTATGATTGTAAAATAAATAGGAAACGATTTAGCAATTGCACCTATTGCTTCGGCAGAAATTTTACCCGCAAACCATGTGTCGACTAAATTGTAAAAAGTTTGAAACAATGATCCAACGCTCGCAGGTATTGTAACTCTTCTGAGTAGCAACCAGATTGGATCTTTAGTAAGCTTATAAGATTGAGACAAAATTACCTTTAATTAAATTCTTTTTTAAAAAAATATTTTTTTCTAGATTTTTTTGCTTTGTATACCTGACTTTGTCTCATTCTAAAACGAGATTTTTGATTTTTTGAGAGTTTATAATAACAATTTGGACATGATACACCCTCTTCATACATTTTAGATCTTTTATCTTTAATTGAGATTGGCTCCCTGCATCCACTACAAATCGAATGTGTACCTCGAATTAAGCCATGTTTCAAACTTACTCTATTGTCAAATACAAAACATTCACCTTTCCATAAACTGCTTTTTTGTTTAATCTTTTTTAAATAATTTAGAATTCCACCTTTTAATTGATAAATATTCTTAAAACCTTTTTTTTCTAAATATACAGAGGCTTTTTCACACCTAATCCCACCAGTGCAAAATAAAGCTATTGGCTGATCCTTTTTTAATTTTTTTAAGTATTTTGGGAAATCTCTAAAATTATTAATATTTGGATTTACTGATCTTTTAAAAGATCCAACCTTATTTTCAAAAGGCTTTCTAACATCTAACAAAAATGTTTTTTTATTATTGATCAATTTATTCCATTTTTTTGGTTCAATATGACTATTTTTTTTTTTAATTTTTTTAGATATCTTTAGATTCATAGGGACAAGTTCTTTTTTTATTTTTACTTTAGATTTATGAAAAGGATTAAAATTACTTTTCGAATTATTAAAATTATCAAAATTTTTAACTGCAAGAATTTTTTTTAATTTGATGATAGAATTTTTGATATCACTATTTTTTCCAGATATGGATCCATTTAAACCTTCTTTGGATATTATAATTGAACCATATATATTATTATCAATTAAGATATTATTTAAAAATTTTTGATTTCTCCTTAAATTATTAATTTTTTGAAATTTATAAAAACCAAATACTGTAAACATTAAATCTTTCTACATACTGTCATTCCATCACCAAAAGGAATTATTACTTTTTCAACTCTTTTATCTTTGGATATAAAATCATTTAGTTCTCTTATATTTTTTGTGTATTTATCATTTATATTCTTATCAACTACTTCCCCATGCCATAATACATTATCAATTATAATTAAACCTCCATTATTCAATAATTCTAAAGAAATTTGATAATATTTTTTATAATTCATCTTATCGGCATCAATAAAAACTAAATCAAACTTTTCTTTTCTAATCTTAATTAAAGTTTCTAAAGCTGGTTTAATAATTGTTTTGATTTTATGATCGTGATGAGATCTTTTAAAAAAATCAACAGCAATTTTATTAGTCTGTTCATCTTTATCTAAGGCGATTATTTTGCCATTATCAGGTAAGGCCAAGGCCATAGACAATGTACTTAGACCAGTAAAGGTTCCAATCTCAAGTACTTTTTTAATCTTTGAAACTTTTATAATTAGATGAAGAAATTGGCATTGTGAAATAGATATTTGCATTCTTTTAATATCTCCTAATTTCAAATTATAATTTATTATTTCTTTCTGGATTGGGTGAAGTTTTAAACCGTGTTTTAAAATATAGTCTTGTAATTGTTTAGTGATGTTAAGGTCAGACCCCATAACCTTATAATTTTTTTTTTAAGATCTCATTAATCAATTGAGGGTTGGCTTTACCACCAGAGGCCTTCATTGTTTGTCCAACAAAAAAACCAAACAATTTTTCTTTACCTTGTTTATATTCTATGGCTTTTTCTCTATTATCATTAATTATTTTATCAATTAAAGCCTCTATAGTTTTAGGATCACTTTGTTGTTTTAATCCTTTTTCCTCAACTATTTTTTGGGGATCCTTATCTCCTTCTAACATCAATTCAAATACAGTCTTCGCTATTTTTCCTGAAATTGTTCCGTTCTTTATTAAATTAATCAGTATAGCCAAATTCTTTGCACTTACTGGACTTTGAGAAATTTCCAAGTTTTTTTTATTTAAAACAGCAAATAATTCCCCTGTAATCCAGTTAACTGCTAATTTAATATCTTTGTTTTTACCCATTTTAGCTACCACTTCTTCAAAATACTTTGCTATGTTGATATCTGAGACTAAAATTGTTGCTTCATATGGTGACAATTTAAATTTATCAATAAATCTTTTCTTTTTAACATCTGGCAATTCTGGAATATCTTTTTTAAGTTCATCAATAAATTCATCAGAAACTTCTAAAGGTAATAAATCAGGATCTGGAAAATATCTATAATCATGTGCGTCTTCTTTTGATCTCATTGATCTCGTCTCATTTTTTTTAGTATCAAATAGTCTTGTTTCTTGATCTATCAATTTACCTTCTTCTATCAAATTAACTTGTCTATTTGCTTCATATTCAATTGCCATTTGCATAAACTTGATAGAGTTTACATTTTTAATTTCACATCTTGTTCCAAATTCTTTTGAGCCTTTTGCTCTTACAGAAATATTAACATCTGCTCTTAACGATCCTTCTTGCATATTTCCATCACATGTACCTAGATATTGCATAATTGATCTTAACTTTTTAATATACACACTAACTTCATCTGGAGATCTAAGGTCTGGTTTACTTACTATTTCCATTAATGCTACACCCGATCTATTTAAATCTACAAAGGTATTTTGTGGATCAAGGTCATGAATACTTTTTCCTGCATCTTGCTCTAAATGCAACCTTTCTATACCCACTTCTTTTTGACCATCTGGCATATCTAAGATTACTTTACCCTCACCAACTATAGGATCTTTAAATTGAGAAATCTGATATCCTTGAGGTAAATCAGCATAAAAATAATTTTTTCTATCGAATACTGAACGATTATTTATTTTTGCATTAAGTCCAATACCAGTTTTAATAGCTTGTTTAACACAAAATTCATTTATAACAGGTAGCATGCCAGGAAATGCTGCATCAACTAAACTTACTTGGGTATTTGGTTCAGCTCCAAATTTAGTAGCTGAAGTAGAAAATAATTTGGACTCAGATAATACTTGGGCATGAACCTCTAAACCAATTACAACTTCATATTGTTTATCTTTTCGATTTATCAAATATTCTGAACTATTTTTACTCACTTAATCCACCAATCAGTAATTTTATTTTTAAAATCAATCTTCTCTTCCATTGCATAAGCAATATTTAATATATTTTGTTCATCAAAAGCTTTACCAATTATTTGTAAACCAAGAGGATAACCTTTAGAGTCATGGCCTGCAGGAATTGATATGCCTGGAAGACCTGCTAAATTGACTGGAACAGTGAATATATCATTAAGATACATTGAAACTGGGTCGTTAGTTTTTTCACCTATTTTGAATGCTGAACTAGGTGTCGAAGGTGTTAAAATTGCATCGACTTTTTTATATGCCTCATCAAAATCATTTTTAATAAGATTTCTTACCTTTTGAGCTTTAAGATAGTAAGCATCATAATAACCAGATGATAAAACATAAGTTCCAATCATAATTCTTCTTTGTACCTCAGCACCAAAACCCTCTGATCTAGTTTTTTCATACATATCAATTAAGTTTTCACCTTGAGCTCTAAATCCATACTTAACACCGTCATATCTCGCGAGATTAGAAGATGCTTCAGCTGGAGCAACTATATAATAAGTTGGTAAAGCATAACTTGTATGAGGAAGTGAAATATCAATGGTTTCTGCACCACAATCTTTGACATACTGAACTCCTTTTTGCCAAAGATCCTCAATTTCTTTTGGCATGCCATCAATTCTATATTCTTTAGGTATCCCAATTTTTTTTCCTTTAATATTATTTGTTAGTTCTTTACTGTATTGTTTTCTTTTAAAGTCTATTGAAGTAGAGTCTTTTGTGTCGTAAGTACTGATTACTTCTTGAAGTAAAGCACAGTCTCTAACATTTTGGGCCATTGGTCCTGCTTGATCTAATGATGATGCGAAAGCAACGATTCCATAACGCGAACAACTTCCGTATGTAGGTTTTAAACCAACAATTCCTGTAAATGAAGCTGGTTGTCTTATTGATCCTCCAGTATCAGTACCAATTGTAATTGGTGTTAATTGTCCAGCCACCGCAGAAGCAGATCCACCAGATGAACCACCTGGTACTAAATTTTCATCAATAGGATTTTGTACATTACCAAAGAAACTAGTTTCATTTGAAGAGCCCATTGCAAATTCATCACAATTTAACTTACCCAGAAGTATTGCTCCTTCATTCCAAATATTTTCAGTAACTGTCGACTCATATGTAGGTACAAAGTTACTTAGAATTTTACTACCAGCAGTTGTTTTAATATTTTTTGTGCAAAACAAATCTTTTACTGCCATTGGAACACCAGGTAATTTTAAGTTTAAATTAGGTTTTTGATCAAATTTTTTTGCTTTTTCTAAAGCTGAAGTAAAGTCATCAGTAATATAAGAATTTAATTCTTTAGATTTTTCTGATCGCTCAATAAATGCTTTAGTAATATCTGTTGAAGATAGTTTTTTATTCTTAATATTTTCAACTAATTGAGTTAAAGATTGTTTAGTTATATCCGACATTATTCTATCACCTTTGGCACAACAAAATAATCCTCATTGTCTTGAGGAGAATTTTTAACAATTTGTTCTCTAATATTCTTACTTTTGACCTCGTCAATTCTTAATTTTAATGAAGTTTCTGCTACAGAGGTTAATGGCTCGACATTGTCTGTTTTTAATTCATTAAGCTTTTCAATAAAGTCAAAAATTGAATTTAAGTCGCCAGCTAATTTATCTGCTTTTTTTTCATCAACTGAAATCCTTGATAATTTAGAAATATGTTTTATTGTTTTAAGATCTATACTCATATGCTATTTAAATATGACGAAAACTACCACTTAAGTTTAGAATATACAATATGATCACTTTAGAAGAATTTAAAAAATTATACTCAGATAAGTGTAGATTAATAGGTTTAGACCTTGGTTCTAAAAGAATTGGTGTATCTATTTGTGATGAAAAACAATTAATCGCCACACCATTAAAAACAATTAATAGAAATTCTTTAGGAGCGTTAATAGATGAACTAAAAATGATCATTAGTGAAAATGCTGTAAAAGGAATCATTATTGGAAATCCTCTAAATATGGATGGTTCATCTGGTAGATCAGTACAATCTGTTGAAGATACTTCTAAGAATATTGAAAAAAACATCAATATACCAATTTGCTTATGGGATGAAAGATTATCAACAGTTGGAGCTTTTAATCTTTCCAGTCAATTAGATATAAATATAAGTAAAAGAGAAAAGAAAATTGATGAAAATGCTGCTGCTTTTATATTGCAAGGGGCAATAGATTTTTTGAATAATTAATACTTGATATTGTAGTGGTTTATAGCTATAGAGTTGGTTTTAATGGCAATTAATTCAAACAAAGCTATTAAAATATCTCAAAAACACTTGTTAGGTATTCAAGATTTATCAATAAATGATGTAAATCACATTCTTGATGTAGCACACTCTTTTATAAAAGTTAACCAAAGTAAAAATAAAAAAATCGATGTATTGAGAGGAAAGACTCAAATCAATTTATTCTTTGAGCCTTCTACAAGAACACAAAGTTCATTTGAATTAGCGGGTAAGAGACTAGGTGCAGATGTTATGTCTATGAATATTAGTAATTCTGCAATTAAAAAAGGTGAAACATTAATTGATACAGCAATGACTTTAAATGCTATGCATCCAGATATTATTGTTGTTAGGCATCAAGACTCTGGGGCATGTAACTTACTCTCCCAAAAAGTTAATTGTGCAGTTTTAAATGCTGGGGATGGAAGAAGGGAACACCCCACTCAAGCTTTATTAGATGCTCTAACAATCATCACTCGTAAAAATAAAATTGAAGGTTTGAGAGTTGCTATATGTGGAGACATACTACATTCTAGAGTCGCTAGATCAAATATTTATTTACTTAATATGTTAGGAGCTGAAGTGAATATAATAGCTCCGACAAATTTAATGCCAAAAGAAATTGAAAAGTTTGGTGTGAATACTTTTACTAACATGAAAAAAGGTTTGAAAGATTGTGATATCGTAATGATGTTAAGATTGCAAAATGAAAGAATGACAAGTTCATACCTTTCATCAAATAGAGAATACTATGAATATTATGGATTAACTCCAGACAAATTAGAATATGCCAAGTCTGATGCATTAATTATGCATCCTGGGCCAATGAATAGAGGTATAGAAATAGATACTATACTGGCAGATGATATAAACAAAAGTGTAATTAAAGAACAAGTTGAACTAGGTGTAGCTGTAAGAATGGCCTGTTTAAAGATATTTTGTACATAAATGAAAAAACAATATTTTATAAATGCAAATATAGTTGACCCACATAACTCTATAAATGAAATTGGAGGATTAATTATAAGTGAAGATGGTAAAATTGAAGCTATAGGAAAAAAAGTAAATACAAATAATCTACCGAGTAGAGAAAAACCTATAGATTTAAAGGGCAAATACATTTTTCCAGGATTAGTTGATATGAGAGTTTTTGTTGGAGAACCTGGATATGAATACAAGGAAAATTTTAGAACTTTAAGTAATGCTGCCTTATCTGGTGGTGTTACATCTGTAGTAACAATGCCTAACACAGATCCAATTATTGATAATGTATCAATAGTTGATTTTTTAAAAAGAAGGGGAAGGGATAAATCAAAAATTAACATTTTTCCATGCGCCTCCCTAACAAAAAATGTTGAAGGGACAAACATGACAGAATTTGGTCTTTTACAAAGTAAAGGAATAATTGCTTTCACAGATGGTATTAAAACAATACAAAATCCTAGATTGATGTCGAGAATCATGAACTCTGCAAAAGACTTGGGGTGTTTAATAATGCAACATGCTGAAGATTATGAACTTGCAAAGAATGGTATGATAAATTCTGGAATTATAGCATCTAAGTTAGGATTATCAGGGATACCGGAAATTGCAGAGAGAATTTTGATAGAAAGAGATTTGACTTTATTAGAAAAAGTTAAATGCAGATATCACATATCTCAATTATCATCTGAAAAATCTATTGAAGTAATTAAATATAGAAAAGAAATGGTTAAATTTACATCAGGAGTTTCTGTAAATAACTTATCTTTAAATGAAAATGATATTGGAGATTTTAGAACTTTTTTAAAATTATCCCCACCATTAAGAAGAGAAGAGGATAGATTAGCCTTAGTACAAGGATTAAAAGATGATTTAATTGATGTTATTGTTTCTGATCACAAACCTGAAGATGAAGAATCAAAAAGATTAACATTCGCACAAGCTGCTACTGGTGCATCAGGAATAGAAACCTTGTTATCTTTAAGTTTAGAATTATTTCATAATGGATCACTCAAACTTGAGACTATTGTTAAAGCTCTCACATCAAATCCTGCAAAAATACTTAGGATAGATAAGGGTAATTTATCAATTGGAAATGATGCTGATCTTTGTATAGTTGATATTGAAAAACCTTGGATTGTAAAAAAAGATAAATTGGTTTCAAAATCAAAAAATACTTCAATTGAGGATAAAAAGCTTCAAGGAAAAGTTACAAATACATTTGTAAAAGGTAAAGAATTATTTAAGCTATAATATGGATGTTTTTTTAATAGGTATACTTTCTTACTTTATGGGCTCAATACCATTTGGTTTTATACTTATAAAAATTTTCTTAAAAAAAGATATCAGAGAAATTGGTTCAGGTAATATTGGAGCCACTAACGCTCTAAGAACTGGGAATAAAATTATCGGTTATTCAACATTGATATTAGATATTTTAAAAGCAACAGTTCCAGTAATTTATGTAAAAATTTTTTATCAAGATTTTTTATACATTGCATCATTGTGTACTTTTTTAGGCCATGTATTTCCAATTTGGCTTAAGTTTAAGGGTGGCAAAGGTGTTGCTACATATCTTGGAATTTTGTTTGCTATTAATTTTTATTTTGGGATCATTTTTATTTTATCTTGGTTTGTAACTTTTTTTATTTCAAAATTTTCCTCCCTTTCATCTTTAATCGGATCAGCCTCTATACCAATATATCTATTAATTTTAACTCAATTTGATCAAGTAATATTTTTTACAATTATGTTTGTTCTTATATTTTTTACCCATAGAGAAAATATTAAAAGATTGATAAATAAAGAAGAAACTAAGACAAAAATTTATTAAATTGACTATCTAAGTCTTTTGAGTAGTTTGTAGTTTATGAATTTGGTCATTGTAGAAAGTCCTGCTAAAGCAAAAACTATCAATAAATATTTAGGTGATAATTATAAAGTTTTAGCAAGTTACGGTCACATAAGAGACTTACCTTCTAAAAACGGTTCTGTTGATCCAGATCAGGATTTTAAGATGGAGTGGGAAGTTGATAGTTTTTCAAAAAAATATCTTAAAGAAATAACTGATGCAGCAAAAGATTCATCTAAGATTATATTAGCTACCGACCCTGATCGTGAGGGGGAAGCTATTGCTTGGCACGTAAAAGAATATTTAAATGAAAAAAAACTTCTAAAAGATAAAGAAATTGAAAGAGTTGTATTCAATGAGATAACTAAAAAAGCTGTAATACAAGGAATTGAGAACCCAAGACAAATTGAGCCTCATCTAGTTGATGCTTATATGGCTAGAAGAGCTTTAGATTACTTAGTTGGTTTTAATATTTCACCAATACTTTGGACAAAGCTCCCAGGGTCAAAATCTGCAGGAAGAGTTCAATCTGTTGCTTTAAAATTGATTACTGAGAGAGAACATGAAATTGAGTCATTTAAACCAGATGAGTTTTGGACTTTAAGTGTAGACTTTAAAGATCAAAATAATCAAAAAATTACGGCAAGTATCAGTCAATTAGATAATAATAAAATTGAAAAATTTTCATTTAGAAATAAAGATGAAATAAATAAAGCTATATCAAGTATAAATATAAAAAAATTTAGTATTACAGATATCTCAAGTAAAATTGTTAATAGAAATCCATCTGGACCATTCACTACATCTACTCTTCAGCAAACTGCATCAAGTAGATTAGGTTTTGGTGCATCTAGAACAATGCAAATTGCACAAAAACTTTATCAAGGTATAGAGATAGAAGGTGAAACGATTGGTTTGATCACTTATATGAGGACTGATGGAACTAATTTATCCAAAGATGCAGTTTCAGCTTTTAGAGAGTATATTCAAAAAGAAATTGGTCGTGAATATTTACCTAAAAGTGCTTTAAATTATTCTGGTAAAAAAGCCAAAAATGCTCAAGAAGCTCACGAAGCGATAAGACCTACAGATATTATTAGAACACCCCAAAGTATTAGAAAATATTTAAGTACAGATCAAAATAAACTATATGACCTTATTTGGAGTAGAGCTTTATCTTCTCAAATGGAGTCAGCTAAGTTTGATAGAAATACTATTACCATAACTTCAGACAATAATGATACTATTTGTAAGGCTAGCGGGTCTGTCATCAAATTTGATGGATTTTTGAAAATTTATAATAATCAAAGTAAAGATGATGATGAAAATATTTTGCCAACTGTCTCTAAAGGTCTTGTTAATATCGACGCATTACTGGACGAACAACATTATACGCAACCTCCACCAAGATACTCAGAGGCAAGTTTAGTAAAAAAACTAGAGGAACTAGGTATTGGAAGACCATCTACTTATGCAAGTATCATTTCTACTATTGCAAATAGAGGGTATGCAGAAATATTAAATAAGAGATTTTTTCCAACAGATAGAGGCAAATTAATCTCTGCCTTTTTAGAAAAATTGTTTTCAAAATATGTAGATTATAATTTTACAGCAGGATTAGAGGATCAACTTGACGAGATTACATCAGGTAAAGAAAGCTGGATAAAAGTTTTAGAGCTCTTCTGGAAAGATTTCAATAATAACGTAACAGAAGTAAAAGAAATAAGAACTAGAGAAGTTTTAGACATGCTTAATGATAGTTTAGGAGATTTAGTGTTTAGTAAGAATAAGGAGGGAAAAGTCGACAGAAATTGTAAATTATATAATGAAAGTTGTAAAAATCCTGATGGAGGTACCTTAAGTCTGAAAAATAGCTTCAGAGGTGGTGCTTTTATAGGATGTTCAAATTACCCTGAATGTAAATTTACACGACCTTTATCAAAAGCAAAAGCTGCAGCTCAAGCACAATTATCTGAGCCAAAGTTAATTGGAAAACATGATAATGGAAATGATATATATTTAAAGAATGGAAGATTTGGGCCTTATCTTCAGTACGAAAAAATCCCCACTGATATTGAGGTTGAAAAAGCTACTAAGAAAAAGAAAAAAACTAAAAAATCTAAATCAGATGTTAATGAACTTTTAAAAAATGTTTCAATTCCTAAAGGCTTAGAGTTGAAAAATATTGATTTAGAAAAAGCTCAATTCTTATGTTCATTACCTAAATCTTTAGGTATTAATCCTGATAATCAAAAAGAAATTACATTAAACACAGGAAGATTTGGTCCTTATTTAAAATGTGAAAATAAATCTGCAAGAATAGAAAATGTAGAGGACATATTTTCTATAGGTTTGAATAGAGCAATTACTTTAATAGCTGAAGCTAAACCTGGTCGAATGTCTTCATCAATAATAAAAGATTTGGGAGAACATCCTGAGGATAAAAAACCTGTAAGAGTTATGAAAGGTCAATACGGTCCTTATATTAAGTACAAATCGCTTAATGCAACTATACCTGAGGAAAAAGACCCTACTGAATTAACAATGGAAGAAGCTTTAATATTAATTGAGAAAAGAAAAGAATACGATAAAACTAAGAAATTCAAAAAAAGGAAATCAAAATGAATTTTGATGATAAAATAAAAGAACTTAATATAAAACTTCCTGAAGCAAAACCACCAGTTGGAAATTATGTTGCTACAAAAGTTATAGGAAAGATGTTGTTTGTATCAGGTCAAATTTCTATTGATGAAAATGGCCAACTGATTAAGGGTAAAGTTGGAAACGATTTAGATACTGAAGCAGGTTATAATGCTGCTAAAAGATGTGCGTTAAGTATTATTGCACAAGTTAAAAAGACTTGTGATAATGATTTATCAAAAGTTAAATCGTGTGTAAAATTAACTGGATTTGTTAACTCTACAGACGAATATACTGATCAACCAAAAGTAATTAATGGCGCATCAGATTTGATAGCAGCAGTATTTGGTAATTCTGGTATGCATGCTAGAGCTGCTGTTAGTTCTAATAGTTTGCCTCTTGGTGTTTCAGTTGAAGTTGATGCTATCTTTGAATTGAATTGAAATTATCTACCTACGCTATAATATTTTATCTTCATTTGTTTCATTTTGTATGGAGAATAAATATTTCTCATGTCATAGATTGAAAAATTATTTTTTTTAACTAATTTTTTAAAATTCAACAATTTAAAAACATTCCATTCAGTGTGAATTATAATAAGATCACTCTTTAAACATGCTAACGAAATATTTTTACAAAATTTAACATTTTTGATTTTTTTAAGTTCTTTTTTTTCACCAGAAGGGTCAAAATATCTAATTTCACAATTTTTTTTACTCAAAAATTTCATCATTGGTATACTTGACGTTTCGCGCATATCATCTGTATTAGGTTTAAAAGTTACACCTAAAAAAGTGATAATCTTATTATTTATTTTTTTATTTAGCATCTTATCTACTCTATGAGTTAATAGTAATTTTCTTTTTTCATTTGATTTAACAACGCTTTTAACAATTGATAGGTCAGTATTAAATTTATTAGCAGTATTGATTAAAGCTTTTGTATCTTTTGGAAAACAAGAGCCTCCATACGCAGGTCCAGCTCTTAAAAATCTCCCACCAATCCTCTCATCCAAGCCCATCCCAAAAGAAACATCTTTAATATCAACTCCTGTTTTTTCACAAAGATTTGCTAACTCATTAACATATGAAATTTTGGTTGCTAAAAAAGCATTAGAGGCATATTTAATCATCTCAGCTCCTCTTCTTGATGTACTAAAGTATCTACTAGTCTTTTTGATTATTGGTAAATACAAGGACTTTAATATTTTATTTGCTTTTTTACTATCAGTACCAATTACAACTCTATCAGGGTAAATAAAATCTCTTATTGCTTCACCTTCTCTTAAAAATTCAGGATTAGATACAACATCAACTAATTTCTTACTTTTTAATCTTTTTAAAATTTTTTCAATTTTATCCCCAGTTGTAACTGGAACTGTAGACTTAGTAATTACTATTTTATATTTTGATATTATCTTTTTTAATTGATTGGCAACTGCATAAACGTATCTTAAATCTGCAGAATTAGTATTTTTAATTGTGGGGGTTCCAACACAAATGAATATAATGTCTGAGTTTGAAACAGCTTTTTTTAAATTATGGGTAAATAATAACCTTTTTGCTTTATAATTCCTTTTTAATATTTCCTCTAGACCAGGTTCATAAATTGGGATTATTCCTTTATTTAAAGAGTCAATTTTATTTTTATCACTGTCAACACAATAAACTGTATTCCCTAAATCAGAAAAACAAACCCCACTTACGAGACCAACATAACCCGTACCTATCATACATAATTTCATAATTTAGATATCTCTATAGCTGACTTTATATATCCACTCATACTTCCACAATCTAAATATTTTCCTGAAAAGCTATGGGCTACAAATTTTTTATTTTCATTAATTAAAGACCGAATAGCATCTGTAATGTGAATTTCACCACCTTTGCCTGGCTTTTGATTTAATAATTTTGAAAAAATAATTTTTGGTAATATATATCTGCCTATAACTGCTTTATTTGAAGGGGCATTTGTTAAAGCTGGTTTTTCAACTACATCATTAATAAAATAATTTGTTTTATTTATTTTTTTTCCTAATTTATAAATACCCCATCTCGAAACAGTTTTTTTATTTACATTCATGCTAGCCATGACAGAAGATTTGTGTTGGTTATGAATTTTAATCATTGATTTAGAACAGTTATGCTTTATTATTAGATCATCTGGTAGCAACATTAAAAAAAAATTACCCTTAATATATTTTCTTGTTTTTAAAACAGCATCTCCTGTACCTAAGGGTTTATTTTGATAAACAAATTTGATCATTTTTTTGTATTTTAAAATTTTTTTATATTCTTTAATAATTCTAGAGTCTTTTTTTTTTTTTATTATTTTCTTATAAAAAGAATCATTGTAAAAATAATTTTTAACTGATTTTTTTTTTTTTGAGATTATAAAAACAACTTCTTTAATCCCTGCTTCAATACATTCGTCTAAAATATATTCTATCCCTGGTTTGCCATTTATTGGTAGAAGTTCTTTTGGAAAAACACTCGTTAATGGTAATAATCTGGTTCCCAGTCCCGCTAGTGGAATAATTGCTTGTTTAATCATTTAAATGTTTTACTTATTAAAATGTTTTATACAAATGAAAATTTTACTTAACAATATTGATTTAAATGAGGCATTATATGCTACCTCAAATATTGGATTTGTACCAACTATGGGGGGTCTTCATAGTGGTCATATATCTCTTATTAAAAGGTCTTTAAGAGAATGTAACAAAACTTTAGTAAGTATATTTGTTAATCCCAAGCAATTTAATAATAAAAAAGATTACAAAAAATATCCAAGAAATACAAAAAAAGACCTTTTAATTTTAAAGAAACTTAAAGTAAATTTTATTTATCTCCCAAAAGAAGAGGAAATTTATAGATATAGAAATAAAAAAAAAATTAAGCTTTTCAATAAAGACAAAATTTTATGTGCAAAATATCGAAAAGGACATTTTGAGGGTGTTATTGATGTTATGGAGCGCTTAACAAAAATGATTAAACCAAATAAAATATTTATGGGTGAGAAAGATTTTCAGCAACTCTATCTAATAAAGAAATATGTAACTAAAAATTATAATACCAAGATAATTCAATGTAAAACAGTCAGAAATAAAAAAAATCTTGCGCTCTCATCTAGAAATTTACTACTTAAAAAATCAGAGTTAAATATTGCATCTAAATTAACGACAAACTTAATTCTTTTTAAAAAAAGTCTATTTAATAGTAAAAATATAAATCAATTGATTGCTCTAAAAAAAAAAGAATTGAATAAATTATTTAATGTAAAAATCGAGTACCTTGAAAACCGTAACAAATATAATTTAAAGATTTCAAACAAAGTAAAAAACTCTAAAATATTTATTGCTTACTATTTAAACAATATAAGATTAATAGATAATTTTTGAAATTTATAAAAAATAAGCACCAACACCTAAAAATGAAACAAACCCAATTACATCCGTAATCGTAGTCACAAAAACACTTGACGCGATAGCAGGATCTATATTCATCTTATTTAAAGTAACTGGTACTAAAATTCCAAATAATCCAGCAACCACCATGGTCATTATCATTGAGATAGATATAATTAATGAGAGAATATTATCTTGAAACCATAGTTGAACAATTAAAGCACTGATAATTGCAAAAATGATTCCATTTAATATACCTATATTAAATTCTTTAAAAATATTTTGATTAAAATTATTCTTAGTTAAATCATTTGTTGCTAAAGTTCTAACTGTAACCGCAAGTGTCTGCATTCCAGCATTACCACCCATTGAAGCAACAATGGGCATTAAAAAAGCTAAAACAACCATCTGTTTAATGGTTGCACCAAACAAACTTATACAATAAGTCGCCAAGAATGCTGTAAAAAGATTTAATAATAGCCAATTAAATCTTCTTTTTGTTTTAGTAAAGACTCCATCCGTAATTTCTTCATCACCCACGCCGGCCAGTCTTAAGACATCTTCCTCTGCTTCTTCTTTCAATACAGTTAAAATATCATCAGAGGTAATCATTCCAACCAATTTATTATTTTTATCAACTACACATGCTGAATTTAAATTATAGTTTTCGAATAAATTACCAACTTCTTCCTGATCCATGTCAACTGGAACTAAAAATCTTGAGTCTTCCATAATTGATAACATTTTTGATTCTCTTGGGTTTCTTAAAACTTTTGATGAAGGGACCGTTCCTATAGGTTTAAAATTCTCATCCACAATATAAATCTCTAAGAATTGTTCAGGCAAATCTTTATTTTCTCTTAAATAATCTATAGTTTGTCCAACAGACCAATTACTTGGAATTGCTGTAAATTCTCTTTGCATTATCCTTGCCGCACTATCTTCTGGATAACTTAAACCTTCTAGTAGAGCAAAACGATCTTTTGGAGGTAGTGCGCCTAAAATTGAGTTTTTATCTTTTTCTTCTACATTCTCTAGAATTGCAATCGCATCATCTGACTCAAGGTTTTTAAGTATTCTTACTATTGCATCTGACGAAAGATATTTTATAATTTCTGTTTGAACTGACTCATTTAACTCAATAAAGACCTCAGGATCGATTTTAAAGTTATTTAACTTAATTAGGTTTTCTCTATCAGTTTCACCTAGATGTTCAATAATATCAGCAGCATCTGCTGGGTGCATTTCTTTAAAAGAATTTGTTATAAATAATGCATCATTTGACGCAATTTTATCAGTAACAACCTTTATGTACTCTTTATTAAATTCAAAATTGACTTTTTTGTCTTTGATTTTTTTAATTAAAGTCATAAATACTCCTATTATTCAGTCGGAACTTTTAATACATAATAGAGAGATTACAATTTTTAAATGAATATAGAGATCAAAAAGTCAAGAAAACCTGTAAAATATACTGATGCTATTAAACTCATGGAGACAAGATTATTAGATATTAGTGAAAAATACTCTAAAGAGCTTATTTGGATTTTAGAACACGATCATATTTATACTGGAGGGACATCTTATCATAAAGATGAAATATTAGATAAGTCTATAAGAGTCTTCGAAACAAATAGAGGTGGAAAAATAACCTATCATGGACCTGGCCAATTAATATGTTATTTTGTTATCGATCTAAAGAAGAGAAATAGAGATATAAGAAAATTTATTTCATTAATTGAAAAAACTATTATTGATACTCTTAAACATTATAAGATAGATACATTTGCTGATAAAAAAAATATTGGAATATGGTATAAGAATAAATCACAAATTAAAAAAGTAGGTGCAATAGGTGTGAGGGTTAGCAAATGGATTGCATACCATGGTTTTTCTATAAATATTAATAATGATTTAAAGAAATATAAAGTAATAATTCCCTGTGGTATAAGAAATAAGGGAATAACTAATTTATCTGAAATAAAAAAACAAAATTACCGAAGTTTAGGTGATAAAATAATAGAAAATTTTATTTTAAATTTGAAAAATTAAGGCGTTTTATCTTTAATAATTTTTTGAAATAATCAGGCATCATTGCTGTGTATGTGTGTTTGACATCTTTGATCATAAATTTAATCTGATATGAGTGAAGCATTAAATTTTTATTAACCCCCTTATTAAAATTAAGTAATTTATATTTTGTATCTCCAAAGATTGGTTGATTTATTGCAAATAATTGTTTTCTTAATTGATGTTTTCGCCCAGTAATTGGTCTTAATTCTATTAAACTCGCTTGGGAATTTTTATCAATTACCTTAAAGAAAGTTTTCGCATTTTCTACTATTTTTTTTTTTCCATCATATCTAATTAAATCATCATTCCATTCACCTGAATTCTTTTCAAATTCACCATGACAAATAGCTAAATAAGTTTTATGAACTTTACGTAATCTAAATAATGATGTTAATAATTGTGCGCTCTCTCTTTTTTTTGCTAATATAAAAACTCCAGAGGTTTCTTTATCTAGCCTATGAACTGAAAAAGGTTTGTTACCCTCAAAAATTTTACTTTTTGTAAATATATCGATAAGATTTTTTTTTGATTTTGTTCCACCTTGCACAGAAATACCAGAGTTTTTATTTAAAACAATAAAATCATCATTATTATCAATAATTTGATCTTCATTTGACTTTAAGACTTCTTTAGTTGGTTCGAACCTTTTTTTTTTTTGTATTATTTTTTCTTTAAAATTAAGGTTAAACAAATCTATTTTGTCATTAGTATTTATTTTATGTGAACTTTTAATTTTTTTTTTATTTAACTTTATTTTTCCTGATCTTAAATTTTTTTCAATTAAACTTTGAGGAACTTTACCTATGGTATTTCTGATCCATCTGTCAACACGCATGTGATTACACGTTGAATCAACGGTATAGGTCTTTTTCATTATCTAAAAATTATGCTGTTGCCTGTTGCTTTTCTTCAGCTTTAGGAGTTTCTTTGACTGTATCTTTTTTTTTTTTATCTATTTTCTTTGCTTCTATATCTCTGTCTACAAGTTCAATTATAGCCATTGGTGCATTATCTCCATACCTAAAGCCTGCTTTTATAATTCTAGTATATCCTCCAATTCTTTTTTCATATCTTTTTGACAAAGTTTTTTTTACTTTATTTGCTGATTTTGTGTTCTGAAGTTTTGATATTAACATTTTTGATGTTTGCAAAGTGTCTTTTTTACCTAGAGTTATTATTTTCTCTGCTTGAGGTTTTAAAAATTTCGCTTTTGGCAAAGTTGTTTTGATCTGTTCATATTTTATTAAAGAATTTAACATATTCTTTAAAAGTGCTTTTCTATGCTCAGAAGTCCTATTTAACTTTTTATTTGCCATTCCATGTCTCATTAGATGGCTTCCTCAAGTTTTTTTGACATTTCGGCTATATTTTCAGGTGGCCAGTTAGGTATTTCCATACCTAAATATAAAGACATACCAGTTAAAACTTCTTTTATTTCATTTAACGATTTCCTTCCAAAATTTGGTGTTCTAAGCATCTCTCCTTCTGACTTTTGAACAAGATCACCTATGTAAATAATATTATCATTTTTGAGACAATTCATTGACCTTACCGAAAGTTCTAGTTCATCTACTTTTCTTAATAAATTTTTGTTAAACTCGGGTTCTGTAGAAACTTCTTTTGCTGGTACCTCCACAGGTTCATCAAAATTGATAAACATTTTTAATTGGTCTTGGAATATTCTTGCTGAATATGCAACTGCATCCTCTGCTGAAATAGAACCATCAGTTTCTACTTCCATAGTTAATTTATCATAATCAAGAGCTTTTCCTTCTCTAGCAGTACTTACAGAATATGAAACTTTTTTTACAGGGCTATATAATGAGTCAATTGCAATAAGTCCTAAAGGTGGTTCTTCTGGTTTGTTTAGATCAGCAGGTACATAACCTTTACCTGTATTTACATTCATTTCCATATGAAAATTTGTTTTTTCATCTAAATTACAGATAACTAAATCTGGATTTAATATTTCAACATCTGTAATTGGATTTATATCAGAAGCTTTTATTTCACCAGGTCCCTTAGCATCTAAAACTAATTTTTTTGTACCTTCAGAATTACATTTTAAAGCCAAAGACTTAACATTTAAAACTATATCTGTTACATCTTCCCTTACACCTTTGATTGAAGTAAATTCGTGTAATACACCATCTATTTGTATAGAGGTAACTGCTGCTCCTCTAATAGAGGACAATAAAATTCTTCTTAATGAGTTACCTAATGTTAAACCGTATCCTTTTTCCAGTGGTTCAGCAACAATTATTGCTTGAGTTAAATCTTCACTAATTTTAACATCAAGTTTTCCTGGTTTAATAAGTGATTTCCAATTTTTAACATTGACATTCTCTATTTCCATTAAACTCTCCTTTTTTTTGGTGGTCTTGTTCCATTATGAGGCATTGGTGTAGTGTCTTTAATTGACAAAATTTTAAAACCTCTTGCCTGTAATGCTCTTAATGCGGTTTCTCTACCAGAACCTGGACCTTTGACCTCTACAGACAAAGTTTTCATTCCATATTCTAAAGCTTTAGACGCTGCAGAGTCAGCAGCGATCTGTGCAGCATATGGAGTAGATTTTCTTGAACCCTTGAATCCTTTTTGACCGGCAGATGCCCAAGATACAACATTACCATTTGTATCTGCAATTGAAATTATTGTATTATTGAATGTTGATTGTACGTATGCAATACCATTAAGAATATTTTTTTTTATTTTTTTTTTCTTTGAATAAGAACTTTTATTATTTTTTTTTGGGGACTTTTCTAATTTTTGATCCTTATTATCAACTTTATCTACTTTAGCCATAATTATTTTTTTAATGGAGTTAATTTTTTTCCAGCTATAGCAATAGCTTTACCTTTTCTCGTTCTTGCGTTACATCTTGTTCTTTGACCTCTAACAGGTAGTTTTTTTCTATGTCTCGATCCTCTATAACAGGCCAAGTCTATTAATCTTTTTATACTTAAAGAATAGTCTCTTCTTAAATCACCTTCCACTTTAAAGTTTTGATCAATGAACTCTCTAATTTTTAAAATTTCATCATCTGTAAGATCATTCACTCTTTTATTCTTTGGAAATTTTAGGGCTTTACATATCTTGTCAGAAAAATTATCACCAATTCCATAAATATAAGTGAGACCAACATGAACCAGTTTATTTTGTGGAATATTTATACCTGCAATACGAGCCATATATGAGTGATAATTTTTAGCCCTTTATATAAGAAGAGCTTTTAAAGTCAACGGCTTAAACATTAATAATATCATCTATTTTTAAGGTAATTTGTTCAATTTCTAAAGATCCGTCTAATTCATAAAAATTTGGATTTTTAGAGTAGAAATCTAAGACAGGTTTCGTTGTTTGCATATAGGTATCATATCTTTTTAAAATAGTATTTGAAACGTCATCTCGTCTTTCTTCTAGGATTTTTCTTTTTTCAATTCTTTTAATTATTGTTTCTTTGTTTACGTTTAAAAAGAAAATATAATTTATTTTCTGGTCTGATTTTTTTAGCAATAAATCCAAATTTTTAGCCTGACTTAATGATCTAGGATATCCATCAAATATTAGTTTATTTTTTTTTTGAGAATCAAAAATAACATTTTCTATAAGCTTATTAACTATTTCATCGTTAACAAATTTTCCTTCATTCATGTCGGTAATTATTTTTTTACCTATTTCTGTATCTTTTTTTATTTCATCTCTTAACATATCGCCGGTTGATATTTGAAAACTATCCAATTTTTTTACTAAATATCTAGCTTGAGTACCTTTTCCAGCACCTGGAGGTCCAAATAAAATTAAATTCACTTTCTTTTATCTACCAAATTTTGTTTTTTTAATTAATTGTTCGTATTGAGAACTCATTAATCTTGTTTGAATTTGTGTAACTGTATCAATTGCTACAACGACAACAATTAATATAGATGTTCCACCTAAGTAAAAAGGTATAGGATAATTTGCTATTAAAAATTCTGGCATTAAGCAAACTAAAGTTAAATACATTGCTCCAATAGTTGTCAACTTTGTTAGAATATTTTCAATATAAAGAGCAGTACTCTCACCAGGTCTTATTCCAGGAATAAAACCACCATATTTTCTCAAATTATCTGCAGTTTCTGTTGGATTAAAAGTAATTGAAGTGTAAAAGAAAGTAAAAAATATTATTCCAGATGCATATAATAACATGTACAAAGGTTGCCCTTGAGTAAAATAAGAGCTTATATTTAGAAAAGTTTCATTATCAGAAAAATTAAAATTTGAAAAAGTTACTGGTAATAATAGTAAAGCTGATGCAAAAATTGCTGGTATAACACCAGCTTGATTTATTTTTAGGGGTAAATGTGAAGACTCTCCTCCGTACATTTTATTTCCCATTTGCCTCTTTGGATAATTAATTAATATTTTTCTTAATGCCCTCTCCATAAAAACTATAAAAAGTATTACAAGTATAAGTAAAATAAAAATTGCTAAAATCATTATTGTAGAAACTGCACCAGTTCTTCCTAATTCTATTGTAGTAACCAGCGCTCTTGGTATTTCTGCTACAATGCCCGCAAAAATTATTAAGGATATTCCATTACCTATACCTCTTTGAGTGATTTGCTCACCTAGCCACATTAAAAAAATTGTACCAGCTACAATTGTTGTTACAGTTGAAATTTTAAAAAAAAAACCTGGATTAATTACTAAATTAGGCGATGACTCCAGACCTACTGAAAGTCCATAACCTTGGACTGTTGCCAATAAAACTGTTCCGTAACGCGTAATTTGTGTAATTTTTGATCTTCCAGTTTCACCTTGAGATTTTAAATTTTTAAAATAATCAGAAACACCTGTTAAAAGTTGTACTATGATTGATGAAGAAATATAAGGCATTATTCCTAAGGCAAATATCGCCATTCTACTCACAGCTCCACCAGCAAATACATTAAACATACCTAGTAATCCTTTTTGATTACCTTCCATCATAATTTTTAATTGTTCAGGGTCTATACCTGGTAATGGTACAAATGTTCCAAATCGATAAACTGAAAGAATAAGAATAGTAAAAAGTATTCTATTTCTTAAATCATTACTGGATGATGAGGCACTCATTTAATCTACTATTTTTTTAATTGAATAGATCCACCAATTTTTTCTAGCTTCTCTACTGCTGATTTAGAAGCTAAATCAGCCTCAATATTTATTTTATCTTTTATTTCTCCAGTTCCTAAAATTTTCAATTTAATTGCTCCCTGGTCAATTAATTTTAATTTTTTTAACAAATTTGAATTAATTATTTCACTTGTTTTTATATTTTTTTTATCTATGTGAGATTGTATCTTTTCTAAATTTAAAATTGCTATATTTTTCTTAGTGATTGGATTAAATCCTCTCTTAGGTAATCTTCTATATAAAGGCATTTGACCACCTTCAAAACTCTTAATAGCTACACCTGATCTAGACTTTTGACCTTTTACACCTCTACCAGAAGTTTTACCTTTACCAGAACCAATACCTCTTCCAACTCGCATTTTAGATTTGTTTAATTTTATTCTATTATTAAGTTTAATCATTGTCCTCTTTTTTCGATTATTTCAGAAATCTTTTTGTTTCTAATGCTAGATATTTGTTTAGGAGAATTTTGTTTTAGTAATGCTTTCATTGTCGCTCTAATAACATTGTGAGCATTTGATGTTCCCATAGATTTTGCAACAATATCTCTTACTCCTAAAACCTCACATACAGCTCTAACCGGTCCACCTGCAATAATACCAGTTCCTTTAGAAGCAGCTCTTAATATTATTTTTCCTGAACCATCTTTAGCTTTAACATCATGATGAATGGTTCTTCCCTCTCTTAGAGGTATATGTATTAATTTTTGTCTAGCCATCTCGTTTGCTTTTTTAATTGCGTCTGGAACTTGTTTAGCTTTTGCATGTGCTATACCAATTTTACCTGCTTGGTTTCCAACTACAACCAAAGCTGAAAAGCCAAATCTACGCCCACCTTTAACAACTTTTGTAATTCTGTTTATGTGAACTAATTTTTCTAAAATGTCATCAGTTTTTTTATCTCTATTCTTATCCATGATTAAAATTCCATTCCATTTTTACGTAAAGTTTCAGCAAAAATCTTTACTCTTCCATGATACTTGTATATACCTCTATCAAAATAAATCTTCTTTATCTTTTTTTCACTAGCTTTTTTTGCAAGTTTTTCTGCGACAATCTTTGAAAGTTCAGTTTTATTAACTTTCACTCCAGATTTAATATCTTTTTCTATAGAGGAGGCAGACAAAAGGGTCATATTTTTACTGTCATCAATTATCTGCGCAAAAATATTTTTTGAAGTTCTTGAAATAGATAATCTAAATCTTTCTCTAGGTGCAAATCTTTTTAATTTGTTTGATACCCTAAATTTCTTTCTTTTACTTGTATTTAATTTCATTATTTTTTCTTTCCTTCTTTTTTAAGCACATATTGGCCTTTTTCACGTATCCCTTTACCTTTATATGGTTCTATTTTTCTCAAAGTTTTTAACTTAGATGCAATTGCACCAACCTGCTGTTTGTCAGATCCAGTAATTTTTAATGTTGTTTGTTTTTCAACTGTTATTTTTATACCTTCAGGAATATCAAAATCTATATCATGGCTGTAACCGAGCTGAAGATTTAATATATTTCCTTTCAGTGCTGCTCTATAACCAACACCTATTAATTCAAGAGTTTTTTCATATCCTTTGCTTGAACCGATTACAGCATTATTGATTAAACTTCTGTTCATACCCCATAATCTTTTGGTATTTTGGTCAATTTTTTTTGGTGCAATAGATATTTCTTTTCCATCTTTAATATCTAAATTAAAAATTTCTAAATCAATCTTTAATGATTTTTTGCCAAGTGGTCCTTCAATATTTAAAATAGTTCCTGCTAAAGCAACTTTTACTTTCTCTGGGATTGAAATATTTATTTTACCAATTTTAGACATTAAAATACCTTACAAATTATCTCACCACCAACTCTCTGTTTTCTTGCATCTATATCTGTCATTACACCTTTTGGAGTTGATATAATAGCAATGCCCAGACCATTATTAATTTTTGGAAGACCATCAGCACTTGAAAAAATTCTTCTTCCTGGTTTAGACACTCTCTCAAATGCATTAATTACCGGATTGCCTGAGTGATATTTCAGCTCCAAAGATAGAATTGGTTTATTATTTTCAGAATTTACCTTAAAATCTTTTATAAACCCCTCATTTTTTAAAATGTCTGCAATTTTCATTTTAAAATTTGAGGATGGAAGATTTACCATTTTGTGATTTCTTGATTGAGCGTTTTTTACTCTGGCTATCATATCTCCTATTGGGTCACTTAAACTCATAATTTCCTTTCTACCAACTTGATTTTACCAAACCTGGTATCTTACCTTGTAAACCAAGTTGTCTTAATGCTATTCTAGATATCTTAAGTTTTCTATATACACCATGTGGTCTTCCTGTTATTTGACACCTATTCATAACTCTAATCTTTGATGAATTTCTAGGTAATTTAGATAATTTTTGTTGTGCTTTAAATCTTTCCTCAAATGAAAGTTTCTTATTCATTACTATGTCCTTCAATTGTTTTCTTTTTTTATAATACTGATTTGAAAGTTTAATTCTTTTATTATTTTTATTGATTGAACTTAACTTAGCCATATTTAATTTACTCCTTTATTAATAAACGGAAAGTTTAGTTTCTCCAATAATGCTAAACTATGTTCCTTATTATCTGATGATATCTTAATTATTATATCCATTCCTCTTACTTTATCCGCTCTGTCAAAGCTTACTTCTGGAAAAATAATATGTTCTTTAATACCAAAAGTATAATTACCAAATTTATCAAATCCTTTTGGAGATAGACCTCTAAAATCTTTAATTCTTGGTAAAGCAATATTAACTAGTCTGTCTAAAAATTCATACATTCTATTTTTCCTAAGTGTTACTTTCAATCCAGCATTTGAACCCTGACGAGTTTTAAAATTTGCTACTGACTTTTTAAACTTAGTTACCACTGGTTTTTGTCCAGTAATTTTAGCTAGATCTTCTTCACAGGATTTTAAGATTTTAGAATCATTCCCATCAAGTCCAAGTCCCATATTCAAAACAATTTTTTCAATTTTAGGACTCATATTTAGATTTTTTAGACCAAATTGAGTCTTCAAAGCTGGTTGAATTTCTTTATAAAAAATTTCTTTAAGTCTCGGTGTCATTATTTTTTGATCTCACTTTTTTTATTTTGTTTTTTTTCCTCTAAAATTTTAAGATTTGAGATATTAATAAAATTCTCTTTAGAAATAATTCCGCCTTTTTTTTCTTTGGTAGTTTTAACGTGTTTTTTTACCATATTAATATCTTTTACTTTTGCTCTATTATTAGACCTGTCTATTTCTATAACTTCACCTTCTTTCTTTTTATCTTTTCCTATCATAACAACAACTTTTAAACCTTTTTTGATCATTAAAGTACCTCTGGAGCTAATGAAATAATTTTCATTTGCCCTTTGTTTCTTAATTCTCTTGTTACTGGTCCAAAAATTCTTGTACCAACAGGTTCACCCTTATCATCAACTAATACTGCTGCATTATTATCAAATCTGACTTTTGAACCATCATCCCTATGAATTCCTTTTTTTACTCTTACAACAACAGCTTTATGAACAGAACCCTTTTTAACTTTTCCTTTAGGAATGGCTTCTTTAACAGATATTACTATTGTGTCCCCAATGCTTGCGTATCTTCTTTTTGACCCTCCCAAAACTTTTATACATTCAATTTTTTTTGCACCAGTATTATCTGCAACTTGCAATTCTGTCTGAACTTGTATCATTAATTTGAGGTCTCCATTACTTGAAATTTTTTGTTTTTAGAAAACGGTTTACTTTCAATTATTGAAACCTTATCACCAGTCTTAAATTTATTATTTTCATCATGAGCATTATATTTTTTTCTTACTTTAACTACTTTTTTTAATAAAGGATGGGAGTATTTCCTCTCAACCATTACAGTTATTGTTTTATTTGGTTTATCACTAACTACTATACCTCGTAAAATTTTTTTAGGCATTCAATTTTCCTTTTAAAGTTGTTTTCAATCTTGCAATTGTTTTTTTTGTTTCATTTATTTTAGCGGGATTAGTTATTTGTGAATTTATTTTTTGAAATCTAAAATTGAATAAATCTTTTTTAAATCGATCAATATTCTTTAAAACTTCATCTTTTGATAATTTTTTAATTTCTTTTTTTTTCATTTTAAGAAAACCTCTTAATAGTTTTTGTTTTAATAGGTAGTTTGGCTGAGGCTTTGTATAATGCTTCTTTAGCAATTTCTTCTGATACACCATCAACTTCAAATAAAATTCTCCCTGGTTTAACTCTACATGCATAATATTCTGGTGACCCCTTACCTTTACCCATACGAACTTCAATGGGTTTTTTTGATACCGGGATATTAGGAAAAACTCTTGTCCAAACTCTTCCTTGTCTTTTCATATGCCTTGTAAGAGCTACTCTTGCAGCTTCAATTTGTTTTCCTGTTACTCTGTCAGGTGTTAATGCTTTTAAAGCATATGACCCATAATTTATAAAATTAGCTCTGGATGCAGTCCCATGAATTCTACCTTTGTGAGCTTTTCGCCATTTAGTTCTTACTGGTTGAAGCATTTTATTCTTTTCCCTCTTTTGTTAAAATTTTATTAGTTTCCTGACTAAATTCTTTTGCAAAAACCTCTCCTTTGTAAATCCAAACTTTAATTCCTATTATTCCGTAAGTTGTTAAAGCCTCAGCCTCGGCATAATCAATATCAGCTCTCAAAGTATGAGATGGGATACTTCCATCTCTTAACCATTCAGTTCTAGCAATTTCATTTCCACCTAATCTGCCACTTATTGACACCTTTATACCTTTAGCACCCAACCTTAAGCAAGATTGCATAGCTCTTTTCATCGCTCTTCTATATGAAATTCTTTTTACCAATTGTTGAGCTATATTTTCAGCAACCAAATAGGCGTTTGTTTCAGGTTTTTTTACTTCTTTTATATTTAAAGCTACTTCATTTGAGGTTAATTTAGATAGATTATTCTTTATTTTATCAATATCACTTCCTTTTTTTCCAATAACAAAACCAGGTCTTGATGTATATATTGTAACGTAACATTTGTTTGATGTTCTCTCAATCATAACTTTTGAAACACCAGAATTTATTACATTTTTTTTTATAAACTCTCGTATTTTAAAATCTTCAATAAGATAATTACCAAAATCTTTTTTTCTTGCAAACCAAACAGAGTCCCAGCCTCTGTTCACACCTAATCTAAAACCAACTGGATTAACTTTTTGTCCCATGTCTCTCCATTTTTTTTGTTTCAGATAAGATTATAGTAACACTAGAATAAGGTTTTAAAATTGGCGCTGCTCTACCTTTTGCCCTTGGTCTAAATCTTTTCATTGTAATTTTTTTTCCACAATAAGCTTCTTTTACAAACAATTTATCAATATCATATTGAAAATTGTTTTCAGCATTGGCTACAGCAGAA
Organism: Pelagibacterales bacterium SAG-MED47; assembly: GCA_014653355.1. Classification (GTDB taxonomy): domain Bacteria; phylum Pseudomonadota; class Alphaproteobacteria; order Pelagibacterales; family Pelagibacteraceae; genus Pelagibacter. The sequence goes on along the minus strand of JACWEO010000004.1, from coordinate 17,075 downwards.
TTTATTGTTTTTTTAATATCATTAGATATTCTTTTTTCAGAAAACTGTAAATCTCTTATAGCAACTTCAACTTTTTTTCCAACTATCTCTTTAAGTATAGGATTTATTTTTCTAACGCTTGATCTAATATTATTATTTATAGACCGTACAGTTTTATCTTTTTTACTATCAATCTTATTTTTTTTTCTCATATCTATTTTTTAACCTCTGCTTCAGCCGGTTTAGCTTTTTTATCTGCAGGAGTATGTCCAAAAAAACTTCTAGTGGGCGCAAATTCTCCTAATTTATGGCCAACCATATCCTCAGAAATAGTTATTGGTATAAACTTTTTACCGTTATAAATCAAAAAACTAACTCCCACAAAATCTGGAATAATCGTAGATTTTCTTGACCATGTTTTAATAGGTATTTTTTTTGGATCATTTTTATACTTGTCCACCTTTTTCATTAAACTTTCCTCAACAAAAGGTCCTTTCCAAATAGCTCTTGCCATTATTTTGTATCCTTCCTTTTGTTCCGTCTTCTAACTATAAATTTATCAGTTCTCTTATTGTCTCTTGTTTTTAATCCTTTAGCTGATTGACCAGTAGGAGAGACTGGATGTCTACCACCAGCAGACTTACCTTCACCTCCTCCATGAGGGTGATCAACCGGGTTTTTTACCACTCCTCTAGTATGAGGTTTTCTACCAAGCCATCTTGATCGTCCAGCTTTCCCAATTTTTATATTCTTTTGATCAGGGTTACTTAAAACCCCAATAGTTGCTAAGGATCGTGAGTCAATTTTTCTTACTTCTCCAGATGATAGTTTTATTAAACTATAATTACCATCTAAACCACTAATTGTGACTGATGTTCCAGCTGATCTAGCGATTTTTCCTCCTGCACCAGGATGAATTTCTACATTATGAATATCTATTCCAACAGGAATATCTTGTAATGGCATACAATTTCCAATTTTAATTTCTTTTTTTTCTCCATTTTCAATTTTGTCTCCAATCTTAATTTTTTGTGGAGCTAAATAATAAGCATGAGAACTATCATCAAATTTGACTAACATTATGTAACAAGATCTGTTTGGATCATATTCAATTCTTTCTACAGTTGCTTGCATATCAAATTTTTTTCTATAAAAATCAATATGTCTATACATTTTTTTATGGCCGCCAGATCTATTAATGGAAGTAATGTGTCCATTATTATTTCTACCTTTCATCGAATTTTTTGGTGAGACCAGCGATTTAAAAGGTTTTCCTTTCCAAAGACCAGTTCTATCAACAAGAATTGTACCTCTCGTAGATTTTGTATATGGTTTAAAAGTTTTTAATGCCATTTTAAATTCCAGTTGTGAGGTCTATACTTTGACCTTTTTTAAGAGTTATTATTGCTTTTTTAAAACCAGAAACTTTTACTTTTTTCCCTCTGGTTAATTTTGTTCTGTTTTGTTTATTAATTATATTTATTTTAATCACATTAACCTTAAAAATTTTTTCTATATTATTTTTTAAATTTTTTTTATTAGCTGATTTAGGTACTTTAAAAATAATTTTATTTTGTTCAGATAAATTGGTCGATTTTTCAGTAACTAAAGGATTAATAATTTTATCATATAAATGTAACTTTTTCATTATGAATACCTTTTCTCTAATTCTTTAATTGAACTTTCAGTGAATACTACTTTTTTAAATTTAACAATATCGAAAGCACTAAAATGATTAATGTCAGTAGTTTTAATATTTGGAATGTTTCTAATAGATTTTTCAATCTTATTTTTAGATTGTTTATCTAAGATAATAAGTGAATTAGAGATTTGAAATTTTTTAACGATAAGATTCATTTCTTTTGTTTTTTTTATTTCAGTATTAAAATCATTAAATACTAGTAAATTTTTATTCTTAATCTTCTCACTAATTAAAGATGCAATACTTTGCTTTTTTTCACTTTTATTTAGTTTTCTTTTTTTATAAGCTGACTGACCTTTTGGACCATGTGCTACACCACCGCCCACAAAGATTGGAGCTTTTCTACTTGCGTGTCTTGCATTACCAGTTCCTTTTTGTGCATAAATTTTAGAAGTTGGACCCGACACTTCATTCTGTTGTTTAGTTTTAGCGCGTCTTCCTTTATAGTTAGCGTTAGTTTTGTAAAGAACATTACTTACTAATTTATTATTTATTTTTGTAGAAAAAATTTTATCTAAAACTTCAATTGAGCTATTTTTTCCATTTAAACTTAATTTTTCAATTTTCATTATTTTTTCTTCTTATCTGGTGTTTTTTTAGCTTCTTCTGCAGCTTTTATTTTTTCACCAATTGTCATTTTCTTTATATTTTTAACTGAACCTTTAACAATTATTTCAGAATTTTTTGACCCTGGTATTGAACCTTTTAAATAAAGCAGCTCATTTTCTAAATCAGTTTTAATAATCTCAATATTTTGCATCGTTCTTAATTTGTCTCCCATGTGTCCAGCCATTTTTTTTCCTTTAAAAACTTTACCTGGGTCCTGTCTTTGACCAGTTGATCCGTGAGATCTATGAGAAACTGAAACTCCATGGGATGCTCTTAAACCACCAAAATTATGTCTTTTCATCGCTCCAGCAAAACCTTTACCTATAGTTTTTGACTTCGTATCTACAAATTTAATATCTTTAAAAATTTCAAGACCAAACTCATTACCTTGTTTATAATTTTCTATGTTAGAAACCCTGTATTCTTTCAATCTTTTTTTTGCCTCAGTGTTTTTTTTTGAAAAATAGCCTTTCATCGCTTTGGTTAATTTTGAATTTTTTATTTTTCCATATCCAAGCTGAACTGCTTTATATCCTCTTTTTTCCTCATTAATGACATCAATTACTCTTGCTTTTTCCATTTTAATAATGGTTACTGGTATCGCTTGACCAGTTTTGTAAAATTCTCTAGTCATACCTATTTTTTTTCCAATTAAAGCAATTTCACTCATAATTAAATTTTAATCTCCACATCTACACCTGAAGCTAAATCTAATTTCATTAAAGCTTCCACAGTCTGGGGTGTTGGTTCAATTATGTCTATTAATCTTTTATGGGTTCTTGTTTCAAACTGTTCTCTACTTTTTTTGTCTATATGAGGTGATTTTAAAACAGTATATCTTTCAATTCTGGTTGGTAAAGGTATAGGTCCCTTTATAGTTGCCCCAGTTCTCTTTACTGTATTTACTATTTCTTCTGTTGAGGCATCTAATATTTTATTGTCGTAAGCTCTGAGTTTTATTCTAATATTCTGTTTATCCATTTTATCCTGCAATCTTTTTTGTTACTTCATCTTGAACATTTTGAGGCACTTTTGAGTAATGATCAAAAAACATTGAATACTGGGCTCTTCCTTGTGACATTGATCTTAAATTATTTATATAACCAAACATATTTGCTAGAGGAACCATTGCAGTTATAACTGTTGCATTTCCTCTTTGTTCTTGTGTGCTTATTTGACCTCTTCGACTATTTAAATCACCTATTACGTCACCCATATAATCTTCTGGTGTAACTACTTCTACTCTCATAACTGGCTCTAATAATTTTAATCCACCTTTAGTACATGCTTCTTTAAAACAAGCTCTACTAGCTAGTTCAAATGCTAACACGCTTGAGTCAACATCATGATGAAGTCCATCTAAAATAGTAACTTTATAATCTATCAATGGAAAACCTGCTAAAATACCCCCATCTGAAACTGTCTCAATACCTTTTTCTACTCCAGGGATAAATTCTTTTGGAATCGCTCCACCTTTAATTTTACTTTCAACATCCCGACCTTTGCCTGGCTCTTGAGGCTCAACTAATAACTTAACTTTAGCAAATTGACCTGCACCACCACTTTGTTTTTTGTGAATATATTCAACTTCAGAAGAAGTTTGGATTGTTTCTCTATATGCAACTTGGGGCGCTCCGACATTAGCTTCAACTTTAAATTCTCTTTTCATTCTATCTACGATTATATCTAAGTGTAATTCTCCCATACCCTTGATAATAGTTTGACCTGACTCCTCATCGGATGTTACTCTGAAAGAAGGATCTTCTTTTGCTAGTCTTCCTAGTGCTTCTCCCATTTTTTCTTGATCAGCTTTTGTTTTTGGTTCAACAGCGATTTCAATAACTGGATCAGGAAATTCCATTGGCTCTAATAATACAGGATTTTCTTCATCACAAAGTGTATGGCCTGTTATAGTATACTTTAATCCAGCTAGCGCCACTATATCTCCAGCATTAGCTTCTTTAATATCTTCTCTTGAATTAGCGTGCATCAGCAACATTCTTCCAACTCTTTCCTCTTTTTCTTTTGATGAATTAAAAATTCCAGTACCAGTTTTAATTGTTCCAGAATAAACCCTTATAAATGTTAAAGAACCTACAAATGGGTCATTAGCTACTTTAAATGCTAGTGCTGAAAAACCTGCTCCATCCTCAAATTTCATATCAATTTCTTCTTCGGAACCTGGTTTAGATCCCTTGATTGATCCAATATCTATTGGGCTAGGTAAGTAATTGATTACTGCATCCAATAATGGTTGAACACCTTTATTTTTAAATGCAGAACCAGTTAAAACTGGGACAAAATTGAAATTTAAAGTCCCTTTTCTGATACATTTAATTAGATCCTCCTCTTTAATATCTTCTCCATTTAAATAAGCCTCCATTAATTTTTCATCTTGTTCAACAGCAGTTTCTATAAGCTCTGTTCTATATTTTTGGGTAATTTCTTTTAAATCATCTGGTATTTCTTTATATTCCCACTCTGCCCCTAAAGCCTCATTTTTCCAAACCTGAGCTTTCATTTTCACTAAATCAACAACACCGGTTAATGAAGCTTCAATTCCAATTGGTACTTGTATCACCAGTGGTTTGGCTCCTAACCTATCTCTAATCATGTCCACACATCTAAAAAAATCAGCTCCAGTTCTGTCTAACTTGTTAACAAAACATATTCTTGGAACTTTGTACTTATCTGCTTGTCTCCAAACTGTTTCTGATTGAGGCTCTACACCAGCAACACCGTCAAAAACAGCTACAGCACCATCTAAAACTTTAAGTGATCTTTCAACTTCAATTGTAAAATCCACATGGCCTGGGGTATCAATAATATTAATTCTATGATCCTGCCAAAAACAAGTGGTTGCTGCAGAAGTAATTGTTATCCCTCTTTCTTGTTCTTGTTCCATCCAATCCATAGTAGCTGCACCATCATGAACTTCTCCAATCTTATGACTTTTTCCTGTGTAATATAAAATTCTTTCTGTAGTAGTAGTTTTTCCAGCATCAATATGAGCCATGATACCAATGTTTCTATACTTATCTAAAGAGTGTGTTCTTGACATAATTTTTACCACCTAAAATGTGCAAAAGCCTTATTAGACTCGGCCATTTTATGTACATCCTCTCTTTTTTTAACTGCAGCACCTTTTTTTTCGTATGCATCATACAATTCATTAAATATTTTATCTGACATATGTTTATCTTTTCTTTTTCTTGCGGACTCTACGAGCCATCTTATAGCAAGAGCCTGTGCTCTTTTACTTTTTACTTCAACTGGAACCTGGTAAGTTGCACCACCTACTCTCCTTGATCTTACTTCGACTGTTGGTTTAATATTATTAATTGCTTCATTGAAAATATTAATTGGTTCATCTTTAGATTTAGTTTTTATTTTTTCGATAGCATCATAAACTATTTTAGCAGCAATACCTCTTTTTCCATCATACATTATATTATTGATTAATTTTGGAATAATTGTTGAATTGAATTTTGGATCTGGCACAACATTTTTTTTTGGTTGAGTTTTCTTTCTAGACATTATTATTTACCTTTTTTAGTACCGTAAAGTGACCTTCTTTTTTTTCTATTAGCAACTCCTTGAGTGTCTAGATTACCTCTTAAAATGTGATAACGAACACCAGGTAAATCTTTAACTCTTCCGCCTCTAATTAATACAACAGAGTGTTCTTGAAGATTATGGCCTTCTCCTGGTATATAGGCCGTAACTTCAAATCCATTAGACAATCTTACTCTTGCGACTTTTCTAAGAGCTGAATTAGGTTTTTTTGGTGTCGTGGTATAAACTTTTACGCAGACTCCTCTTTTTAAAGGCTGTTTTTCAAGCGCAGGAACCTTATTCCTTGTAATTTGTTTAACTCTTTTTTTTTTTAATAATTGGTTAATAGTCGGCATATATATTTTAATTATTTTTTTATTTTTGATGAAATAACTGACAGGTTATTTGTGGCAGCGTTTAGTACATTCAGTTAGTACTACATTCCAACCAAAAACATCGCCAAATTACTTAATAATTTGACTTTGTCAAACTAAAACTAAAAAACTATTGTTCTATTTCTATTGATTTGCCTGGGTTTCTGATGACTCTACCTTTTCTTGGTCGGACAAGAATTTATTATCATCTTCAAGAGCTTTTTTATTCCACTTATTCTTTATATTACCTGTCCCAGCTGGAACTAATCGACCTACTATAACATTTTCTTTTAGTCCGTCTAATGGATCAACTTTTCCTTTTATCGCAGCATCAGTCAGTACTCGAGTGGTTTCTTGGAATGAGGCTGCTGATATAAACGACTCTGTTTGCAACGAAGCCTTTGTAATACCCATTAAAACTCTTTCACCAATTGCGGGTTTTTTTCCATCTAAGACAAGTTTTTCATTATTTAAATCGAACTTAATCCTATCAATTATTTCACCAGGTAAATAACTTGAGTCTCCAGATGATTTGACCTCAACTTTTTTAAGCATTTGTCTTAAAATTGTTTCTATATGTTTATCATTTATGATTACACCTTGTAGTCTATAAACTTCTTGAACTTGATTGACGAAATATTCAGTTAGATCTTTAATACCCATAATTCTTAAAATATCATGAGGCAAAGGTTGACCATCCAATAAATACTCACCTTTCTTAATTTTTTCTCCCTGATTAAAGTTAATATGTTTTCCTTTAGGAATTAAATAATTTGAAGGTTCATTTCCATCTTCAGGTACAATAGAAACTTTTTGCTTACCCCTAACTTCCTTGCCAAAAACTACCTGTCCATCATTTTCTGCAATAATAGCACTATCTTTAGCTTTTCTAGCTTCAAACAATTCTGCAACTCTAGGTAAACCTCCAGTAATATCTTTTGTTTTAGTTGTTTCTTTTGGTAGTCTTGCAATTACATCACCAGCATAAACTTTTTGACCATCTTTAATTGATAAAATTGAATCTGGAACTAAATAATATCTAGCTTCATTATCATCAGCTTTTTTAATAACATTTCCTTTTTCATCTCTTAAAGTAATTCTAGGTTTTAAATCAGAACTTTTTGATTGAGCTCTCCAGTCAACTACTGATTTAGAAGATATACCTGTAGCATCATCAGTAGTTTCCTGAATAGAAACACCATCAATTAAATCAACAAAACTTGCTATACCACTCTTTTCTGCAATTACTGGTGTTGTATAAGGATCCCACTCGCAAATTTTAGTATTTGCTTTAATTTTATCACCATTATTAAAAAATAATTTAGATCCATAAGCTACCTTATAAACTGCTATCTGCACTCCATTATCATCTTCTATTGAAAGTTGGGTATTTCTGCCCATAACAATTAAATTTTTCTTTGAGTCCTCTAAAATATTAGAATTTAATATTTTAAGAATACCTTCACTTTTACTGACTATTTGAGAATCCTGTTTTACTGAAGCTGTTCCTCCAACGTGGAACGTTCTCATAGTTAGTTGGGTTCCTGGTTCACCAATTGATTGAGCTGAAATCATACCAATTGCTTCTCCAACATGAACCATTTTTCCTCTGGACAAATCTCTTCCATAAGAAGTTGCACAAACACCCTCTTTACTTCCACAAGTCATTACTGAATAAACTTTAATTGACTTTACCCCAGCAGCATCAATCAAATCACATCCAGCTTCATCAATCATAGTAGATTTTTTGATAACAATATCCCCTGTAATAGGATTTTTTACTTCATCAAATGTAATTCTTCCTAAAGCTCTTTCTGATAAACTTACAACAACATTTCCACCTTCTAAAATTTCAGAAAGTTCTATAAATCCTGGATTTTTACAATCACATTCTTTTTTTGTTATTGTTAAATCTTGTGCTACATCACAAAGTCTTCTTGTAAGATATCCTGAGCTTGCTGTCTTAAGTGCTGTATCAGCTAATCCTTTTCTTGCGCCGTGAGTAGAGTTAAAGTATTCAAGAGCCGTCAATCCTTCTTTAAAATTTGAAGTTATTGGGCTTTCAATGATCTCTCCTGAGGGTTTTGCAATTAATCCTCTCATACCAGCTAATTGTTTCATTTGTGCTGCAGAACCTCTCGCACCACTATCCGCCATCATAAATACTGAATTTATTTTTAATCCTTCAGATGTTTTCTCTGTAGCAGAGATACCCTTCATCATTTCACCTGCTACTTTATCTGTACATTTTGACCAAGCATCAACTACTTTATTGTATTTTTCACCTCTTGTAATTAAACCCTCTGCATATTGAGTTTCATAATCAGCAATTAATTTTTTAGTATCATCAATTAATTGAGTTTTGTTTGAAGGGATTACTAAATCGTCTTTACCAAATGAAATACCAGCTTTAAATGCGTGTTTGAAACCTAAATCTTTAAGTTTATCACAAAAAATAACTGTAGTTTTTTGTCCACAAAATCTAAAAACTATATCTATTATTTCAGAAACAGTTTTTTTAGGTAATAATCTGTCGATTAATGAAAATTTTATATTAAAGTTTTGAGGCAGTAAATTTGCTAATAAAAATCTTCCTGCGGTTGATGTATATTTCTCAAATTTTTTATTACCATTTTCATCTTTAGTTTCAAATCTTGAAATAATTGTACTATGAACTTTTATTTGACCTGAGGATAAAGCATATTCGATTTGATCAGCATCCAAAAAATACCCTGAAGGTTTATCAGTGGCTAGCTCTTGTGAAAGATAATAAATACCTAATATCATATCCTGACTTGGTACAATTATTGGTTTACCATTTGATGGAGATAAAATATTATTTGTAGATAACATTAATATTCTTGCCTCTAATTGTGCTTCTAAACTCAAAGGAACATGGACTGCCATTTGATCACCATCAAAGTCAGCGTTAAAAGCAGCACATGTTAATGGATGTAATTCGATGGCATCACCCTCAATTAATTTAGGTTCAAATGCTTGAACTCCTAATCTATGTAGTGTTGGTGCTCTATTTAATAACACCGGATGCTCTCTTACTATAAGTTCCAAAGCATCCCAAACTGCATTAGTTTCTTTTTCAACTAATTTTTTAGCCTGTTTAATTGTTGATGCTAGCCCTAGTTTATTTAATCTAGCGTATAAAAAAGGTTTAAACAATTCTAAGGCCATTTTTTTTGGTAAACCACATTCATGCAATTTTAGATCAGGCCCAACCACAATTACTGAACGGCCAGAGTAGTCAACTCTTTTACCTAATAAATTTTGTCTGAATCTTCCTTGTTTACCTTTTAGCATTTCTGCTAAAGATTTTAACGGTCTTTTACCTGTGCCTGTAATTACCCTGCCTCTTCTCCCATTATCAAATAATGCATCAACCGATTCTTGTAGCATCCGCTTTTCATTTCGAACTATTATGTCTGGAGCTTTAAGATCCATTAATCTTTTTAATCTATTATTTCTATTAATAACTCTTCTATAAAGATCATTTAAGTCAGATGTTGCAAATCTTCCTCCATCTAAAGGTACCAAAGGTCTTAATTCAGGCGGTATAACAGGAACAACTGTCATAATCATCCATTCTGGTTTTTGACCTGTATCAATAAACGACTCAATTAACTTTAATCTCTTTATTGCTCTTTCCTCATTAACTTTAGATTTAGTCTCCTTGATGTAACTCGATAAATTTTTTCTTTCTAACTCCAAATCTAAACCTTTGAGCATTTCTAAGACTGCCTCTGCACCAATTCCAGCAGTAAATGCCTCTTCCCCAAATTCATCTTGATATTTTGCAAGTTCCTCTTCATTTAAAAGTTGATTCTTCTTAAGTCCAGTTAAACCAGGTTCAATGACAATAAAATTTTCAAAATAAAGAACTCTTTCAATTTCTTTGAGCTTCATATCAACAGCTAGGGCTATTCTACTTGGCAGAGATTTTAAAAACCATATGTGAGCAACTGGTGTTGCAAGATTTATATGGCCCATTCTTTCTCTACGAACATTTGATTTAGTTACTTCAACACCACACTTTTCACAGATTATACCTCTAAATTTCATTCGTTTATATTTACCACACAAACACTCATAATCTTTTATTGGGCCAAATATCCTTGCACAAAATAAACCATCTTTTTCTGGTCTAAAGGTTCTATAATTAATGGTTTCAGGTTTCTTTATTTCTCCATATGTCCAAGATTTAATTTTTTCAGGACTTGCTAAAGATATCTTTATACTACTAAAATTTTGAGCTTCAGAAATTTCTGAATTTTTAAATAGGTCTGTTAATTCTTTTTTCATACTTATGTTAGTTCTACATTTAATGCTAAAGACTTAATTTCTTTAACTAATACGTTAAATGACTCTGGAATTCCAGACTCAAAATTCTCTTCCCCTTTAACAATTGTTTCATAAACTTTAACTCTTCCAGCAACATCATCAGATTTTACAGTCAAAATTTCTTGAAGAGTATATGAAGCACCATATGCCTCTAATGCCCAAACCTCCATTTCTCCGAATCTTTGTCCCCCTAGTTGTGCCTTACCTCCTAAAGGTTGCTGAGTAACTAAGCTGTAGGGGCCAGTAGATCTTGCATGAATCTTATCCTCTACAAGGTGATGAAGTTTAAGCATATAAATTATTCCTACAGTTACAGGTCTATCAAATTTTTCTCCTGTTCTTCCATCCCACAAGTAAGTTTGACCAGAATTTGGTAATTTAGCTAATTCAAGCATATTAGTAACATCCTTTTCTTTTGCACCATCAAAAACTGGTGTTGATATCGCAATACCATCTTGTAGATTTTCACACAAATCTCTAAATTCAGATTTACTTAATTTATCAACTTTTTCATTAAATATCTCAGTACCATAAACTGACTTTAAAAAATTAGATATTTTTTCTGTTTTTTCTATTTTTTTATTATTTTCATTAACTAATTTTTTTACTTCTTCACCAAATTCTTTACATGCCCATCCAAGATGCGTCTCTAAAATTTGACCAACATTCATCCTACTAGGAACTCCTAATGGGTTAAGAACAATATCAACTGGTCTTCCATCCTCTCTGTAAGGCATATCTTCAACGGGCACTATTTTACTAACAACCCCTTTATTACCATGCCTACCTGACATCTTATCACCTGGTCTTAATCTTCTTTTTATTGCAACAAAAACTTTAACCATTTTCATTACACTAGGTAATAAATCGTCTCCACTTCTTATCTTGAGAACTTTGTCTTCAAATCGTTCAGTTATATCTTGTTTTGCTTTGTTATATTGATCTTTAAGTTGGATTAAATCGGAGTCTTGCTTGTCTTTTCCAACTGATATTTTGAATACATCTGTTATGTTTAAATTATTAATTGTTTCGAAATCTAATTTTGCATTTAAGTCAACGTCTTTAATTTTATTAGATAAAGTTAAACCTGATAAGATCTGGGCAGCTCTTTGCTTTATACTTCTTTCTAAAATTTCTTCTTCAACAATTTTATCCTGTTGTACTTGCTCAATTTCAGCTCTTTCGATTGTAATCGATCTCTCATCTTTCTCTATTCCATGTCTATTAAAAACTCTTACGTCAACAACAGTGCCACTGCTTCCTCTTGACATCCTCAACGAAGTATCAGTAACATCTATAGCTTTTTCACCAAAAATTGACCTCAACAATTTTTCTTCTGGTCCAGAGGCAGAGTCTCCTTTAGGTGTAACTTTTCCCACTAAAATATCTCCCGCATTAACTTCAGCACCTATATATACTACTCCAGACTCATCTAAATTTTTTAAAGCTTCTTCATTTACATTTGGTATATCCCTGGTAATTTCTTCTTCTCCTAGCTTAGTATCTCTTGCCATTATCTCATACTCAACAATATGAACAGATGTAAAAACATCATCTGTTACACATCTTTCAGAAATAAGAATGGAGTCTTCAAAATTGTATCCTTGCCATGGCATAAAAGCTACAGTAACATTTTTTCCTAATGCAAGTTCACCTAATTTTGTCGACGGCCCGTCTGCAATTATATCACCGAACTTTACTTTATCTCCAACTCTAACTAATGGTCGTTGATTTATACAAGTGTTTTGGTTAGAACGTTTAAATTTTTGTAAATTATAAATATCTACACCAGATTTAGTAAAATCTATGTCTTCTGTAACTTTAATAACTATTCTCTTTCCATCAATTTTATCAACAATTCCATCTCTTTTTGCAACAATAGTAACACCTGAGTCTAAAGCAACATCACTTTCAATACCAGTTCCAACTAGAGGTGACTCAGGCTTTAGTAGAGGTACTGCTTGTCTCATCATGTTCGAGCCCATCAATGCTCTGTTGGCATCATCATTTTCGAGGAATGGAATTAATGATGCAGCTACAGATACTAATTGTTTTGGAGATACATCAATATAGTCAATAGTTTCTGGTTTTGATAAAAGGAAATTTAAATTTTGTCTACAAGAAACAAGTTCCTCAATAATTTTACCATTTTTATCTAACTTTGTATTTGCTTGAGCAATGGTAAATTTTGTTTCTTCCATTGCAGACAAATATTCAACATTGTCTTGAACAACTCCATTATTTACTCTTTTATATGGACTTTCAATAAAACCATATTTATTTATTTTCGCGTATGTAGATAAACTATTTATTAAACCAATGTTGGGTCCTTCAGGGGTTTCTATTGGACAAATTCTACCATAATGAGTTGGGTGGACATCTCTAACTTCAAAACCTGCTCTTTCTCGGGTCAATCCACCTGGCCCTAAAGCTGAAACTCTTCTTTTGTGAGTAATCTCAGATAAAGGATTTGTTTGATCCATAAATTGAGACAATTGAGAACTAGCGAAAAAATCCTTCAAAGATACTGTCAAAGGTTTGGCGTTTATCAAATCTTGTGGCATTGTAGACTCAACATCAAGAGTGGTCATTTTTTCTTTAATGGCTCTCTCCATTCTATAAACTCCAATACGTGCCTGATTTTCAACTAATTCGCCTACTGACCTTACTCGTCTATTTCCTAAGTGATCAATATCATCTACTTCATCTTTACCATCTCTAAGGTCAAGCATTTTATGAATAATTGAGATGATATCGTCGTTTCTTAGAATAGTTATCTTGTCAGAACATTCTAAATTTAACCTCGAATTCATTTTTACGCGGCCCACATCTGATAAATCGTAACGCTCAGAGCTAAAAAATAAATTACTAAAAATTTGTGATGCTATTTCAATAGTTGGTGGTTCACCTGGTCTAAGCATTTTGTAGATTTCAGTAATAGCTTCATCTTTACTATTATTTTTATCATTTAAAATTGTTGTTAATAAATATGGTCCTTTATTTATTGAGTTGGTAACTGATATTTCAATCGAAAAGATTTTAGCATCTAATATTTTTTGTATAATTGTTTCATTGAGCTCAATACCAATATTAAAAGTTCCATCCTCCTCATCATTAATTTTTACATCTTTATGTAAAAACTTTCCAAATAAAGAGTCTGTAGAAACTAGAATATCTTTCAGTCCATTGTCAGCAAGTTTTTTAGCATTCAAATAGTTAATTTTTTCACCTAATTTAATAACAGTTTTACCAGTTTTAAAATCTATAACTTCCTCCGAAAAGTTTTTTGCTTTATAATTATTAGGATTAAATTTAGTTTTCCATTTTTGTGATTTTGAGTCGAAACCGTAAACTTCTTTATCATAAAATTCATTTACTATTTCTGACTTACTAAAACCTAAAGCTAGTAGCAAAGATGAGGCTAAAATTTTTTTCTTTCTATCTATTTTAAAATATAATAGATCTTTAATATCATATTCAAAGTCTAACCATGAACCTCTATTTGGTATTACTCTGCAATTAAATAATAATTTACCACTTGCATGTGTTTTTCCTTTATCGTGGTCAAAAAAAACTCCAGGACTTCTGTGCATTTGATTTACAACAACCCTTTGAACACCATTAGTAATAAATGTACCACTGTTAGTCATCATTGGCACTTCACCCATGTAAACTTCTTGCTCTTTTGCTGAAAGAATATCTTTTGTATTTTTTTCTTGATCTATTTCATAAACAACTAATCTTAATGTACATTTAAGTGCTGATGAATAAGTTAAACCTCTGGCTATACATTCCTCAACATCAAACTTTGGTTTCTCTAACCTATAAGAAACATATTCTAATGTTGCTTTATCATTTAAATCTTCTATAGGAAAAATACTTTTAAAAACTCGGTCAAACCCTTTTGTTATTGCACCAATTTCAGTCTTTAAATCTGTTAATTCTTTGTAAGAATTTTTTTGAACTTCAATTAGATTTGGTATTGATAGGCTTTCTTTAAGTTTCCCAAAACTCTTTCTAATATTTTTTTTTTCAGTAAAAGATATTTGCATCTATATTCTGATACTGATTTAAAGACTTAACCAGTACCTTAAAAATCCTTGTTAATCTATTTAAGTTCTACTTTTGCGCCGGCAGCTTCTAACTTAGCTTTAATTTCTTCAGCTTCTTTTTTCGGTACACCAGCTTTAACTTCTTTAGGTGCTCCTTCAACTAAGTCTTTAGCTTCTTTAAGACCAAGAGATGTTGCAGCTCTTACTTCTTTAATTACATTTATTTTTTTATCACCAGCAGATACTAACATGATTGAAAAATCATCCTTATCTTCTGCTGCTGCTGCACCAGCTGCTGCTGGAGCTGCTGCTGCCATTGGGGTTACTCCCCATTTTTCTTCTAATTGTTTTGAAAGATCTGCTGCTTCAGCAACAGTCAGTTTTGACAAATCATCAATAATCTTATTAAGGTCAGGCATAATCTACTCTTTAGGTTGTGTTTCAGAAATTTCTTCCGGTAAATTACTCATTTTTTTCGAACGTGCAAGTAAAATACTCACTAATTTAGACCCTGAAGCATTCAAAATTGCCACAATATTAGCTCTAGCCTCGTCTAGTGTCGGTAGATTTGCTACATTTTGAACCCCCGCTTGGTCTAAAAGTTCATTATCCATTATTCCACCAATTAATTTCAAGTTCTCGTTGTCCTTTGCAAATTTAGATAAAATTCTTGCAGACATAATTGCATCTTTTCCAAATGCTACTGCTGTAGGACCTGAAAATAAAGAGGACAGATCCTTACACTTAGTTTTTTCAATGGCCAATTTTGTAATTCTGTTTTTTGTTATCTTAAAAACTATTCCATGTTCTCTCATTTTAGACCTTAATTCATCAAGTTGTGGCATTGTCAATCCTTGATAGTGAGTAACCATAACTGCTTTACTGTTTTCAAATTGAGCAGTCATTTCAGTGATATAATTTTTTTTTTGTTCTTTGTTCATCATAAAATTTAAATACTTTTTCCTAATTTTAGTTTGTACGAAACGCCCATAGTTGAAGTTATAAATGCAGATCTAATCAAGTCTCCTTTTACTATATTGTTAGACTTTTCTTTTTCAAGAGTTTCCAATATTGCATTGTAATTCTTTATTAACAAATCATCATTAAAAGATTTTTTACCAATACTAACACCAATATTTCCATCTTTGTCATTTCTTATTTCTGCCTGTCCAGATTTAGCATCGGTAATAGCTTTATTTAGATCATCAGTAACAGATCCTAGCTTTGGATTTGGCATAAGGCCTTTTGGACCTAATACTTTTCCAAGCTTAGAAAGTTTAATCATCATAGTAGGAGTGCAAATTAATTTTTCAAAGTTTATTTCTCCATTTTTAATCTTTTCAATAAAGTCATCCCCACCAACAATATCTGCTCCTGAAGATTTTGCTTCTGAAAGTTTAGCTTCCTCACAAACTACAGCTACTTTAACCTTTTTACCAGTTCCACCAGGAAGATTTACAACTGTTCTAATATTTATTTCACTTTTTTTTTGTTTATTATTAATTTGTATATTCAAATCAACTGACTCATCAAATTTAGTTGTGCAATTTTTTTTAACTTCAATAAGTAATTTATTTATTACTTCTGCTGGCAAGCTAGAAGTATTTTCTGGCAATTTTTTAAATCTTTTTGAAGACATTACTCTTTTACCTCAATACCCATTGATCTTGCTGAACCAGCAATAATTTTTATAGCTTGTTCTAAATCAATAGCATTTAGATCATTCATTTTTTGTTTTGCAATTTCTTCTGCTTGTTTTTTTGTAATAGAAGCAACAATATTTCTTCCAGGTTCTTTAGAGCCACTTTTTAATTTTGCTGCTTCTCTAATAAAAAAAGATGCTGGAGGGGATTTTATTTTAAAATCAAATTTTTTATCTTTATAAACTGTTATCTCAACTGGAACAGGTTTACCTGCTAAAGATTTAGTTTTATCATTAAACGCTTTACAAAACTCCATAATATTAACACCTCGTTGACCCAACGCAGGTCCAACAGGTGGAGCTGGATTGGCTTGACCACCTTTAATTTGTAATTTTATAAATCCACTAATTTCTTTTTTTGCAGCCATTAACTTACTTTCTCAACTTGGTTATATTCTAAATCTACTGGTGTTGGTCTTCCAAATATTGAAACAGAAACCTTAAGTCTAGACTTTTCTTCATCTATGTCTTCGACCATACCACTAAATGAAGCAAAAGGTCCATCAACCACTTGAACTTTTTCACCAACACTGTACTCTATACCAGATTTTGGCTGCGCTACACCATCTTTTATTTGGCCTAAGATCTTTTCTATTTCTTTATCTGAAACAGGAACAGGTATACCTTTAGAGCCTAGAAAACCACTAACTCTCTTTATATTTTTAATCATATGGTAAATGCTATTATCCATCTCACTTTTTATTAAGACATATCCAGGAAAATATTTCTTTTTTCTTTGAATTCTTTTT
>JACWEO010000039.1 GCA_014653355.1 Pelagibacterales bacterium SAG-MED47 | reverse complement strand
AATGGTTATACTGAAGCACTTGATAAAAGATTACCTTATGACGTAGATGCTGCAAAAAAACTTTTAGCGGACGCAGGTTATCCTAATGGTTTTGATGTTGAATTAAGATGTCCAAATGACAGATATGTTAATGACGAAGCAATTTGTACAGCTGTTGTTGGTATGTTTGGAAAAATTGGTGTTAACGTAAATTTATTTTCTCAAACTAAGAGTAAACACTTTAAAGAGCTTAAAGATGATCAAGGTGATTTTTATATGCTTGGTTGGGGTGTTCCTACTCTAGATAGTCATTATGTTTTTCATTATTTATATGAAAGTGGTGCTAGCTGGAATAAAGTTAACTTTAGTAACTCAGAAGTAGATGCTGCAATTAGAGTTATGGAAGGCGAAGTTGATTTAGATAAAAGAAATGCTGCAATAGCAAATGCTTGGAAAATTGTAAAAGATGATATTTCTTATCTTCCATTACACCACCAAGTAATTTCTTGGGCAGCAAAAAGTAATGTTAATGTACCTATCAGACCAAATAACGAACCATTATTTAAGGCTGCTAGCTTTAACTAAATAATATTTTACTAGCCCTTTATATTTATAAGGGGCTAGTATCAAAATAATAACATCTTCTAAAATTGATAAAATATTTCTTTAAACGATTGTTTCAGTCTGCTTTGGTGATGCTAGTTGTTGCTTTTGTGTCTTTTTCCTTATTTAATTTTGTAGGAGATCCTATCAATAATATGGTTGGGGAAGAGACTTCTGATCAAGAAAGATCTGAGCTTAGAGAAACTCTAAATATCTAAAGTACAAAGAAGTCATAAACATCATTGTTCCAGCTAAACTTGAAAATAAAGAGTCTAAATAAAAGTTGAATTGATAAATAACAATACTTAATAAATTGATTACAAAAATTGAACCAATAAAAAATATAATACTTAGCTTTGGTTTAATCTTCATTGGAATATAAATC
>JACWEO010000038.1 GCA_014653355.1 Pelagibacterales bacterium SAG-MED47 | reverse complement strand
AACTTAATAAGAAAATAGTAAA
Source organism: Pelagibacterales bacterium SAG-MED47 (assembly GCA_014653355.1). Lineage (GTDB taxonomy): Bacteria > Pseudomonadota > Alphaproteobacteria > Pelagibacterales > Pelagibacteraceae > Pelagibacter. Next base: position 1,193 of record JACWEO010000038.1, on the reverse strand, counting down.
ATAGAGTTATGAATTTTAATCATTTTTTAACAAGTTATATGCCAAATACAAATATTGGTTCAAAAGCTCACTTTGACAACATGTTAAATGAAAGCGTTATTGCAGAAAAACTTGGTTATTCAACAGTATCAATCCCAGAACATCATTTAATAAATATCTTAATGATGCCGTCACCTTTGCAAATGGCAGTTAAAATTGCCTCAATCACAAAAAAAATTAATATCACGACTGGAATAGTAGTTTTACCTCTTCACGATATGAGAACTTATGCAGGAGATGTATCTACTGCTGATATATTAACAGATGGAAGACTTATACTAGGAGTTGGCAGAGGGGCGTTCCCATGGGAAATGAAAAGATTAGGTACTCCAATTGAGATATCAAAAGAAAAATTTACAGAATCTCTCGATGTCTTACAGTTATTGTTAAAAAACAAAGAAGTATCTTATCAAGGTAAATTTTATGATTTTGAGCCATTAACAATCATGCCAAGACCAATAAGCAATCCTGTTCAAATGATGGTTGCAGCAATGAATTTGGAAAGCATTAAAGATGCTGCTAAAAGAGGATTTCATGTGCAATCAACTGTGCTGTCAGGAACTAAGGATCTTCTTTTAAGTAGGGTGAACGCTTTTAAAGAAGGATGTGAGATTCTTGGAGAAAAAGGAAAATTATTAAAATTATCAATGCAACGGATGGCTTATTTGGCTAAAGACGATATTGATGCAAAAGAAAAAATAAAAATGGCATATGAGTACTATAAAAGATTTGATAATATGTTTACAGGACCTGGAAAAGTAAAAGAAGGTAGTGTAGAACCTCTTGAAAGGGAACAATCACTTGAAGAGCTTAAAGAAAATCTTTTGATTTGTACTTTAAATGAAATGATAGATAAATTAAGTGTCTACGCAGAGACAGGAGTAGATGAAGTTATACTAAGCTCTAGTTTTGGCCAATCACATAATGATTTAATTCAATCAATGCACAGAATTGGTGAAAATGTTATTCCATATTTTAAAAAATCAAATATTCAAGTTGCATAAATAATAATGAGTGAAACAGCAATAGATTGTAGTTACTCTATTGAAGGATCTGGACCAGCTATATTTTTAACACACGGAGTAGGTGCTGCTGAGGATGCCTGGCGAATTATTACTCCCAAATTAAAAAAAAAATTTACAATTATAACCTAT
>JACWEO010000037.1 GCA_014653355.1 Pelagibacterales bacterium SAG-MED47 | reverse complement strand
CAGAGGTATTTCGTGGAGCAATTCAATCAATAGATAAAGGCCAGTTTGAAGCTGCAAAGGTATTAGGGGTAAGTAAATTTACTCAATTTTATAAAATAATTTTACCTCAAATGTTAAGACTAGCTATTCCAAATTTAAGTAACGTTTGGCAAATTACTTTAAAAGATACCTCTTTAATTTCAGTAACAGGCTTAGTTGAAATCATGAGACAATCCTATATTGCAGCAGGATCTACAAGAGATCCTTTATTCTTTTATTCATTTGCTGCAGTTTTATATTTATTACTCACATATTTGAGTATGAAATTAATTAACAAATTAGAAGCAAAGTATAGCAGGGGGTACTAATGGATTTTGAATTAATGATCACCAGCTTTCCTAAACTTTTGGGCGCATCCGTCATTACTTTAAAATTATTATCTGCCTCTTTATTTTTTGGTTTGTTTATTGGCCTGTTGTTTGCAATTTTAAGATTAAATAAAAATGTATTTATCAATAAGTTTGCTTATGGCTATTCCTATGTTTTCAGAGGTACTCCATTACTGGTTCAAATTTTTATTATTTACTTTGGACTTGGACAAATAGAATATTTAAGATCAACAATATTATGGGTAATTTTAAAAGAACCCTATTGGTGTGCAATTATAGCTTTTACTTTAAATACAGGCGCCTATACATCTGAAATATTAAGATCTGCGTTTCAAACAATCAAACCAGGAATTATTGAAGCTGGAAAAAGTCTAGGTATCTCAAACAAAATAATCTTATATAAAATTCAAATTCCAATAGCTATCAGACAATCTCTACCCGCATATGGGAATGAAATAATATTAATGATGAAAGGAACCTCTTTAGCAAGCACTGTAACCTTAATGGATCTAACAGGAGTTGCCAAATATATTATTTCTACAACATTTAAGCCAATTGAAGTATTTATTGTAGCAGGAGGAATATATTTATTTATGACTTTTGTAATTCACAACGTGATTAAATTTTTAGAAAAGAAATATTCTTTTAATAGCTAGTATATTCTTTAATTTCTTTAATTTTAGACCCTGTATAATTATTAATTTCTAATTTAATTTTTGCACGATCGTCATTTAAAAAATGAACATCTCTGGAAAGTTTCACAAATTTATCTGAAAATTCTTTATCTTTTTCACACTGTCGTTTGTCATCTTCAATAACCCAAAGTTTTGCATTAATATTTTTTAATGTTAGAAAAAGTTCGTTTAGTTTTTGATCGGTTTTAATATTTTTATTTAATTGTTCAGTAAGTAT
>JACWEO010000036.1 GCA_014653355.1 Pelagibacterales bacterium SAG-MED47 | reverse complement strand
AATCTGGCTCTTTTAAAATTCTTTTAAAGTCATCACTTGTAAGAGCTTCTAATTCAACTCTAATTGGTAGCCTTCCTTGTAATTCTGGGAGTAAATCGGATGGCTTAGCAAGTTGAAAAGCGCCTGAGGCTATAAATAATATATGATCAGTTTTAATTGGGCCATATTTTGTGTTAACAGTTGTACCTTCAATTAAAGGCAATAAATCTCTTTGGACTCCTTCTCTCGAAACATCTCCACCCACTCTGTCAGTTCTCCCAGATATCTTGTCTATTTCATCAAGAAAAACTATTCCGTTGTTTTCAGTAGAAATTTTAGCAGCTTTTATAATTTTATCTTGTTCTATTAATTTATCTGACTCATCGTTAATTAAAATATCATGAGACTCTTTTACAGACATTTTTTTCTTTTTTTCTTTAGGACCCATAGATTTTCCAAGCATATCCCCAATATTTATCATACCTATGTTAGCCCCTGACATTCCTGGAATTTCAAAAGAAGTACTGTTTCCTCCAGAGTCACTCACAGCTATTTCAATTTCATTGTCATCCAAGTCACCATTTCTTAAACGTTTTCTAAAACTTTCTCTAGTAGCTAAGCTAGCTTTTTTTCCAACAAGGGCATCTAGAACTTTATCTTCAGCTAATTTTTGTGCTTGAGCATAAACTTCTTTTCTTTTTTTTACCTTTTCCATTGAAATAGCAATTTCAATTAAATCCCTTACAATTTGTTCAACATCTCTCCCTACATATCCAACCTCAGTAAATCTTGTTGCCTCAACTTTTACAAAAGGAGCTTCAGCTAATTTTGATAGTCTTCTTGAGATTTCTGTTTTACCCACACCTGTTGGTCCGATCATAAGAATATTTTTAGGTAAAACCTCATTTTTCATTTCGCCATCTAATGCTTGTCTTCTCCATCTATTTCTCAAAGCAACAGCAACAGCTTTTTTGGCTTTATTTTGACCTACTACAAAACGATCTAGCTCTGAAACTATCTCTCTTGGAGATAAAGAACTTACTAAAGACTCTTCTTTTTTATTGTCCTTATCTTTTGGTACCAAGGGTGTGACATTTGATTTTTCCATTATATTTTTTCAACTTTAATATTATTATTAGTAAAAACACAAATTTCAGATGCTACCGCAATAGCTTTTTTTGCAATTTGTTCTGCATTCATCTCTGTGTCCATTAAAACTTTTCCAGCAGCTAAAGCATAATTTCCACCTGATCCTATCCCAATTATATCACCTTCAGGCTCTAAAACATCACCAGTGCCAGAGATAATATAACTTTTTTCTTTATCAC
>JACWEO010000035.1 GCA_014653355.1 Pelagibacterales bacterium SAG-MED47 | reverse complement strand
TACTTATAATTTAGTAAAATTAATTACCAAATTCAAACCGAAAGAGATAATTAATTTTGGAAGTGCAGGAGCGATAAAAAAAGGCTTATCAGGTATTGTTGAATGTACTAAATTTTATCAAAGAGACATGGATGTTACGGGTTTATTAGATTTTAAATTGGGTGAAACACCATTTGATGAGATCATTGAGATAATTAATTCTGATCATGGTTACTCTTGTGGAAGCGGTGATAGTTTTGTCACTGGCAAGATCAATATGGATGTAGACTTAGTAGATATGGAAGCATACGCACTAGCAAAAGTTTGTAAATTAGAAAATATTAAATTTAGATGTTTCAAATTTATATCTGACAATGCAGATGATAATGCTCCATTAGACTGGATAGAAAATTGTAAAAAAGGTGCTAAATTGTTTGATAATAAAATTAAAGATATTTAATTAAAAATTTTTCATTGAAAATCTTTGTAATATCTATACTAACAACTGGTTTAATTGAGGTGCTAAATGACTAAAGTTGGTGAACATATAACTATAGACATTATTGGAACAACTAAAGAATATGATCCTTCTATATTTGAAAAAGCAATTCATGAAATTGCTAAAGCTGCAAAAGTAACAATTTTAAATATATCGAAATATAAGTTTGAACCTCAAGGTTTTACAATTCTAGCATTATTAGCCGAGAGTCACATAAGTTTTCACACTTTTCCAGAGAAAGGGATAATTAGTTTTGATTTTTTTACTTGTGGCAAAATTAATCCATCTATTGCAATAGATATTATAAAAAAAACATTTGAGCACAAAAGAATTGTTATAAAGGAGTTTAATAGAGATACAAAATCACTTTACCATGACATATACAGCTCACCTGGATTACAAAAATCGTATGTAGTTAATGATGTTTTAGAAGACTTTAAATCTAAGGAAGGCCAACACATTGAAATTCTAGATTTAGAACAGTTTGGAAAATCATTATTTATAGACGGAGAAATACAAGTTGCTGCAACTGATGAACATTTATACAGCTCAACTTTCGTTGGCGCTGGACTTAATTTAAATAATTATAATGAGAGAGCAGCAATTATTGGTGGAGGCGATGGAGGAGTTGCAAGAGAGTGTATTTCTAAAAATTTCAACTTTATTGATTGGTATGAACTCGATCCTGAAGTAGTAGATATCTGCAAAAAGCACCTGGGTGAAATTGGAAACAAAGCCACAGAAAAAAATTCAGTTAAATGTGTATGGGGAGATGCTTTTGAAAGTATAAAATCTATTGATGATGATACATACGATCATATTTTTGTTGATCTAAATGATGATCAATTTTGTATTGATCTTGCTGCAAAAAATATGGACTCTATGATCAGAATTT
>JACWEO010000034.1 GCA_014653355.1 Pelagibacterales bacterium SAG-MED47 | reverse complement strand
AACAGGTTGTGAACGATATAGACTTATCTGAGTTGTGCATAACTTCAAAAACTGAAATTAACTTTGATGACCAAACTGATATAGAAGTTGTTACACAAAAGGCATTAGGTAATAAATGTCCAGTTTGCTGGAAGATAAGTCCAGATCCGTGTGAGAGACACCCTTAGATGTCAAACTATCTAAAAAAGAGTTTTTTTGTTAACTTATTATTAATATTAATTATTTTTTCTTTAGATAGAATTTCAAAATTCTATGTGATCTCTCAAAGCGAAAAAAATTTATCATATGATCTATTTCAATCAAAGTTTTTGAATATAAGTCTAATTTGGAATGAAGGTATAGCTTTTGGTTTATTATCTTTTGATGAAAAATATAGCTATAATCTAGTGACAATGATTATTTTCATTGTTATTTTGATACTATTAATAATATTATTTAATGCAGAAAAGTTGAGCAGATTTGGCTTTGTAATGATTATTGGAGGAGCTTTAGGTAATTTTGTTGATCGAATTTTCTTCTCTGCAGTTCCTGACTTTATAGATTTCTACTTCAGGGATTTTCATTGGTTTGTATTTAATATTGCAGATATATTTATCACTTTAGGAGTAATTTGCCTTATTTATGATGAAGTTTTTATGGAGAACAATGTAAAAAATGAAACAAAAAATTAAAATATTTACATTTATAGTTGTTGTTTTAGGTTTTTTAAACGGCTGCCAATCTTTAAAAAAAGGTTTGGAGGGAAATAAAAAATCAAAAAGTGCAGAAGAATTTTTAATTGAGAAAAAAAATCCATTAGTTTTACCACCTGATTTTTCAAAGTTACCAATACCAAAAAATTCTATGAAAGAGGTAAATGAAATAGAGGATTTGAATATAGAGAAAATTTTACAAAAAAACCCTAAAAAAAATGTTAAGAATAATTCTAAAGAGAAAAATTCTTTAGAAACTTCTGTTTTAGAAAAAATTAAAAGTAATTAATGCTTACTAATTCAATTAAATTTAAGAGCTTCTATAAAAAAAAGAATTATCTAAAAATAAAAAAAAACTTAAAAATTTTATTATCAAATAAAAATGAAATCATTAAATCTTTGGGTAAAGATTATAATGATAAATATAATATTAAAAAACTTAAAAAAATAGTCACTAATAAAGAAATAAGATTAATTGGCATGGGTGGTTCATCTTTAGGTGCTCAGGCAATTTATTACTTTTTAAATGATAAGATAAAAAAAAAATTTTTTTTCCTAGATAATTTAAGTTATCAAAAAAATTTGAGCAAAAAAAAAAATGTTAATATAATAATCTCTAAATCTGGTAATACTCTTGAAACAATTTCAAATATAAATATTTTTTTAAAAAGCAAAGATGAAAATATATTTATAACAGAAAA
>JACWEO010000033.1 GCA_014653355.1 Pelagibacterales bacterium SAG-MED47 | reverse complement strand
CTTCGCCAACAAGTATATTCTCACAATCTCCTCTTAATACTGCATTAAACCAAATACTTGTGTTTTTCTCTAGGGTTACATCTCCAATTATAGTTGCATTGGGTGCAACCCAATTTTCGCCAGAGTTTTTTGAAAAAACTTGTTTTAAATCTTCAAAATAAAAAGCAATGTCGTGTTTTATCATTCATTAAGCTTCTATCACCAACAATGCAAAAGATAAGAAAAATGTACTAACGAATTAAGTCAAATTATAGTTTTATAAAAATAAAAAAACAAAGATTTTAATAATTTTTATTAAAAAAAAAAATTTTCAATTATGAGTTGTACAAACTAATTATAGGTTGCATTAATATCAAGACTATAATTAACTTATATTTTTAAACAAGAGAGGGAAATAATGAATAAAATAAATAAAATATTTTCAGTATTATTCTCAGCAATCCTATTACTCTCAGCAACAACTACAAGTTCAGTAGCAATTGAAAAATTGCACTTTGTAATCGGTGGTGGTGCAGGCGGTGGTTGGGATGGAACTGCTAGAGGTACTGGAGAAGCTTTGACAAAAGCTGGAATGTTAAAAAGTGCATCATTTGAAAATATGTCAGGTGGTGGTGGCGGTAAAGCATTAGCTTACATGATTAACACCAAACCAGCTAATACTGTTTTAGTTCAATCAACACCATTAGTGTTAAGATCAATTACTAGACATGAAGGTTATGTAAAAGGTAGCGGAACATTATCCTACAAGGATGTTGTGCCAATTGCTGGTGTAATCGGAGACTATGGTGCAATTGCAGTTGCAAAGAACTCACCTTACAAAAACTTTAAAGATGTAGTTGATGCATATAAAAAGGATCCAGGTTCAATTAAAATGGCTGGTGGATCAGTAAGAGGAAGTATGGACCATTTAATTGGTGCTTTAGCATTCCAGGCTGCAGGTGCAGATCCAAATGCTGTTGCATACATTCCTTATGATGCTGGTGGAAAAGCATTAGCTGGACTTTTATCAGGTGAAACTCAAATCATTTCAACAGGTTTAGGCGAATTGATGGGTGCAAGAGACCAAGTAAGAATTATTGGTATTACAGCTCCTTCAAGAGTTTCTGATGCACCAGATGCTCCAACTCTAAAAGAGCAAGGATATGACGTACAATTCGTTAACTGGAGAGGATTCTTTGGCCCTCCAGGTATGAGTAATTCTGATAAAAAAGCTATTGCAAAAATGCTCGGCGATATACAAAAAACTCCTGAATGGGAAACTGTCAGAGCAAGAAATGCATGGGTTAATATTTATAACCCAGAAGGTAAGTTTGTATCTTTCTTAGAAAAACAAACTGAAGAAATGACAGATCTTATGAAAAAACTAGGCGTTATATAATCTTTAGGATTATTTTAAATTAGAGCAGTGAATATAAATACTACAA
>JACWEO010000032.1 GCA_014653355.1 Pelagibacterales bacterium SAG-MED47 | reverse complement strand
AATCATCTGGTTGATTTTTCGCTGGTCTTCTTAAGCTCATCTATCAACCTCACCAAAAACTATATCCAAAGAACCTAACACAGCAGGCACATCTGCTAACATGTGTCCTTTAATTAAATAGTCCATTGCTTGCAAATGAGAAAAACCTGGAGCTCTAATTTTGCATTTGTATGGTTTGCTTGATCCATCAGAGATCAAGTAAACACCAAATTCACCCTTGGGTGCCTCCACAGCTGTATAAATCTCATCTTTAGGAACACGGTATCCTTCTGTAAAAAGTTTAAAATGATGTATTAAAGCCTCCATTGATTGTTTAATTTCTTTCTTGGATGGAGGAGATATTTTACCATCAAATGTTTTAATTGGCCCTTTTTCCATTTTCGCCAAACATTGTTTTATAATAAATACACTTTCTTTCATCTCTTCAATTCTACATAAATAACGATCGTAACAATCACCATTTTTTCCAATAGGAATCTTAAATTCTAATTGGTCATAACAATCATATGGCTGAGACTTTCGCAAATCCCATGCAACACCTGACCCTCTAATCATTACACCACTAAATGAATAGTCTAAGGCATCTTCTTTAGTTACTATTCCAATATCAACATTTCTTTGTTTAAATATTCTATTATCAGTCAATAAATTTTCTAAATCATTGATTATTTTTGGAAAATTTTCACAAAATTTAGCGATATCATCTTCTAGACCTCCTGGTAAATCTTGATGAACACCTCCAGCTCTAAAATAATTTGCATGTAATCTTGAACCTGATGCTCTTTCATAAAAAGTCATTAAAGTTTCTCTTTCTTCAAACCCCCATAATGATGGAGTTAGTGCACCAACATCTAAGGCTTGGGTTGTTACATTTAAAATATGACTTAGAATTCTCCCAATTTCACAAAACATGACTCTTATAAATTGTGCTCTAATAGGAACATCGATTTTTAATATTTTTTCAATTGCTAAAGCAAAAGCGTGCTCTTGGTTCATAGGGGCTACATAATCTAGTCGATCAAAATAAGGAACTGCTTGCATGTAAGTCTTATTTTCTATTAATTTTTCCGTTCCCCTATGAAGTAAACCAATATGTGGATCAGCCTTTTCAACAACTTCTCCATCTAGTTCAAGTATTAGTCTTAAAACTCCATGAGCTGCTGGATGTTGAGGACCGAAATTTAAGTTTAAGTTTTTAATTTTTTTTGTCATTATTATCTGATATTTCTTTAATATATTTTGTTCCCTCCCATGGACTTTCGTAGTCAAAGTTTCTGTAGTTTTGCTCTAGTTTGACAGGCTCATTTATAACTTTTTTTTGATCTTCACTATATCTAACCTCTAAATGACCTGTTAAAGGAAAATCCTTTCTTAAAGGATGACCCTCAAATCCATAGTCAGTTAATATTCTTCTTAAATCAGGGTGATCTTTAAAGTTTACCCCATACATATCGAAAACTTCTCTCTCCATCCAATTTGCTGCTGGAAATATTGA
>JACWEO010000031.1 GCA_014653355.1 Pelagibacterales bacterium SAG-MED47 | reverse complement strand
ATATAGTAGCAGTAATATGTGAAGCAATATTATCAGCTATTTTAGAAGGTTCCTTTAACTGTTTTATGGTATTAATAGTTTCAGATGATATTTTTTTGTTAATTGAAGTTAATTTTTCTAGTCTTCTTAAAGCAGTAGCTGCTAAAGGATACAAATCTTCTTCATTGTTAATAATATCATTATAAGGTGTGTAATCGCAGGTGATAAATTTTTCATTATCAACAAAATCTAAAATCTTTACACGTTTCATTCCCTCAACCAAAACTTTGACTGTTCCATCAGGCAACTTAAGTAATTGAAGAATATTTCCCTCACAACCATAAATAAAAACATCTGTTTTTTTTGGGTCATCTATCTCTGAATTTTTCTGAGTTACCAGAATAATTTTCTTATCCTTTTTCATTACTTCATTTAATGCGGAGATAGATTTATCTCTTCCAACAAATAATGGTATAACCATGCTTGGAAATACTACAATGTCCCTCAATGGCAATAATGGTGATGTAATTTTAACTTCCATACCCTAAATATGGATATTATAATTGATTTTGCAATACCTTTTTCTTGGTTATTAAGCCGCTGATGTTTTGCCCGTTTTAGATTTATTTTCTGTTTTTGAATGCACTATTATTGGTTGAGACTGTCCTTTTGCTGATGAACTATCAACTATAACTTCCTCAATATTATCTTGGCTAGGTAAATCGTACATTGTTTTAAGCAAAATATTTTCCAAAATAGACCTTAGACCTCTTGCTCCAGTTTTTTTTCTTATAGCTTTAAGAGCTATTTCTTTTAAAGCATTTTCTTTAAAAGAAAGTTTGGCACCATCAAGTTTAAACAACTCTTGATATTGTTTTATTAAAGAATTTTTTGGTTCTTGAAGAATCTTTATCAAACTCTTTTCATCGAGATCCTCTAAAGTTGCTATCATTGGTAATCGACCAATAAATTCTGGTATTAAGCCATACTTAAGTAAATCCTCAGGCTCTAATCCTTTCATCCACTCACCAGTTTTCTTTTCTTGGGTATTTTTTACATCAGCACCAAAACCTATAGAAGTTCCTTTATCTCTCTGAGATATAATCTTATCTAATCCAGCAAAGGCACCACCACAAATAAACAAGATATTTGTTGTGTCAACCTGTAAAAATTCTTGTTGTGGATGTTTTCTTCCACCTTGAGGAGGGACACTAGCTATAGTTCCTTCCATTATTTTTAATAATGCTTGTTGAACACCTTCTCCCGAAACATCTCTTGTAATGGATGGGTTTTCTGATTTTCTACTAATTTTATCTACCTCATCAATATAGACTATTCCTCTCTGAGCTTTTTCAACATTATAGTCTGCTGCCTGAAGAAGTTTTAAAATTATATTTTCTACATCTTCACCGACATATCCAGCTTCAGTTAGAGTTGTTGCGTCTGCCATAGTAAAAGGAACATCCAATATTCTTGCAAGTGTTTGAGCTAATAAGGTTTTTCCACACCCTGTTGGTCCTACC
>JACWEO010000030.1 GCA_014653355.1 Pelagibacterales bacterium SAG-MED47 | reverse complement strand
AAAAAAAACAAAATTTTTCCGCTTCATTTAATTTCAAATCAACCAAAGAATAAATTACATAGCCAAATGGATCACGGTAAATACAGTAAATCATTTAAAATCAAAGATAGAGAGCCTATAGAAATAAACCCAAATGATGCAAAAAAACGTGGATTAAAAAATGGTGATGTTGTTAAACTTTTCAATGATAGAGGAAGTTGTTTAGCGGGAGTTATAATTGATAAAAAAGTAATGGAAGGTGTAGTGCAAATTAGTACGGGTGCATGGTATGATCCAGAAAACCCTAATAAACCCAACAGTATCTGTAAACATGGTAATCCAAATGTTTTAACGCCAGATAAAGGTACTTCAAGACTTGGTCAAGGCCCTATTGCACATTCATGTCTTATTGAGATGGAAAAATTTAATGGTAATCCTCCATCAGTAACTGCTCATGAACCACCAAATATATTAAGGACCAAGGCAAAAATTAATTAAAAAAAATAAAATGGGAAACTTTCAAGAATTATCAGACTTAAAAAAAACTATAAAAATTAGCGCAAGAAGATTTGAAGAATCTCCTTACATTAAAAGAACAGATCATCCAGATATGGTCAGAGGTGTTTATGCTGGAAGATATTTTGCAATTTCCCTAGGAGAAGACCCAATTCAGAAATATTGGTTGTTAAGACAAAAAGCAGCAATTTTTGATGTACCTGAAAAACCAATTGATATATCTGGACCTGATGCAGCTATTTTTTTAGAAAAAGTTATGACTAGAAAAGTTTCAACAATGAAAGAAGGTCGAGGCTATTATTCACTAGCATGTACACCTCAAGGTGGAATATTTATGGACGGAGTAATTTTTAAATTTAGTGAAAATAAATTTTGGTATGTCCAAGCAGATGGACCTTTTGAAGATTGGTTATTAGCTCATAGTAGTGGATTTAACGTGAAAATTTCAGATCCAAAATCTAGAGTTTTGCAGATACAAGGACCAGCCTCAATAGATATTATGAAGGCAGCTTCAAATGGTAAGATAGATGAAAAAATGCCTTATTATAGATCCGGATTTTTTGATCTTGGAGGACAAAACCTTTATGTCTCAAGATCAGGTTTTACTAACGAGCTTGGGTTTGAAATTTACTCTGATGGATTTAAAACTGATCATCTGGCATTATGGGATCATCTTATGAATTGTGGAAAACCTTTTGGAATGGAACTTTCTGCTACAAGAGCTATGACTATAAGAAGAATTGAAGCTGGCATATTTGGTAATTTAACTGATATTGATACCACAATAAATCCTTTCGAAGCTGGTTTAGGGTTTTGTGTAAACATGGATAAAGAAGATTTTATAGGTCGTGATGCTTTATTAAATAAAGATAAAGGCACTTGTTTATTTGGTTTAACATGTGAAACTGAAACACCGGTATCTGGTAGTAATGTAATCGATGGAGATAAAATTGTAGGTCACATAACAGCTGGTGTTCACTCTTTAACACTAGATACTGGAATAGGTTACGTAAGGTTTTATGAACCAAAAGATTGGCCAGGAAAAGAATTAATCTTAAAATTACCAAATGGAGAAAATCATAAATCTAAAGTTGTAAATCTCCCCTTTTTTGATCCTG
>JACWEO010000003.1 GCA_014653355.1 Pelagibacterales bacterium SAG-MED47 | reverse complement strand
TTGACCTCGTATGAGTTAAACGAGGAAGGTATTAAAAATACAATCATTGCAGATAATACAGGTGGAATTTTAATGCAAAGAGGTGAGGTTGACATGTGTATTGTTGGGACTGATAGAACTTTATCTAATGGAGATGTTTGTAATAAAGTTGGGACATATTTAAAAGCATTAGCTGCTTTTGATAACAAAATTCCTTTTTATGTAGCTCTTCCGAGTTCAACAATTGATTGGAATATTAAAGATCATAAAGATATTCCAATTGAAGAAAGAAATTCGAATGAATTATCACATATGGAAGGTTTTGATGAAGAAGGAAATATAAAAAAAAATTTTAATATATCCAAAAAAAAGTAAAGTTATGAATCTAGCTTTTGATGTAACACCTGCAAAATATGTTACAGCCTTAATCACTATTAACACCTGATAATTTTTTCATCATTCTATCAACAGCCCATTTTAAATTTATAGCTGTTGGTCTTGAGCTAATTAAATCTTCTGCAGATTTATTTAAAAATGGTTGATCATTATTTTCAAGAATTGCTAATACTAATCCATAAGCTGCTGTAGCGCCTATCAAAGGTGCTCCCCTTACCTCCATAACTTTAATTGCATTAATTGCATCTTTAATTTCTTTAAGATCTTTTATGATAAATTGATGTGGAAGTTTTGTTTGATCAATAATTTTGACAACATTATTCTCAAACCAAATTGTACGATACTCTTTATTTTCAATTTTCATTTATTTAAAACTCTTCCAGCTATTGTATTAAGTTTATCTTTTGTTTTTTTTGTTCTTTTTTCAGATGCTGTAATAATTGCTACATCTAAACAATTATTTGTTGGATCTTTTGGGTCAATATGATTTTCAAAATTTTCTATTAAATTTTTAATCATATTTTTTGCTTTGACAGCATTACCTAATAAAACTTTAACAACTTGTTGAACATCAACATTTTCATGATCTGGATGCCAACAATCATAGTCAGTGACCATCGAGACTGATGCGTATCTAATTTCAGCTTCTCTTGCTAATTTTGCCTCTGGCATATTAGTCATCCCAATAACGTCTGCTTTCCATGATCTATAAAGATTTGACTCGGCTAATGTTGAAAATTGAGGACCCTCCATAACTACATAAGTGCCATTTCGTTGAAATTCAATTTTTTCTTTTTTTATTGCTTCCTCACAAGCATTCATAAGACCATTAGAGGTAGGGTGTGCCATAGAAACATGGGCTACTATTTCATCATCAAAAAAAGTTTTATTTCTAGCAAAAGTTCTATCTATAAATTGATCTACAATTACAAATTTTCCTGGGGGAAGATCCTCTTTTAATGAACCAACAGCTGATACGGAAACTATATCAGTTACTCCAAGTTGTTTAAGAGCATCTATGTTAGCTCTAAAATTTATATTTGTTGGAGAAATAAAATGACCTCTTCCATGTCTTGGCAGAAAGAATACTTCTTTATTATTATAATTTGTTTTTAATATTTGATCTGATGGCTTTCCCCAAGGAGTATTAATATCAATTAACTCTCTATCTTTAAACTCCTCAACATCATAAAGGCCACTACCACCAATAATTGCTAATTTATTAATAGTCATATAAAAGATTAATTATTACATATTTATAAATAACTATTATGAATTTAAAAGATTTTATTAGATCTATTCCAGATTATCCAAAAAAAGGGATTTTATTTAGGGATATAACTACATTAATCAAAGATGAAAAAGCTTTTTCGGAAACAATTAATCAAATCATTAAAAGAAGCAGCAAATTTAAATTTGATAAAATTGCTGCAATAGAATCAAGAGGTTTTGTTTTTGCTTCTGCAGTTTCTTATATTTTAAAGAAACCTTTTATAATGCTTAGAAAAAAAAATAAACTTCCCGCTGATGTTCATTCAGTGGATTTTCAGCTTGAATACGGTAAAGCCACTATAGAAATTCACAAAGATTCTATACAAGAAAACGATAATATTTTAATTATTGATGATTTAATAGCAACTGGTGGTACAGCAGAGGCTGCTGCAAAATTAATTGAAATTTCTAAAGGAAATGTTGCAGCATTTTTCTTTGTAATTAATTTATTTGATTTAGGAGGCTATAATAAATTAATTAAAAAAAAATATAATGTTGAAAATTTAATTGAATTTCCAGGTCATTAAACTTTTAAAATGTTTTTATATAATAATATTAAAGACTTAACTTTCAATGATTTATTAATATTAATAATATTAATCATAACTTTTAAAATTCTATTTTTTTTTTCGGGCTTTATTCAAGAAGATGCCTTCATAATGTTTAGGGCAGCATTTAATTTTGCTGAGTATGGTAATTTTTCCTACAATTTAGATGATTCAAGGTCAGCCACAACTAGTAAAATATTCGGATTAATATGTTCACTTCTAAAAGTTATATTTAAAGAATATGCAATATATTCAATAACTATTTTCAATAGTATAATAAGTTTTCTTTCAAGTTTAGTAATTTTTATAAGTTTGAAGGAATTATTTAATTATAATAATAAAATTTTTTCTAGAAATGATATTTTTTTTCTAGTTGTAGTAACTTTTCTTAATCCAAGTATTTCAATAATTAGTATCGCTGGATTAGAATTTTCTATCTTAGTTTTATTTATGTCTTTAGTTCTGTTTGGAGTAATTAAAGATAATAAAGTTTTACTTTCGCTCGTTTTCTTTATTCCAGTAATAAGAATAGAGTTAATTGGTTTTGTTTTAATCTTCTCTTTTCTATATTTATATTTTTTAAAATGGAAAACTTCCTTAATAATATTAATTTTTGGAATTTTTGGTCTGCTATTTAACATTTATTTAAATAATATGTTTGATGGTGGTTTAATTCCAACCACAGCTATTTCTAAATTAAGTATATCAAGTATTTCAAATAGTTTTTCTTTAGATAGAGTTATAATAGATCTAAATCATTGGTTCTTTGGAGAAAGAAGTTTTTTCTTAGGAATAATTTCTAAATTTATACCTAAATTTATATACACTTTCTCTGGAATTTTAGTTCTAATCTACTCCTTTTATAATTTCAAGTATCTAATGATTAATAAATTTAATAATCTAAATTATAAACAAAAAATTTTTTTAATATCAATCTCTGCTTCAATAATTTTTTTACCTTTATCCTATGTAATCTCTGGAGTTGTTTGGGATTGGTATTTATACCCTTATTCATTTTTAACATATGCTTTAATTGCGATCTTTTTATTAAATTTAAAAAACTCTTATAAAATAAAAAACATTTTTGTAATTTTAATCTTTACTATTACTATTTTTCAATTTTTAGTTTTAAAAAATATTGGTTTTCAAGAAAATTCTTACAGAAGTGTTGTTGGAAAAGATATTTTCGATCTATCAAAAAATCCCAGAGAAGATACCTTGTTTTTAGAACCAGCAGGTTATATTCCATATATTGCTAAAATAAAAACATTTGATACAGAAGGATTGACATCTCAAGAAATTTTTAAATTTAGAAATAAAAATAATAAGAGATGGTGGTTAGATTTTATCGAAGAAAATAGACCAACTTTTATTGTTGATAGAAAAAATATTTATGATGGATTTTCCCATGATGGAAAATATAGCCTAAGTGAAACTGAAATAACCTGGTTTAAACAAAATTATGATTTAGTTAAAAAATATAATTATCATAAATTCGTAAATGAATACTCAGGAATATTCAAAAAATTTTATCTTCTTGGTGATCATTCTGATTATTTTCTTTATAAAAAAACTATAAACTAAAACTTAAAAAATCTTAAAACAAATAGTGGTAAAAAGGTTGCTATTACAAAAGATAAAAATAATAACGATTGTGCTACAAAAGGTGCAAATAATTCTTTAGGCAAAAGTATGCCCACCAATAAACTTTTAGAAAAATCTGGAGCAGGAAACATCAAAAAACCTCCAATTAATCCTACAATAATTGTTACATATGCAGTTTTTTCATTAATATTCTTATTATAGAAACTGAAGAAAACAGTGATCACAAAAGCGCAACAGAACAAATCAGCTAGTAAAAATAAATATAAAATATCAAATCCTTTGGATGCAACAATAAAAGAAATTAATGATAAACACAAAATTAAATATTTAGATACGTTTAAGTAATTTGTTTTTTTATATAAATTAAATGTTGCTTTACCATCTACAACAATCAAGCTCGATATTGCATTTACTAAAGTATCTACAGTAGAGATGGTTAATGCTAAGCCTAATATAATTACTACAATAGAAAGTAGTTCTGTTTGATCTTTGAGCAATAATGTAAAAAAACCAAGATCTGGTCTTATGGTCGGGTCTATTGAAAAAGCAACCATTCCTGTAAATCCCATGTAAAATACAACAGGTATAATAATGAAAAAAGATATAATTAAACCTTTTTTAAGAGTTTCAAAATTTTTAGCAGCATATACTCTTTGCCAATTACCCTGATGAAATAAATTAGTTGCAGCTACAGCAATAAAAAAAGTCAAACCAGCTGTATAACTTGGTACATAAGATAAGCTTAATAGTTGAGGATTTTTTTCTTTTATAAAATTAAAAGAAAATTCAGAGCCTGTAAATGAGGTTATGTAAAATAGAGAAATTAACAAAAGAACTCCAATTACAACCATTTGAATATTATCAGTAAATATAGAAGCCCTTAAGCCTCCATATAAAGTGTAAGCAAGAGTAGAAAGTAAGACAATTAAAGCTGTTATCCAAAGTTCAGTGCCTGAAATATAATTAATTAAAACAGCTACTGCTGTAACTTCAGCACATAAAAAAATGAACATATAAAAAATTGTCATTAATAAAATTAATTTAAATAAACTTTTTCCGAACTTTTTGCGCATAAACTCAATTAAAGAAGAGCCTTTTGGAAATTCTTTTCTAATTTTTTTTCCAAGATATATTAAAAAAAACATTGGAAAAGCTGTACCTAGTGAGTATCCTATGACTGCCCCTATTCCTCCCCATGTTGCTGCTGAAGCTGGACCAAATAAAATCCATGCACCTAAAGCTGAAGCAGTCAAACTTGTTGTTAAAGAAAATAATCCAATGTTTCTATTGGCAGTTAAATAGTTATTTAGACCTTGATATTTTTTCGAATTATATAAGCCTAAAATAACAAATATTAAACTTATAATAATAACTAATGTTAGTGATGTAGATTGACTTAAAAAAAATGTTTTATTCATTGTTATCCCTTTCTGAATTACCGGACAGGTTCTTTGGGTTTAATCTCAGTCTGTTAAGACACCCCTTTGGATTAAAATTACACTTTATTATCCATAATTTCAATCATACATTTGGTTGCATATTCTTTCCACTCTGCTGAACTTTTACCCTTGAGACTATTTAAATGATTACGGTTATTTTGAATATCCTCTTTGTGTTTAACTTTATCTTTTTCGTCTAAATTTGCCTCCATACTAGCTAAGTTAGTTTCCATAGCTTTAATCCAACTATTTCCTAACTCTACGCACTTTAGATCGTCTTTTTCATCACAGATTTGTTTAAAAAAATTAAAAATGACATCATCAGTCTTTACTGAGTTGCTCATCCAAAGAAGATTTATTTTTTAAAACAGTTATTAACTAAAATTGCCATCAAAATCCACATTACAAATACTTCACCATTGGTAAATGAATAATCTGCTCCAGCAAAACCAGCTACAATATTTATAGCATAAATAATAATTGTAGAGACAACTAAGCTAACTATTAAGTTTATTAGGCCGCTAATATACTTCATCCTATAAGCTTATATATATTTATTACTAAATCAATTTAAAATTTAGTGGGGTGCCCTGAATTTACTGTGACATGCCTTGCAATTAGCCCACATAAAATTTTGTAAGGTAGCTCTAACATCGTCACTAGAATCTATAACTTTAACTAGCTCGATCATGTCAGTAGAGGATTTTTTCATCAAACTGTTAAACTCATCTTTATTCTCCCATATAATTGGTAAAGCCCCTGTTTTAAAACCCTCTTTTGTATTATCTGGAAAATATTCGAGTAAAGTTAAGTAATTTTCACTCATTTCTTTCATCAAGCTTGAAGCCTTAACAAAATCACCTTTACTGGCAAAAGTTTGAACCCTCTTAGCAGTACTGTAATTTTTACTAAATAATGCTTTTCTACCTTTAATAATTTCTTCTACAGTTTGAGCGTTGGTGGAAAAAGGAAAGATTAAGGAAAAAATAATTATAAATATTTTTATTATTTTTATTTTTTGTAACATAAACTTTATATTGTCATGAATACTGAGAATTTCCCGTCAATAAGTTGATAAATAACATAAGGCTCATCCTTATCACCTGGCATACCTGGTGTGCCAATCGGCATTCCAGGCAATGCTATTCCATCAATATCAGGTTGCTCTTTTAATAATCTATTTATCGCTTCTAGCGGAACATGACCTTCAATAAAGTATTTGTCCATAATTGTAGTATGACAAGACTGCATTTCTAACGGAATATTAAATTTTTGTTTAATTGTATGAAGACTTCCCATGTTTGTTTGTTTTACTTTAAATTTTTCTTTTTCTAAAAATAAAACATATCCATTACAACATCCACAAGATGGAGTTTTAAAAACTTCAACAATCTGTTTATTGTTAGTATTAGCCAAAGCATTTTTTTCATATGTTGCAAAATTAATACTATAAAAGAATGATATTGTTAATATCATTAAGACAGATAGCCTAATTAAGTTATTTTTTAGTATCATGTTTAATAATAATTATTTACTAAAACTTATATCAATAATTAAATGTGAAGGATAATATCAAAATTGCACAACTTGGTCACAGTTATTTAAAGAACACAGACTCCTTTAAAATTTTATTTATGATATGCTTAAATCCTATGAAACTAACAAATAACTCAACAGAATATGGTTTTATTTCCAAAACATTTCATTGGTTAAGTGCCGCAGCATTAATTGTTCAAATACCATTGGGTTTCTATTTGGTTGATCTTGATTTCAATGAAACAAGATTAACTATTGAAAGTATTCATGTTGTTGTTGGTCTTTCAATATTTTATGTAACTATATTGAGGTTGATCTATAAAATTTTCAATCCTACTCCATCTTTAGGATACAGTATCTTTCCAGGACAAAGATTGATAGCAAAAATGAACCATATTCTTTTGTATATAACTATTTTGACTATTACTATTTCAGGTGCTTTAAAAAAATTATTTAATGGTGAAATACTTGATCTATTTTTCTTTAATCTAGAAATCAAAGATAATTTTGAACTTGCAGAACTATTTTATGATATCCATATAATTTCAAATTATTGTCTGATTGCCTTAATTTCATTACATATTTTTGCAGTAATAGCCCATAAAGTTTTATTTAAAGAAAACTTACTAAAAAAAATCTTATAAAATAAAACAATCCAGTTTATCTATAAATTGAATGTAATTTTTGTATTTATAATTAATTTCTTCAATACCTTCTAAAATTTCATTTTTTGATAATGGTAATAAAATTGAGATATACTTGTTCTCAATCATAGTAAGATATTTTTTTTTATTGATTTTAACTTTATAGATAAAGTTTTTTCTTTTTCGTTTAGGATAAAGTGTAGTGATGAGTTTTAAAACTTCGTTATCTCTTTTAAGAGATTTATTAAGTCTTATTTTCATTTTTCTAAATGTTGGTAATTCATTTCTTTTACCATCTAACGTTAAAATAAAAATTTTACCATTATGTTTCAAATTTTTCTTACAAAGAAATAATAATCTCTTTATTTTTTTAAAGGTTAACAAATGAATTGTTTGTTTAATCAAAATTAAATCAAATTTTTTCTTACTAGTTAAAAAGAACGATGTGGCATCTGATTTTTTGAAATTTATCCTTTTATCTTTATCTTTGTGATTTATAATATCAATACCAGTAGGCTTAACTTTAAGTTTTAAACTTGATTTTATTGTACCTAAGATTTTACCTCGACCACATCCAATATCTAATATTTCAGAATTTGGATTTAATTTTATATTTTTGAATAAAAATTTATTAAATGACCTAATGTAATCATTGGAAGAAAGCCAAGTTTTATTATCCCAATTTTTAATATTCATTTTTACCATGATTCTTTTAATATTATTTAAAAATTAAAATCTTTTATAAATTCTATTTAGATAATAAAATAATGATACTCCTCTTATTATCATAAACAAACAAAGTGAAATCCAAACCCCTGTATTAAATAAATATTTTGTTAAAATTATTGAAATTAATAAATAACAAGATACAGAAAAAATCATAGCATTTCTCAGTTCTTTTGTTTGAGAAGATCCAATAAAAATACCATCAAATTGATAACAGAAAGATGCAATGAAAGGTAATAAGATTAACCAAATTACATAAGACAAGCTTAATTTTCTAATTTCTTCAATATCAGACATTAAATTAATTACACTTTCATTTATGAAGAAATAAATAATTGAAATAAAAAAACCTGTTAAAGAACTCAGTATAAAAGAATTTTTAACAATGCTTTTAAAAAGTTCTAAATCTTTTTTACCAAGAGAATATCCAATCATTCCCTCAGTTGAAAATGCATAGGCATCTAATATAAATGCTGATAAGAAAACTAAATTAATTAAAATAGCATTAGCACCAACATAATCTTCTCCAATTTGAGTTCCTAAATATGTAAACCATAAAAAAGAAAATGTTAACAAAATGGTTCTAATAAGAATATCAAAATTTATATTAAAAATTTCTTTCATTTTTTCTACGTTTAAAAGTTTGGATAAATTGATCTTAATAGTAGTAAATTTGCTGAGATAGTTAAAAGTATAAATCAAAAATATTATAGATGTGACTAACGCAGAAAACAGGGTGCCATATGCAACTCCTCTAATATTTAAATCAAATTTTGAAACCAAGATAATACTCAAAAATATATTTAAAATAGAAAAAAACCCCACTGCCAAGCTAGAAACTTTAGTTTTTTGTAGACCAACAAATAAACCTGTTATTACATACAAAGTTAACTCACCAGGAGCTGAATAAATTCTAATTTTAAAATATTGAGTATAAAATTCTTTAGTTAACTCTGATAGATTAAATATTTTGAAACTCAAACTCAAAATAAATAATTGAGATACAAAGATTAAGGCTGAAATAATTAATACAAAGAATATATTTCTTAAAACTATATTTAAAATTTCTTGATAATTATTTTGTCCCATAGCTTGTGAAACCATACCTACCGTTCCCATTCTTAAAAAACCAAAACTCCAAAATATCATCGAAAATAAATTTGCTGCAATTGATGTTGCAGTTAAATAAGAAAGATTTCCAAGGTTTCCCATTAGAGCTGTATCGATAATACCTACTAGTGGAATTGCTAAATTGGCAAAGAAAATGGGTATCGATAGTTTTAGAATATAAGATACTGACGATTTTTGCATTTAATGAATTTGGATTTATTTTTTTCTTAGATTAGTGGCAAGCAATATTAAATCTTTTAAGTCTCCAATAGTTATAAGGCCAAGGAGTTAAAAATCCAACGATTAACATTATTGGAATTACCCACCATGTTAAAATTGCACCTCCAGTAAGCAAATAATCTGTTAAGTTCATCATAATTTCCATACTCAACATTGAAATTAAACTCATACCAGTTGCAGTTTTTAAAGCGTTCTTAAAACCAAATTTTTGTTTCATCAAAATAATTGTCTCTAAAATTATGCTTGTGATAATTCCATTGATTATTGCGAGAATCATTATTCCTAAAACCGGAAATGGTATTTCTGTTAATTGAAAAAATAAAATAGTACCAAAATCTCCTATGGCACATCCGAGCAAACACCATGCAGTATTTTTTGCGCTTTGTTTCCAAGTATTTTTACAGGACCAGTCAAATGTAGTGGTTTCCATAATTTTATGATAATATTTACTTATGATTTTTAAACAAGTTTTTGATCAAAAATCCAGCACTTACACCTACATAATTGCCTCAGCAGAGGGAAGAGAAGCTTTAATCATCGATCCTGTTTTAGAAAATGTCGAAGACTACATAAAGTTACTTACTGAATTAAATTTAAAACTAGTAAAGGTAATAGATACCCATATTCATGCTGATCATGTCACTGGTGCTGGTAAATTGAGAGACAAAACTCAATGTGTAATTATTATGGGAGAACATACCCCAACAGATGCTGTTGAGATAAAAGTTAAAGATGAAGAAATAATTAAACTTGATCAATTAAAAATTAAAGCTCTTTATACTCCAGGCCATACTTCTGACAGCTTTAGTTTTTTAATGGATAATTATTTATTTTCAGGAGATACCTTGCTCATTAATGGAACTGGGAGAACAGATTTCCAAAATGGTAATTCAAAAGATGCTTATAATTCGTTATTCAATAGACTTTTAAAACTACCTGACGAAACTCTTGTCTACCCCGCGCATGATTATAAGGGAGAAAAAGTTAGTACCATTGGAAAAGAAAAGAAATTTAACCCAAGATTACAGGTTAATAATGTTGAGGAATATATTGAGATAATGAACAACCTAAATTTAAAGAAGCCTGCAGCAATAGATTTTAATGTTGCAAATAATCTTAAATTAGGTGCTGAACTTTAAATTGAAGATTTAATAGCCTCGTAAATTAAATCTTTAGTTGTCTCACCAACACTTCTATAAATTTCTTCATTATCTTTAAAAATTAAAAGTGTAGTTTGGTACTGTACGTTTAGTAAATTAGCAATTTCTTCATTCGTTACATCAAATGAAAAATATTCAATATTATCAAATTTAATATCAGATAGTCCACCTTCATTTTTGGCTTGCTTTAAAATTTTCATCTGACCTGCACAAGATGAACAATACTTAATCCAAGAACTTACTACTACAAATTTACCCTCTGACTGCGCTTTATCAAACAACTCTTTATTAAAGGTTGTCTTTTTTTCCATCGCATTAGCACTAAAAGCAAATATACAAAAGATAAATGTTAAAATTTTTTTCATAAGTTCTTTATACTACAAAAATTAGAAACCAATAAGATGCTAATCCAGAAAAAATTGTCGCAATTATGCTTCGAGATAATATCCCAATCATCATTGCAATTATTGCTGCTAATATCTTTGGGTTTTCCCCTATTTGGAATAGTCCAGTTTCATTTATAAAAATTGCAGGGAAAATAATAGCCGGGAATATTGCAGATGGTACAAATGATAATATCTCTCTTATCCTGTCATTAAACATTTCCTTTTTAATTAATGCTATCATTGTAAATCTAGTGAGATAAGTAATTAATCCACAACTTATAATTAAAGTCCAATTGCTCATTTTGTTTTAATGGTTTTAGTTAATATCATGGCAGTTAATAACCCAGCTAATGCTGCGACTATTACGTAAGCTTTGAAAGGAACATAATTATAACCTAGAGTAGCTACTGTTCCTGAAATAATTATTACTATTACATTTATAAATTTTCTAAAGTCATTAACTAATAATGCCAAAAAAGTTAATGGAACAGCAAAACTTAGCCCCAGCTTTTCAGGTATAGATTCACCTAATACAATTCCTAATACTGTTGTTGATTGCCAGATAACCCAACAAGTCGCCCCACCACCAACTAAATGAAAATATCGGTTTCTATCTTTATTTTTTTTTAAATATTCATTGGATATTGCAAATGCTTGATCAATTAGAAAGTAAGAAATTATAATTTTCCAAATTAATTTTAAATCTGATAAATGTTCAGACACTACTGCTCCATAAAGTAAGTGTCTTGAGTTTACAGCCCCAACTGAACTAATGATAACTAAAGAAGAAGCGCCTCCAGAAAATAATTGTAAAAGGACAATTTGGGAAGCGCCACCAAATACTATTAAAGACATTCCCATTGTTTCTAAAGGTGTAAATCCTATATCAATAGCTAGGACACCAAATATTAAACCAAATGGTACAACGGGTATCATCAATGGACTTACATCAATAATTCCTTTTAAGAATATTTTAAAATTACTATTCATTTTATTTAAAAGCTTTCTATTAAAAGCAAACTATATGATCAATATGAATTGGCCTTTTGATACCAAATTTTTCATGATCTTCATGTTGATGGATGTGATGGGAGTGAACAAAAACTGGAATTAAGGTATTGCTTGGAGTTTTAAGCGTGTAAATAAAATTAGTGCCTCTAAACTTTCTGTCAACCACTTCAAATTTTAAATTACTTTTATCGTCATGGTGTAAGTCCTCTGGTTGTATTAAAAGCTGTACCTTTGATCCTATTGGAAAAGGCTTAATAAAATTACCAGTAATTGTTCCAAGATCTTTATTCTCCAAACTTTTAGGGCTTGTTACTTCAGCAGGAATAAGTGTCCCTCTATTTAAAAAATTAACTACCTCAATGGAGTTTGGTAAATGATAAACATTATACGGATCATCAAATTGTTTTAGTTCTTGATTCAAAATTATTCCACATTTAGATCCTAGATAAAAAGCTTCATAAGAGTCATGAGTAACAATTATTGTTGTAATTTTCGAACTCTTTAATATTTTCTTTAATTTTTCTTGTATTTCTTCCTTAAAACTTTGATCCACATTGGATAGTGGTTCATCTAACAATAATAAGTCAGGCTGAGTTAGTAAAGATCTTGCAAGAGAAGATCTTTGTGCTTCACCAGCACTAATTTCATGTGGATATTTATTTAATATTAGAGAAATATCTAATAACTCTATAATTTCTTGAAAGTTGACTTGATGATCTTTTTTACCTTTATTTCTTTCTGTACCTATTAATATATTTTTTTCTACAGTGTAATGGGGAAATAAACTATTTTCTTGAAACGCAAGAGATATATTTCTATCCTCTGGATCAAGATTTTTTTTTTCTGAAGATAGTATACTTCCCTTAAGTTCTATTGATCCTTTATTAATTTTTTCTAAACCCGCAATTGTTCTTAAAATAGTAGTTTTTCCAATACCTGATGGACCTAAAAGACAAATCACATCACCTTCATTTTCAATAGCAAAAGATACATTTGCTACCTTAGTTTTGCCTCCAACTTTAAAATCAACATTTTTAACTTCAAAAAAATTATTACTCATTGTTCTCTCTTAAAATATATTTTGAACTAATTATAATGAATAAAGAAGCGATTAATATTAAAAATAATGAAGGCACTGCAGCAGCCTCCAATAAGTCCTCGGAAGCAGAAATATATGCTGTAGTTGCAAAAGTTTCAAAATTAAAAGGTCTTAAAATTAAAGTGATGGGTAATTCTCTTATTATCTCTAGTGAGACTAAAATAATTATAAATAAAAGAGAATTTCTCAAAAAAGGAATATGAATATTCATAAATGTTTTTCTTTTTGAGTAGCCTAACAAATAAGCACTCTCATCGACTGATATATTGATTTTTTCATATCCTGACTTTATCCCATTAAAAGCTAAAGAATAAAATCTTATAAAATAAACTAATACTAAACTGAGGATTGAACCAATAAAAAATTTTTTGATTGAAGTAAATCCTAAAAATTTAATTATACTATTATCAAACCAAGCAATAAAAGTAATAAAAGCTATGGCTAATATAACTCCAGGAATTGCATAGCCTGAAATTGATAAAGTTGATAAAATATCTAAAGTTTTATTTTTAGAAACTCTATTTCCATAATTTGAAATTAAAGAAAATACTATTAAAACTGAACTAGATAATATTACTAAATAAAGAGTGTTTAATAAAAGATCAATCATTGGTAAATCAAAGAAATTTTCCGGAAATTTAATTGTCCAATACAACATCTGACTTAACGGGAATAAAAAACTCAAAAAAAATATAAAAAAACAAAAGGTAAAGGCTAAAAAAGATTTACCACCATAAAGCTTAGTTTTATCTTTTTGCTTAAATCCACCTCTGACATTGAGGTGATACCTTGCCTTTTTTCTGGATAAATTTTCTATAATAAATAATGAAAAAATGAACAAGAGCAAAAAGGACGATATTCTATTTGCAAAAGCTAAATCATCAAATGTTATCCATGAATTATAAATACCAGTTGTAAGTGTATTTATTGAAAAAAAATCTACTGCACCAAATTCAGCTAAAGTCTCCATGGCTACAAGAGATAGGCCAGCAACTATTGCAGGTCGCGCTGCTGGTAATATAATCTTGTAAAAGGATTTAAATTTTGAAAAACCAAGATTTCTACCCAAATCAATTAAATTTTGAGATTGGTATAAAAAAGATGCTCTAGCTAAAATATACACATATGCATATAAAGAAAAAGTAATCGACAATATTGCCCCAAACATACCATCAAACTTAGGAATATTTTTATTATAATTTGCATCCCCAAATAAATTTTTAAGGATTGTAAAGGCTGTACCATAATTCTCAAAGAAAGCTGTTAAAGAATACGCATAGATATAAGGTGGTACTGCAAAAGATAAGATGAGGGCCCATTTAAAAAAATTGCTTAATGGAAATTCAAAAAAAGACACTAAGTAGGCCGAGGTGGTTCCTATTATGAACGTAAGAATCAATACACAAAATAATAAAATAAAAGAATTAGAAAAATACTCAAATAAAAAAGTATCTTTTAAAATTTCATAATAATTTGATGTATCCTCAAAGAAACTAGTTAATACAGTTAAAATTGGAATAGAAACAATTATAGAAACTAATAATGATGATAAAAACCAAACATTAAAATTTCTAAACATTTTCAATTTATATATTAATATATGATTTTTAAGAAGGTCTATTTAATCTATTTAAAGAGTGCACATCATAATGTAGGAGACAACTTGACTAGAATGAACACTCTTAAAATAGATTGATATATAGAAATTTTTATGTGCCCGCCACAAATCCCCATCTGTAGTGGACACAAGAAAGAAAAATTAAAAATTAAATACTTTAAGGAGATGCGGAACTTCCTTAGATTCAATTTCTTCTAGTTTTCTTTTATTTAGTCTTTTATTGATTTTTTCACACTCCTGTTTACATGGGGAACATGCACTGGAAGACTTATTTAAATCAATATCAGACATAAATTTTTTTTCTTCTTTCATTATTTGTTTACTTCCAACCAGCAGCTGTCATTACTTCTAATGCAGCAGCTTGATTTTTTCCATAAGAAGCTAGTTTAGTTTTCATGTCTTGTTGAAAATCTAATCCTAAGTTATTTACTACTAATGGACTTGGTGAAACACCATCAATCATTGGAAACTCAAATGTATTGTTAGTAAAGTGCTCTTGAGATTGTGGAGTTAATAAAAATTCTACAAGTTTAACAGCATTATCTTTATTCGGTGCTCCTTTTACTAAGGCTGCACAACTAACATTCATGTGCGTTCCTCTGCCATTTTGATTAGGAAAGAAAGCTTTTACTTTTTTAGCTGCTGTTTGTTGTTCAGCACCTTTTTTACCAGACAGCATTAGAGCTAAGTAATAAGTGTTAGCTACTGCAATATCAGCTTCTCCTGCTGCTACTGCCATGATCTGAGCTCTATCATTTCCTTTAGAGTCTCTAGCCATGTTTGCAACAACTCCTTTTGCCCATTCAGCTGTAGCTTTTTTTCCATTATTTTCAATTAATGAAGCTACAAGAGATTTGTTATATATGTTGCTAGATTTTCTTATTACTAATCTTCCTTTCCATTTAGGATCAGCTAGACCTTCATAAGACATTCCAGATAATTCAGCACCAGTAACTCTTTCAGGTGAATAATAAATTATTCTAGCTCTTTTTGCTATTCCAACCCATTTACTTGTTCTAAAGCTTTTTGGAACAGCAGCTTTTATAGCAGCAGATGTTAAGCCACCTTGAAGATGACCTTTTGCATCCATAGCACCACATCTTCCAGCATCAGCAGTAATATAAAGATCTGCAGATGAATCTGCGCCCTCTTCAATTATTCTTTTTTCAAGTGCTCCTGATTTTCCATTAATTAGATTAACTTTAATTCCAGTCATACTTGTGAACTTAGAATAAAGTTCTGCATCAGCCTTGTAATGCCTAGTATTAAATACGTTAACTTCGTTAGCAACCGCAAAAGTTGAAACAAATATTGATGCAATTAGCGTTAAAATTGAAATTTTCCTCATTTTTTACTTTTTCTGTTATTCCGCATATTAGTAATTGAAAATGATAATTATTCGCAATGATAATGATTATCAATCGCAATAGTGTCGCAGGAAGATTAAGCTACCCAGTCGCCTATTTTACTAAAAAGAAAGTTTCTAAAAGCTTGAACTCTGGCAGTATTTTTTAGGGATTGGGGATAAACGAAATGTGCTTCAGTTATTGGGCCCTCTGATTTAGGTAATACTTTTATAACTTTGCTTGAATTACTTACCAAATATTCAGGCAAAGCAGCTAGGCCAACTCCAGACTCAACAGCTAAAAGTAGTCCCATTACACTATTTACTTTCATTATTGTTTTTCTTTTTTTACCATCATGCATGCCTAATTTTAAAGCCCAATCAGGATTATAAACTGGAGATGGAGCACCTTTTCCAAATGAGATGAATTTATGCTTGTTTAAATCACCAATTGTTTTGGGCATTCCGTATTTTTCTAAATATTTATTAGAGCCATATATAAAGTACTTAATATCAACGAGTTTTTTTTGAATATAATTAAGCTGTTTTGGTCTTCTCATAAAAATACCTATATCTGCTTGTCTTGTACTCAAATCTAACTCTTTATCGTCAAAAACCAGCTCTATCTCGATTTCAGGATTTAGTCTCATAAATTCTTGAATTCTTGGAGTTAGCCAGTGAGTTCCAAAGCTTCTTACAGTTGTGATGGTTAATTTACCTGTAGGTTTGTTTTTTTGATCTCCTAATGATGTTTCTACTTCTTTTAACTTACTAATCACCTCATGGGCCGTTTTGAATACATATTCACCATTCTCTGTGAGAGTTAGACCTCTTGCGTGTCGTTCAAATAATTGAACTTTTAAATCTTGTTCTAACGATTGGATTTGTCTACTGATCGCTGATTGACTAAGATTTAAATTTACCGTTGCATTGGTGAAACTTCCTGCCTCTGCAACTGCGTGAAATATCTTTAATTTATCCCAATCCATTATTTATTAAGGTCAACCAAAACTCTTCCTGAAATTTCACCTTTTAATATTTTAGGATAAGTTTCGATTAACTCTTCCAAGCTAACTGTTTGAATAGATTTTTCTAGTAAGTCAAAATCAATTAAATTTGCAGCTTCACTCCAAATAAATTCTCTTCTTTTAATACTACAGTTTGCTGAGTCCATTCCCCAAAGTTTAATTCCTCGAAGCATGAAGGGGATAACACTTGTATTAAGTTCGTTAGTATTTGCATTTCCACAAACTGCTATAATTCCATTTGGATTAGTTTGAACTATTGCGTTAGCTAATATCTTTCCACCAACGGTATCTACAACACCATCCCATAAACCTTTATCTATAAGTCTTGGATCTTTGTCAAATTCAGCTCGATTTACAACAGTTTTAGCACCTAAAGATTTTAAATAATCTGCTTTAGAATCTTTTCCTGTAACTGCAGTAACATTGTATCCCATTTTATTTAATGCAATCACTGCAACACTTCCAACACCACCTGTTGCTCCAGTTACTAAAACATTATTTACTTTTTCTCCAAGTAATATTTCTTCTCTTGCTTTAATTGCAAAAGCACTCATTAATGATGTAAAACCAGCAGTACCAAGTATCATTGCTTGTTTACTAGTTAAATTT
Source organism: Pelagibacterales bacterium SAG-MED47 (assembly GCA_014653355.1). Taxonomy (GTDB): domain Bacteria; phylum Pseudomonadota; class Alphaproteobacteria; order Pelagibacterales; family Pelagibacteraceae; genus Pelagibacter. The sequence goes on along the minus strand of JACWEO010000003.1, from coordinate 95,527 downwards.
TTTGGTTTTTTAACTAAAAAATCTCCATTAACTTTTGCAACTTGAGAGTATCCACCATAAAAAATTTCACCTACTCTAAATCCTGTTAAGATTACTTCATCACCTTCTTTAAAATTTGAATTTTCACTTTCTAAAACTGTCCCTGAGAAATCAATGCCTGGGATGTGAGGAAACTCTTTAACTAATCTTCCGCCATTTTTTAAGATCATCCCATCTTTAAAATTGAGATCTGAGTAATCTACTTTAATAGTAACATCCCCGTGCTTTAAAAAACTTTTATCTATTGATTTTACCTCACGGGTAAACTCTTCACCTTTTTGATTTAAAATTAATGCTTTAAATTGATCAGACACTTTAATCTTTTGTTATGCTAATAAATCTTAGGTATCTGTTTTGATAACTAAGGTCTTCTTTAAATTGACCTAAGTAATAGTTTGTTACTGTTGTAGCTTGTTCTTTTTTAATACCTCTCATAGTCATACACTGATGAGTGGAATCTATTGTTACAGCTACTCCTTTTGCATCTAAAGATTCCATAAGGGTATTCGCAATCTGCATAGTTAATCTTTCTTGGGTTTGCAATCTTTTTGAAAATACGTCAACAACTCTAGCTAATTTACTTAACCCAACCACTCTTTCTTTTGGAATATAAGCTACATGAGCTTTTCCAATAATAGGAGCCATATGATGCTCACAATGACTTTGCACTGAAATATTTTTTTGAACAACCATATCGTCATAACCGTCAACGTCACCAAAAGTTTTATCTAAAATTTGTGCTGGATCCTCTTTGTAGCCTTTAAAATATTCTTTAAATGCTTTAACAACTCTTTTAGGTGTTTCTAACAATCCTTCTCTATTAGGATCCTCTCCCATCCAAGATAATATTGTCTTGAATGCCTCTTCAGCTTCTTTGTCTGAAATTTTTTTTGAATTTTCGTTATTATCTATATCTTTAACCAATTTCATGAGGAGTTTTATACCTATAAATGCACATTTTTAAAATATTTAATATATCTATATATGTGCTACAAAATTACCATTTATGTTCAAAAAAAGAGAAAATGTACTTGAAATCGAGGAAGGGAATCTCCTTTCTCCAAAATTTGATAATGATGGGCTTATTCCAGTCATTACGATGTGTGCTAAAACAAAAGAAATTTTAATGCACGGATACATGAATGTTGAAGCTTTAAAAAAAACAATTGAAACAAAGGAAGCTCATTATTTTAGTAGATCAAGAAATGCATTATGGCATAAAGGTAAAACAAGTGGCTTTACGCAAAAAGTTACTGAAATTAGAATTGATGATGATCAAGACTCAATATGGTTAACTGTTGATATTGGAGAAGGATCAAGCTGCCATGTAGGTTATCGATCTTGTTTTTATAGATCTATCCCTTTAGGACCAATAGATAATGGTAGAGAAGTAGAAATGAATTTTACTGAAAAAGAAAAAAAATTTGATCCAGAAAAAGTTTATAAAGGTCAACCGAATCCTACAAAAATATAAATGAACAAAAACCAAAAAAATGTTCTAGGTGAAAGTCTAGAAGAGTGTTCTTTAGACCCTTTAACTGGATGGTACAGAGATGGTTGTTGTAACACAGATGAGAATGACCGTGGTTTACATACTGTATGTGCAAAAGTAACTACTGAATTTTTAGAATGGTGTAAAGAAGCTGGTAATGATTTAATTACACCTCATCCAGAATTTGGGTTTCCAGGGCTTAAAGATGGAGATGGCTGGTGTATTTGTGCCACTTGGTATGCAAGAGCAGTAGAAGCTGGAAAAGGATGTCCAATTTTTTTAAAAAGAACCCATGAAAATACTTTAAAAATTTTGCCTATTGAAACTTTAAAAAAATTTGCAATAGATCTTTCTTAGCTACATATTTCCATATTTAGGGCCGCCACCACCCTCTGGTGTTACCCAATTAATATTTTGAGAAGGCTCTTTAATATCACAGGTTTTACAATGAATACAATTCTGAGCATTGATTACAAATTTATTTACTTCATTTTCTTTCTGAATTTCATATACACCTGCTGGACAATATCTTTGTGCTGGTTCATCAAATTTTTCTAACGTATATCTAATAGGTAAATTTGGATCTTTTAATTGTAAATGAACAGGTTGATTGTCTGAATGATTTGTTCCTGTCAAATAAACTGAACTTGTCTTATCAAAAGTAATTACATTATCTGGCTTTGGATAATCAATTTTTGGCATTTCATTTGCAGGTTTTAAAGTTTCGTGATCTGTATGTTTGTGCTTAAGAGTAAATGGTAATTTACCTCTAAATAAGATTTGGTCTATTCCTGTGAAAATAATACCAAATATTAATCCCCAACTAAAACTCGGCTTTACATTCCTAGCTTTATATAATTCTTCATGTAACCAACTATTTTTAAATTTTTCTTCAAAGATTGATAAATCTTTTTTATCCTTTATGTGTTCATGAATTGCTTCTGCTGCAATAATTCCACTTTTCATTGCAGTATGTGATCCTTTAATTTTTGGCATATTCAATGTACCAGCATCACATCCAACTAATAGTGCCCCTCGCATAAACATTTTAGGTAAACTTTGAAATCCTCCCTCAATTAAAGCTCTAGCTCCATAAGAAATTCTTTTTCCACCTTCAACAATCTTTTTAATTGCAGGATGAGTTTTAAATCTCTGAAATTCATCAAACGGAGATAAATGTGGATTTTTATAATCCAAACCAATTACATATCCTAAAAAAACCTGCTTATTTTCAGCATGATAGATAAAACTTCCACCATATGTGTTTTTATCTAGCGGCCATCCAGCGGTGTGCATTACCATTCCTTCTTCATGATTTTTCTCATCTATTTCCCAAATTTCTTTGAAACCAATGCCATATTGTTGAGGATCTTTGCCTTTATCTAGCTCAAAATTTTTAATTAACTGTTTTCCCAAATGACCTCTACAACCTTCGGCAAAGACTGTTACTTTACCTAAAAGTTCAATACCTGGTTCAAAACTATCTTTTTTATTTCCTTCTTTATCTATACCCATATCTTGAGTTGCTACTCCTTTGACAGAGCCATCCTCATTATATAAAATTTCACTAGCTGGGAACCCTGGAAAAATCTCAACACCTAATGCTTCAGCTTGTTCAGCAAGCCATCTGCATAAGTTTGCAAGACTGATAATATAATTTTTATGATTTTGTTGAACCGAGGGTAAAAGCCAAGTTGGCCAGCTTAATGATTTTGTTTTTCCTAAAAATAAGAATTTTTCTTTACTAACCTTAGTTTTAATAGGTGAGTTTAATTCCTTCCAATTAGGAATTAATTCATCTAATGCTCTAGTCTCAAAAACATTTCCACTCAAAATATGTGCACCTATTTCTGATGCTTTTTCTAGTAAACAAACATTTAAATTTGAATCAAGCTGTTTAAGTTTAATAGCTGTTGATAGACCGGATGGTCCACCACCTATTATCACAACATCATATTCCATTGTCTCTCTGGACATAAGTTAATTTTTTACAGATTATATTATTTTTGTATAGTGTTTAATTTGTTCAATTCCTCTAAGAGTTGAGGAAGTGCTTCGAAAAGATCAGCTTCAAGACCATAATCAGCAACACTAAAAATTGGTGCTTCGCCATCCTTATTGATTGCAACTATTATTTTGCTTTCTTTCATTCCAGCTAAATGTTGAATAGCTCCAGATATACCTACAGCAATATATAAATCTGGCACTACAACTTTACCTGTTTGTCCAACTTGATGATCATTGCTTATATAACCCGCATCAACAGCTGCTCTAGAAGCCCCAATCGCTGCATTTAATTTATCAGCCAATGATGTAATTAATTTAAAATTATCGCCGCTCTGCATTCCTCTACCACCTGAAACAACTACTCTAGCAGTTCCAAGTTCAGGTCTATCAGATTTAATTTCTTCTCTTTTTATAAATTTTGTTAGTACAAATTCTTCACCTGCTTCAGCTTTTTCAATAGGTGCTGAACCACCCGAACTTTCACAAGGATCAAATGAAGTGGGTCTTATTGTAACACATTTTTTTTTATCTTTACTTTTGACTGTTGCAAAAGCATTTCCGGCATAAATTGGTCTTAAAAAAGTATCGTTAGAAATTACTTTTGTAATATCACTAATTTGAGAAGTATCTACTGCCGCAGCAATTCTTGGCATTAAATTTTTTCCAAAAGTATTTGCAGAAGAAACAATGTGAGAATAATTTTCTGATAACTTTACAATTACTGGCGCAAAATTTTCAGCAACAAAATTTTCATAGTGAGGAGCTTCGACTTGAATCACTTTTTTAACTAATTCTAATTTTGAAAGTGCTTTAGCTGCTTCTTCACAATTGTGACCAATAATTACCGCATGAACGTCAGTATCTATTTGAGAAGCTGCTGTTGCTGCATTAAGTGTAAAAGGTTTAAGTTCTTTATTGTTGTGCTCTGCGATTAATAAAACTGACATTTATATTACCTTTGCTTCATTTTTTAGTTTTTGAACAAGTTCAGCCACACTAGAAACTTTTATTCCCGCTTTTCTCTTAGGTGGTTCTTCAACTTTAGTTTGCTCGATTCTTGGAGTTATATCTACCCCTAATTCTGACGCATTTATTTGTTCAATTGGCTTCTTTTTAGCTTTCATTATATTTGGTAATGAAGCATATCTAGGTTCATTTAATCTTAGATCACATGTAACAATTGCTGGAAGATTTATTTCGATTGTTTCTAATCCTTCATCAATTTCTCTTGTAACTTCTAAGGATTTATCTTTAATCTCAATCTTAGATGCAAAAGTTGCTTGGGGCCAATTGAGTAATGCGCTTAACATTTGACCAGTTTGATTACAGTCATCATCAATTGCTTGTTTGCCCATAAAAACTAAGTCTGGTTTTTCTTTTTCAACAATTTTTTGTAAAAGTTTAGAAACTGCTAATGGTTCTAAAATCCCCTCTGTTTTAACGAGTATACCTTTGTCAGCACCTACAGCTAGAGCTTTACGAACTGTCTCTTGAGCTTTCTCTTCCCCAATGGTGACGGCTATAACTTCAGTTGCTTTTCCGGACTCTTTAATTTTTACTGCTTCTTCAATGGCATTATCATCTGGAGGATTTGTTGACATCTTAACATTATCAGTGACTACGCCTGTATTGTCCTCTTTAACTCTAATTTGAACATTGTAATCAATAACTCTTTTTACTGCGACTAAAATTTTCATTAAGCTCTCAATAATTTATTTTCAACATCGTATGGACTTTCTTCTAAAATTGTAGCTTCATACATTTTTCCCAATATATCAACTTTAAGTTTTTCACCAACATTAGCAAGATCAGGTTTCACCATTGCTAAAGCTATAGATTTGTCTAGTCTAAATCCATATTCACCACCTGTAGCTCTTCCTACAACTTTGTCATCTTTGTAAATAGGATTGTTTCCTAAAACATCCGAGTCTGTTGTATTATGAACTTCTAGTGTAACTAATTTATTATCAAAACCTTTTTCTCTCCATTTATTTAAAGCCTCAAGCCCAATAAAATTACCTTTATTAGGATGAATAAATCTATCTAAACCAGATTCATATGGCGAATACTCAATAGATAATTCTGTACCAACTAATTTGTAAGATTTTTCAAGTCTCAAGCTATTCATTGCTCTTATTCCAAAAGGTTTAATTCCTAAATCTTTTCCTTCTTCCATTAATTTATCGAATATATGGTTTTGATACTCAACTGGATGATGAAGTTCCCAGCCTAATTCACCAACAAAGTTTACTCTCATAGCATTAACAGGAGCATACCCGACGTTAACATTTTTGGCTGTTAACCATTTAAAGTTTTCTCCTAAAAAATCATCTGTAGAAACCCTTTGCATTAATTCTCTTGCTTTTGGTCCTGCTACAACAAGTACTCCTGTACTATTTGTTAAGTCTTCAAATATAACTGAGCCATCTGTGGGCATCCATTTTTGAATCCAGTCATGATCTAATCTTAAATTTGCACCTGCTGAAACAAGATAATATTTATTTTCAGCTTCTTTCATAATTGTAAATTCTGAATGAACACCCCCTTTAGTATTAAGAGCATGACATAAATTTATTCTACCAATTTTTTTTGGAAGCTTGTTTGCTACTAAATAATCTAAAAATTCCTCTGCTTTTGGCCCTCTTATTCTACATTTTGCAAATGCTGTCATATCTAAAAGGCCAACATTTTCTTTAACATTTTGACACTCTTTTTTTATAGCATCAAACCATTTAGACCTTCTAAAAGACCAATCATCTTTTTGCTCCATGTCATCAGTTGCAAAAAAGTTTGGTCTTTCCCAACCAAATTTTTGTCCAAATACTGCACCTAAATTTTTCATTCTTTCATAACATGGTGAAGTTCTTAGAGGTCTTGCAGCTGGTCTCTCTTCATCCGGATAGTGAGTAATAAAAACATGGCTATAAGCCTCCTCATTTTTAGCTTTTAGATAAGATTTAGTTGCGTAGTTTCCATAACGTCTTGGCTCAACACCTAGCATATCAATGGTTGGTTCTCCATCTACTATCCATTCTGCTAATTGCCAACCAGCTCCACCAGCAGCAGTAATTCCAAAACTATGACCTTCATTAATCCAAAAATTTTTCAAACCCCATGCTGGTCCAACTATAGGATTTCCATCTGGTGTGTAACAAATTGCACCATTATAAACTTTTTTAACTCCTACTTCACCAAAAGCAGGAACTCTATGTATTGCTCCCTCTATGTGGGGGGCAAGTCTATCTAAATCTTCTTGAAATAATTCATATTCTGAACTCTTAGATGGACCCTCTACATAACAAGCAGGAGCACCATCTTCGTAAGGACCTAATATTAATCCGCCAGCCTCTTCTCTCATATACCATCTACTATCACTATCTCTTAGTACTCCCATTTCAGGAAGACCTTCTTTTTTTCTTTTTTGAATTTCTGGATGAGGTTCAGTAACAATATATTGATGTTCAACAGGAATCACTGGAATATCTAATCCAACCATTTCCCCAGTTTGTCTTGCAAAGTTTCCTGAACAAGAAATTATATGTTCACATTCAATCGATCCTTTGTCTGTTTCAACAATCCATCCTTCTTTATTTTGCTTAATTGCAATCACTGTAGTATTTCTGTAAATCTCGGCTCCCATATTTCTTGCACCTGTAGCAAGTGCTTGGGTTAAATCTGCAGGCTGGATATAGCCATCTTCAGGATGTTGAATAGCACCTACTAAATCATCAGTATGACATAAAGGCCAAATTTCTTTTACTTGTTGAGGTGTTAAAAATTTTACATCGACACCAATAGTTTTAGCTACTCCCGCATATTGATGGTATTCATCCATTCTATCTTTTGTACTTGCTAAACGAATGTTTGATACAACACTAAATCCAACATTCTTTCCTGTCTCATCTTCTAATTTTTTATATAGATCGACTGCATATTTATGTAATTGACCTACAGAGTAGCTCATATTGAAAAGTGGTAATAATCCTGCAGCATGCCAAGTTGATCCAGAAGTTAATTCTTTTCTCTCTACAAGAACTACATCAGACCACCCTTTTTTAGCTAAATGATAAAGTGCACTGACTCCTACTACTCCACCACCTACAACTACTACTTTTGTTTTAGATTTCATTAAGCGATTCCTACTAAATTTTTATTCATTTCGAAACAAAATTGTATCTAAGAATATCAAATTGAACTTCCCAATGATATGGGATTAGATACCATGGTAGTCAACCAACAGTCTTTTAAGGGTCCATCCATAGTATATTTTTCAACCTGCCAATTAAATTTATGATAAATTTTGTTTTTATCTAAAATAATAACTTCAAATTGAGCCCATTTGTCACTACTTCCAAGCTCTGTAATATTGTGATTCAAATGATCAATTAACATTTGGTAAGAATTTCCTTTAATCATCATTTTAAAGTTTGGTAAAGGGCCAGTATTCTTTTTATTATTTGGATGAGCAAAATTCCAAGTTTGTTCAATCCCACTGTCTTTAAAATCTTTGTCATTATCCATTAGACCTACTAACTGAATCTTGATTACTTCTGCTGGTAAAATTAAATTATTTGGAAATTTTAAATCAGCATTTGAATATGAAATATTTAAAATAATGATTGTAACTATACTAGATATTAAGGGCAGTTTTTTTAACATCATTTAGAAACTCTTCTCTTTTTTTATCACCTACAAAAGGTACAGCAAAATATCTTCTATAGTTGATATTATAAATGCCGCACATATGGAAAACACCCCTTTTCAATCTTCTAATTGGTAAGTTTAAAAAAAATGTTGTGATTGCTAATCTGGGTGATCCATAAGTACAAAAAATAATTGCTTTTTTATCTCTAAGGTTTCCTATTGGATACCCATAATTGCCCCAGAGCTTTTGAAATTTAAATGCCCAAGGTGGAGCTAATACTTTATCTATCCACCCTTCAACTATTGCCGGCATTCTAAAATTCCATATAGGTGCAATTAATACAATTGTATCACATGCATCTATTCTTTTTCTATGATCCAAAACTATTTCATCTGGTTCTTCACCTGCAAAAACTGGATTAAATTTTTCTTGATATAAATCAACACTGTCAACTAAGTGACCATTTTCTTCAACTATCTTAGTGAAAGTATTTTTAATAGCGGCATTAAATGATTTATCATCATAATGACCATATATAAGAAAAATTTTTTTCATTTAAATACTTTTATAGTATAATCAAATAATATAAGTATTGTAATTTTATTATACTCGAATTGTGTTTTTGTATTATATTTTTTGATCAAGTCTTGGTTTCCAAAATGGTCGAAAGAGTTCAATCTTTGGACATCTATTCATTACTACCTTTAAACCAGCTTCTTCTGCAAGATTAGCAGCTTCATGATTGATAACACCTATTTGTCCCCATAATACTTTAGCACCAATTGCAATTGCTTCCTCAGCAACACCATATAGATCTTCAGGTTTCCTAAAAACTTCAACCATATCGACAGGACGATCAATTGATGCAAGATTAGGATATACTTTTAGATTTCGTATTTCTTTGATTTCAGGTTTTGGATTAACTGGTATCATATCATATCCAGTTTCATGGAGGACTCTTAAGACTCCATAACTAAATTTAGTCTTATCAGGGCTAGCACCAACCATTGCTATAGTCTTAACAGATTGCAAAATATCTTTTAAATATTCATCACTATAAGGCTTGGTATGGTCCATTTACTTATTCTTTTTAATATTTTTTTGAGTTGCAATATCAGCTTTTAACTCATGTGGTGCAAGTGGGTCAAGAAAAGGATTGCGGTAGAGTTTATCATGACTTTCAACTCCAATTTCAATTTCACAATCAGTTTTTGGTCGAGCAACACATAAAACAACATAACCATTGTTAATCTGTCTATTATTTAAAGCTACTTGGGAACGTTGATCTACTTCACCATTAATAAGTTTTGCTGCACAAGTTATGCAGCCTCCATATTCACAACCGTAAGGAAGATCGACTCCTTGAGCACGTAATTCTTGTAGCAAGGGTTTTTTGTCTGAGACCTCAAAAGTTTTATTTTCACGATTGATAATAGTAATTTTCTTTACAGCCATATATCACTTGTACAATCTCCACCCGGATATCTACTTTCATGACATCTACTTGGGCCATTAGGTTCTTTACCAAAATCAACTATAAAATCTTTATTGATTTTCATACCACCATTTTCAACATCGCAGTCAATCATAACCATAGCGCCGCCTTGTGTTCTTATGTCAGGATAAAATTGATTATCCCAAGTTGAAAATAGGGAAGTTGTTACGTACATTCGTTTACCATCTAAAGATAATTGGTACATTTGAGGACCTCCTGCAATTTTTACTCCATTTATAATTGGTGCTTTACCTAAAAGTCCACCAATCCAAACTTGTCCAGTTAATTTTGGTTTGTGTGGGTCTGTTATATCGTATTGTCTCATGTCTCCATGAAGCCAGTTATTTAAATAAAGATATTTATCGTCCATTGAAACAAGAATTGCAGACATTACTCCAGGAATAGGTATGGGCCAATCTGGGTGAGGTTCATTATTGACATCTATAACTTTTTCCCACTCCCACTTTCCTTCTTTGGATTTCCAAAAATGAATAACGTTAGAACTTAGTGCAGCCCCACAAAATCCATGAGTGCTATCAGGATCATGCTTAAATTTTACTTCCAATGGTATTAGACCATCTTCACCAAGATACATTGTTTCAATTGGTTCTTTTTTTTTAAAATCCCAGATATGAAGTCTTCGTCCATATTTTAAGTGTCCGACTTCTTCCAAATCAAAGCCTGGCATAAAGGTATTAGGTGCAGCCCATTCTGAACTTACCATCACGTTGTGACGTGGCTGATACCAAAAATCATAGCTAAAAGGGATATCTCCCATTGAGTTTTCCCATCTTCCAACAATTTCAAAATCTTTGTTGAGGTGCAAGTATCCTCCAGGAGCCTCCCCTTTGGCATTACCGAGAAAAGAAATAATAATTTCAGATCCTAGACAATGAACCGTATGTGGTCCTGACAAATTAGTTTTGGATTTTATTTCTGAGCCTTTAATTACTTTGTGGATTTTTGGAGCAAATGGATCTGTTGCAGTATCTATTACATGAATATTATTTGATCTAACACCTGGTACTAAAAGATATTTTCTACTCATCCCTGTGTCGCCGTGACATGAAGAACATGCATTCCATCCCATATGATGTAATTCATCTCCAATTCCTGGCATTTCTAAACGATGAATAACCTTTGAATAAGTTGGACTATCTGGATCAACATCGACAGTTGCAAGATAATCAGGTTTTTGAATTCCTGTTCCAGTATAAATAGCTATTGTATATAAAAGTTTTTCATTAGGTGCTTTAATTGCTTCAGATGGACTAGGATAACCGGGCCCACAACAAGTATTATTTATTTTTTCTAAATCATTCATCACTTATCCTTATTAATCTGATCTTCACAAAATTCTTTAGCTTGCTGTGTGGTCATTTATTTTTCCAAATCGGTTTTCTTTTCTCTAGAAATGCAGAAATTCCCTCTTTTGCATCCATTGCCATCATATTAATTGTCATCATTTTACTAGTGTAGGCGTAAGCTTTTCTTAAAGGCATCTCTAACTGTTTATAAAAAGTTTGTTTACCAATTTTAATAGTTAAGTTTGATTTTGAAGCAATTTTTTGGGCTATTTTTAAAACTTCATTGTTTAATTTTGATTTTGAGAAACAGTCATTAATCAGACCAATTTCTTTTGCATAATTTGCTTTAATAGGTTCTCCTGTTAGTAACATTTTCATCATTGGTTTCCTGTTTATCTTTCTGCTAACCGCTACCATTGGAGTACTACAAAATAATCCAATATTTACTCCTGGTGTAGCAAATAAAGCATCTCTAGTGCTATAAGCTAAATCACAACTTGCAACTAACTGACATCCTGCAGCGTAGGCAGCACCATGTACTTTAGCAATTACTGGTTTTTTTCCTTCAACTATTTTCAGCATCAATTTTGAACAAAGATTAAATAATTTTTGATATTTTTCTTTTTTCTTTAAACTTCTTACTTCTTTTAAGTTATGTCCTGCACTAAATCCTTTGCCAGCTCCTTCAAGAATAATCACTTTAATGTTCTTATCTTTATCTAATTTATTAAAAACTTTAATTAGATCATTTAAATTTTTAAAAGATAAAGAATTGTAAGTTTTGGGTTCATTAATTATGACTCTTGAAATATTTTTTTTATTAATGACCTTAATGTTCATTGAAAATTATTTAAGTTTACCTTCTTCTCTCATCTTGGTTCTTATTTTGGTAGCTGAAATTTCTTGAATTTCTTTTGAAAGCTCAATTTCTTCTATTTTATATCCGACTCCTCTACCGTAACAAATATTAGTAATATTAGGTACCACCATGATCTTAAATCGTCCCTCAAATTCTGGATTAAGTTTATCTTCAATATTTTTTTTAACTGTCTCAAAATCAAACGGATTGTCATCAACCCCTTGGACGTCTCTAACTTGAATACAAACTTGACCAGTTTTTTTTATTATTTCTTTAAATAAAGTATAATGACCGTCATGAAATGGTTGCCATCTTCCTAACATTTGTGCTGTTGGTTTTTTATTATCCCACTCATAAGCCATTATTTTATCTCCTTAAGTATTTTTGGTGCCCAATTTTTAGCATCTTGTGTAGTAACATGAAAGTCATACTTATCAGGTTTTACAAACATTTTGTTAGTATCTTCAAATCTTCCTTCTTTTATTGTGTCAACCCAAATAACAAAATCTGCTGGGAATAAACTTCTAGCCTGAGGTGTTGGACAAATAAAATCTGCTACAACATAACTTCCATCGTCTTTAAGTTTTAATGCAAAATCTGCCATTCTTTTTGCCTGTCTTTTTCTTCCCTCTTCTGAAAAGTCCCAGTCATTTGCCTTTTTTCTAACTTCATCGGCATTTAACCTTTTGGCATTTAGTTTGGGTGCCAATTCATTAGCCAATGTTGTTTTTCCTGACCCGGGTAAACCCATAATTAATATTATCTTCATAGTTAATAAGTTGTTAACAACACACATAATCTTTGGCAACAATTTTATCTAATCAATAGATGAATTTCTTTGACAGCTTTTTTAAAAAGGATAATGATCTGAAAAAATGAACTTTTCATTAGAAATTGGTCCCAACACAGACCTTGAAACAGTCCCAGCGGTAAGTGATGTTTACATTACTATGTTGCCAGGTGGTGACTATAAAGAAACTGCCCAAAAGGCAATTGAGCTTGTAAAAAAAAGGGTTTAATCCAGTACCTCATTTCCCAGCTAGATCTATTCAGAATGAAGAGGAGTTAAAAGATTATTTGTCTAGATGTAAAGATGGGGGTGTAAAGCAAGCTCTGATTATTGGTGGTGGAAGAGAACCAATGGGAAAATTTGATAGTTCATTTCAACTTTTAGAAACAGGTTATTTTGAAAAAATGAAGATAGGAATTGCTGGACACCCTGAGGGGAGTCCTGATATATCCGTCTCAGATTTAGAAAAAGCTATGATAGATAAAAAGCCTTATGCTGATTATATTGTAACCCAATGGTTAATGGATCCTCAGCCTATTATAGATTTTATTTCTAAACAAAGCGTACCAGTGCATGTGGGAATTACTGGCCCTCTTAAAATATCTAGCTTAATAAAATTTGCTAATATTGTTGGAGCAAAAAATTCCTTAAATTTTCTTAAATCTAATTTTAGTAAGGCGTTAGATTTATTAAAACCTAAAGACCCTAATGATTTAATTGGGAAAGTTAAATCGCATACTGATTTCTTCCACATTTATACATTCGGCGGCTTGAAGGAAACTAACAAGTGGTTGAAGGAGAATAGTTATGTCTAAAGAATTTGACTATACTAAATTAAAACATGTTACCTCTGTTGATCAATCTGATCGAGAAGTACCATACAATTTAAGACAAAGTGGACCAACGAAGGTTGAAATGTTAATTTCAACAAGAGTAAGGAAATCGCCTTATTGGCATTTATCAATGCAAGCAGGTTGTTGGAGAGCAACTGTATACAATCGTATTTATCATCCAAGAGGATATGTAAAACCAGAGGATGGTGGAGCAATGGTCGAATATGATGCAATTGTAAATCATGTAACAATGTGGAACGTTGCTGTTGAAAGACAAATTAGAGTTAAAGGTCCTGATGCAGAAAAGTTTACAGACTATGTAATAACAAGAGATGCAACTAAGATTTCTCCCATGAGAGCAAGGTATGTAATTTTATGTAATGCATATGGTGGAGTTTTAAATGATCCAATTCTTTTAAGAATTTCTAAAGATGAATTTTGGTTTTCTTTATCTGACTCAGATATTGGTATGTATTTACAAGGAGTAAATGCAGATCAAAGATTTAATTGTACAGTTGAAGAAATAGATGCTTGTCCTGTTCAAATTCAAGGTCCAAAGTCTAAAGCTTTAATGAAAGATCTTTGTGGAGATCAAGTCGATTTTGACAATATGCCATTTTATGGTCTAGCTGAAGTTAAGGTTGGTGGTAGAAGTTGTGTTATTTCACAATCAGGTTTCTCAGGTGAAGCGGGATATGAAATATATTTAAGAGATGCAACTTTGTATGCTGAGGATATGTGGAATGCAGTTTTAGATGCAGGAAAAAAACATAATTTAATGGTTATAGCGCCAGCTCATCATAGAAGAATTCAAGCAGGAATTCTTTCTTGGGGACAAGACATGGATCAGCAACATAATCCTTTCCAATGTAATTTAGGTTACCAAGTTTCATTATCTGGTAAAGGGGAGTGGAATAAGAAAGCTGATTATGTTGGTAAACCTGCTCTTGAAAAAATGAAAGATGAAATCAAAGCTGGAAAAAAACCCTATAAACTACAATTGGTAGGTCTTGAATTAGGAGGAAAACCAATTGAAGATTATGCACCAGATTTTTGGTTAATCTCAAATGAAGATGGAGGAGAACCTGTAGGATTTCTAACTTCTCCTTGGTATCATCCTGAAAAAAAAACTAATATTGCAATGGGATATGTTCCTTTTGACGGAACACTAAATCAAAATGGATTTCCTAAAGGTAAAGTTGGTACTAAGTATAAAGTTCACCTACCTGAAAAATATTCTGACAAAGCGGGTACACCAGTAGATGCAGTAATAGTTGATATTCCATTTAAGGAGTCATTCAATGCTAATACAAGAGAAGTTGTAAAAGGCTAATTCTATTTAAAAGGGGGAGTTTAACTCCCCTTTTAAATTTAAAAAATGGCTAAGGGTTTCTTAATTGCAGTTTGCATAATAATTATTATTGCTTTAATAATTATTCCACTAATTGTTTCTTATAAAGAAGAGAAGAAAAAATAGATGTTAAACGAATTTCTAAGTATAATAATAAAATCGATAAGGTTAGACAAATCACTTTATAGTAACAATAAAAACTTTGGTGAAGCATCTATTTATTTTGCTGTTTCAATTATTTTAATTGGATCTATAATAAGTATTATTCCAAATAGTTCGTTTTTGAACTATATGAGTCTTAATTTCAATTTAGGCCAAATAAAAGGGCCATCTTTAAAAGCTGTAATAATTTCATCATTCCTAATGTGGGTCTTCAAATCAATTTACTTATACTTTATTGGGGTTGTATTATTTCCTAACAAAAAGACGAAATGCAATTTTAGAAAAATAATAATATTGGTAGCTTTTGCGCAGTCTCCTCTTCTTTTAAATTTTATTGTTTTTAATCAAACTTTTTTATTTTTTATAATTGTTACTTATGTTTGGTATAATGTTTCATTGATAATTGGTTTAAATATTATATTAAATTATGAAAATTATATTAAAACATTGTTGATATCATTAGCCCCTCAAATTATTTTTATTTTATATATTCTCTCTTTGTTTCAAGGGAATAGCAATATGTTGAGCTAAATTGGAAAAATAGTTTTTGAAATTCTACAAGATTTACAAATTTTAAAACCAGTTAAAATTAAGTTTTGGGAAACACTTTCATCCTCTTCTTTGCATTCATCACATATATTATCTAAATCTCTTAAGTTTTTCTCAATTTCTTCATCTTCAATCATTGTCAGTCAAACCAGCGCCTGCAGCACTCTCCTTTAAACTATCTGTTTCCTCTACAAAAGTATCCTCAGCAAGCTTGTAAAGATTTTTCCAATCGTTGTCAGAAAAATTATCTTCATTGTTTAAAAAACTTATTTCTACTTGATTTGCTAATATTGGAATTTCTTTGTTCCAAAAATTTGAGGAAATACTTACATTGAAATTTAACAAAAATTTACTATCATCAAATGAAAATAATAATTTTTTTCCAATTATTTCTGAACCTCTACTTAAAAAAGGCAAAAGTAATAATGGATAAGCTAATTTTTCAACTGAACACTTTGTTAAAGTTTCTATGTTCTTAACTTGATCAATAAAATTTACTCCTAAAGTGATTGGACAAAAAGATAATCCATTTGATTTGTTAACCTTATTGATTAATTTTATATTATCAAAATTTTCTTTTTTTTTATTTTGATAATATTGATTAAGGTGTTTAATTCCTGGGAAACCAAATAATTCAGATAACCTTATAGATTTCCCAACCTCTTCAGCTATACCCCAAGAATAACCAGCGGCTCGACTTGCTCTTTTTACTGTTGTCTCAATTTCACTTAAAGATTTCATAATTTAAGAAAAGGTTTTATAAACCCATTGCTCATCGTAATCTTTTAATTCACTTGGAAGTGGTGCACCTTGAAACATACATATTCTCAGCCACTTGTCAGATCTGGGGTCAAACTTTAAAGCTCCAAAAAAAGATAATTTCAATCGCAGCATATCAATTGGTACTATATTTTCTCCTATAGTATTGTCTTGTATTTCTGAATATGGAAAGTTTTCAATAATAAAAGCCCTTCTTACAACATGTCTTAAATCAGAATTATCAATTAAAAACTGATTAATTTTCAAATTATTTTTCAAAGACAAAAGTCTTTCATATAGTTTTTTTATATCTCTTGCTATGGCTAGGGGTTGTTCTAAATCTGCACCACTCTCTTCAAAACGATTAGCCAATCTTGGTTCTTCTTTGTTTTTTGAAATAAACCAAAATTTTTGATTACTATCTTCTTTATTAAAATCAATTTTCAGAATATCTGAATACTTATTTTCTAAAATTTTCTTTAAGTCTTCTACATTTCGCTCAGTAGGAATATTAAAGTATTTTTCTTCTTCTGAGCTCATTTGACTAATCAAAGGTTGAACTATTTCACCAAATGGTTCCATCATTATTGAAACAATATACTCAATACACTCCTCACAGGTTTCTTTCTCTAGCCAAAAGTAAATTTCATTAAAAGGATAATTTTTTTTAAAGTTAAATTCGTTTTCAAGAAAATTAATAAATTTTCTAACATCTTGAAGTAAAAGCTTTATCTTTTTAAGTTGATATTCACTCTCTGTGTTCCAACTAGTAATATTTTTAAGAGAATTTTTGACACACTCTTTAAACAAACTTATATCTTTAGTTTCAGCAATTTTAATTTCTCTAATTTTTTTGAGTGCAACTTCTCTACTAAGTATCCAATTATTAAGTAATGTTGGATGATTAACAATAAATGGGGCCATCCCTAATCCAGTTGAATTTCCAATTCCCAAATTTCTACAAATTTTTGGATCAAGTTTAACAGCTGATTTAGGATTTCTATTTTTTGCTACGTGATTAACTTGATCAAATGTAAATTGTCTGACTAGATAAACTAGCATCATTTCTAATCTAAATGGTCCGTTAATTTCTTCTCTATTTTTAATTCTAAATCGATCTGCTAAACCAAACTTACCTGATCCATATACTGCTGTTGTTCTGTACAAATATCCCACTTTTTCAAGTAAGTTTAAATTTGGTTGAGATCCATTGCTTAAACTTTCAACTACATGATCAAATACTCTTACTGATTTATTTGCTCTTGATAATGTTAATTCTTTATAAGACAATCTACCAACTTCTTGTTTTGGAACTTCATTTCTTAATCGTTCAATATCTTCTTTTAAAGGCACACCATCATGCAATGTAAAAGCTGCGTCCCACTTGGTTGCTATTACTCTATCTGATCTTTCATTATCATTGATTTTGTTGGCGTAACAAATTAAAGAATAAATTCTGTCTTTTTTTTTAAAAGAATATACTGCTGTTCCAAATCCATCTTTATCTAAATCAAATAAATCTCTTTTATAATCCCAATCTTTAAATTCATTTAAAAAACTTCTTAAAAAAGACAATCTAGATTGGTGAAATGAACCCAGCCTTGAAAGCTTCATAATGATATTGGGATCTCTTAATTCTACATTCATTTCTAAATAGTTTTATAAAAATTATACCAATTATTGCCAAGTATTCCATTAGTCTCAGTTTCTGAAAACCCGATTTTTTTTAAACCTGTTTCTAAGTTTTTAAAACCTCTTGCATCTTCAAACCATTTTGGTTGAATTGGAAAACCTGGTTTATTTTTGGATCCTTCTCCATAATTTTTACTTTTAGACCAAGTTCCATTTCTCATCCATTCAACAACTTCATCCGGTTGATTTAAACAAAGATCAGAACCAATTCCAATATTTTTTACACTCATAACTTCAGCTGTTCTGGCTATCATTTCACAAAAGCTTTCTAAAGTACAATTTGTATTATTTTTTAAATGATGCGGATAAAGAGAAAAACCTAGAATACCACCACTATCACTCAAAGTTTTTAATAATTCTGAAGATTTATTTCTTTTAGCAGCGTGCCAAAATGATGGGTTAGCGTGAGTTATAGCAATTGGTTTTTCACTTATTTCTATTGCATCAAAAGTACTTTTCTCTGCTGAATGAGACATGTCTACAACAACACCTACTTTATTCATTTCTTTTATTACTTCTCGGCCAAAGTTTGTTACCCCACTGTCAATTTTTTCATAACATCCAGTAGCTAGTAAGGATTGATTATTATAAGTTAGTTGCATAAATCTACATCCAAGTTCATGAACTTTTTCAACTAAATTAATATCATCCTCGATAGGTGAGCAATTTTGAAATCCAAAAAAAATTGCTGTTTTTTTCTCTTTATTAGCTTTCTCAATATCCTTGAAATTGTTTCCGAGAAAAATTAAGTCTGAGTTTTCTTCAAATAATTTTTTCCATTTTTGGATTTCACTCAAATGTTCATCAAAATCCTCATGATATACTATTGTTACATGCACTGCATCAAGCCCAGCCTCTCTATTAATTTCAAAAATTTTTCTAGACCAATTGCAGTATTGTAAATTATCTATTTTAAATTTCATTTTGATGAATAATAATTAAGCATACCAATATGTTTTTTAAATACTATTTATTTTATTGAATTTATTATTTAATTTTGAAATAAAGATTAAGCTTACAATATCATGAAAAATATTAAAAAACTTAAAGTCTCTATTGTTATGGGTAGTCAATCTGACTATAAAACTATGAAATTAGCTACTAAAATCCTTAAAAACTTAGGTGTTAAATTTGAAACAAAAATAATATCAGCTCACCGAACCCCAAATAGAATGTTTGAATATGCAAGTTCTGCAGATAGAAATGATATTGGTGTAATAATTGCTGGTGCAGGAGGATCCGCTCATCTTCCAGGTATGATTTCAGCTTTAACTACGATTCCTGTTTTAGGTGTTCCAATTGAGAGTAAAAAACTAAAAGGTCTAGATAGCCTCTTGTCTATTGCCCAAATGCCAAAAGGTATCCCTGTGGGAACTTTAGCAATAGGAGAAGATGGAGCAATTAATGCTGCTTTATTAGCTGCCTCAATTCTTGCAAATAGTAATCCTGTTATAAAGAAAAAATTGAAAAGTTGGCGATTATCTCAAACCAAATCAGTAAAAAAAAATCCAAAATAATAAAAGGATGGCATTAAAAAATCTTGGAATCATTGGTGGAGGTCAATTAGGTAGCATGATGTCATCAGCAGCAAAAAAGTTAGATATAAGAACAGTCATTTACTCAGACGATAAAGATGCTCCAGCACAAAATTTTTGTGATGAATTTATTTTTGGAGGATACGATGATAAACAAAAAATATTAGAATTTATTAGTAAAGTTGACGTTATTAGTTATGAATTTGAAAATATTCCTTATGAAACTCTTAATGAAATGAATAAATTAAAACCTGTTTTGCCAAAACCATCAGTTAACAGACTTATACAGCATAGAATTGCTGAAAAAGATTTTGTAAATAAGCTCAATATAAGAACAACAAGATATGTATCTATAGAAAAAAAATCTGATATTGAAACATTGGGAGATTTTTTACCAGGAATTTTGAAAACTACTACAATGGGCTATGATGGAAAAGGTCAGTATCCAATCAAAACAGCTGAGGATATAAATTCATTAGATATAGATTTTTCTAAAGGCTACATACTAGAAAAGCTAGTAAAGCTAAAAAAAGAAATTTCAGTTATAGTGACAAGATATGGTAATAATAACTTTGAGATTTATGATCCAATAGAAAATACCCATCAAGATCAAATTCTTAAATATTCAGTTATACCTGCTGAAATTAGTAAAAAAATTTTAAATCAATCAAAAGATTGGGCTATCATGATTGCAGAAGAACTTAAATACATTGGTACATTGTGTGTAGAATTTTTTATTGATAGAAATGAAAATCTATACGTAAATGAAATTGCACCAAGAGTTCATAATTCTGGCCATTTAACTATTAATGCTTATAATGTAAGTCAATTTGAAAATCATGTAAGAGCTGTATGCTCACTTGAAAAAGTTGCGTTAAAAAAATTATCTAATGCTAAAATGGTAAATTTAATTGGCAACCAAATTGAACCTTATCGAAAAAATTTAGAACTAGGTAAGAATGAATTTTTTTTTGATTATCTAAAGAAAGAAATAAAAGAGAAAAGAAAAATGGGTCATATAACAACTTTACTTTAAATGCTTAAATCAATAGAGGGAAATTTTGATCATCCTGAAGTTAATCAGCTTTTGACAAAACATTTTATAGAATTAAAAGCTGCGTCCCCTGAAGGAAGTACACATGTTCTTGATATACCTGGGCTTAAAACTCCATCAATTAAATTTTGGAGTCTATGGCAAGAGGAAAAGTTATTTGGCTGTGGTGCTTTGAAATTTCTTACAAAAGAACATGGAGAATTTAAATCAATTCGGATTCACGACAATTATAGAAACAAAGGTAATGGTATACAAGTAATTCACTATTTAATCCTTGAGGCTAAAAAATTAAATATAAAAAGATTAAGTATAGAAACGGGTGCAGGTAAATTTTTTGAACCAGCACGAAAATTATTTAAAAAATGTGATTTTGCTCCTTGTGAGCCCTTCGCACATTATAAAGAGGATATAAATTCTATCTATTTAACTAAACAGATAAACAACGATTAGTACAAAAAAAGCCCCAAAAACATCTATTTAGTTGACAAAACCCTATAAATTATGAAGAAAGCTAAAATTACTTAATTATAAGTAATATATTAACACAACAAAAAGTAAGAAGATAAATATGAGTCTACAAGGAAAAGTAAAGTGGTTCAATCCAACCAAAGGATTTGGTTTTATTGAAAGAGAAGATAAAGAAAAAGATGTGTTTGTACATGTTTCAGCAGTAAGAGATGCTGGTATGAACGGTTTAGATGAGGGTCAAGCTTTGACTTTCGATGTTGAAGATGGTCCTAAAGGTCCTTCAGCAGTTAACTTAAAAACTGCATAATTTTCATAATATCATTTTATTGGCTGTAATTATTTCCAATTCTTTTATTGAGAATTGATTTATTTTATAGCCAATGAACTACTCTGAAACTTATAAATAATTTTACTATGATTGGTATTCTAGGTGGAATGGGAACTCAAGCTGGTCTTGACTTTTGTAATAAATTAGCAATTTTAAATAGGGGAAAAATTGATCAAGATTATCCACTATTCATTCTTTATAATAAATCAAATATTCCAGGAAGACCTGAATCTATAGGAATTCATACAAAAAATTTATCTAAAAAGAAAAACAATAAAGTAGGTAAAAAAAAATATTCATTAGTCTTAAACAGTCTAATTTATGGATGTCAAGTTCTTAAAAAAAGCAAATGTAAGTTTATTGTTATACCATGTAATACTGCTCATTATTGGTATGATGATTTACAAAAAAAAATTAATCTACCAATTGTAAATATGCCAAAAGAAGTTCTTAATTATACAAAAAAAAAATGTAAAAAAAATTCAAGTATTGGCTTGCTTGCTACTGAAGGGACTTTAAATACTGGTGTCTATAACAAATTTTTTGACAAAGATTATAGATTAATTTTCCCAAATAGTTTTAATCAAAATAATTCTGTAAATAAAGCTATCAAGTTTGTAAAGATGGGTAAAATAAAAGCAGCAAGTAGAGTAATTAAACCTGCAATTAATTATCTAATTAAAAAAAAATGTAAAAAAATAATTCTTGGTTGTACTGAATTACCTATAGCTATTTTTGCATTTAAATCTTTTAAAACAATTAAATCATCAAAGATTTTTTTAGATCCTAATCTAATTCTAGCTAATTCAGCTATGAATAAATATAGAAAATAAGAATGTCTATATGTGAAAAGCCGTATGTGCTTTATGTAGCTGAGTCAATTTATTTAAAAATATCTGAAATTAAAAAGAAAAATTCTGACTTTTCAATCATAAATTCCTTAGAAGCTTTTATTGGAACAAATGAGTACAATGAAATAAGTAGTGGTAAATTTCATGATAAATTAATAAAAAAATTTGAAAAAAAAGTTCCTAAAGAAACATTAAAGTTACTTTATATTCAAAAAGATATGATGATAAAACAACTAATTCAATTTCCTAAACTGTATTACGCAAAAAGTCATTTCCCACTAGAATTATCTCAACGATCTTTTGATCATTTGTGGAGAATGTGTGAGAGTTATGAATTGTGGTGTAAAGAAACCAAACAAAACCACTTAATTTTTCTTAAAATTATTGACTAGACAATTTGATTTTACCTTTAGTCATCTGAATTTTTTTTTTAACTAATTGATAAAAATCGTCACTTTCTAAAGTTTGTTTTTGAATGTTATTTTCAATTGTAGGGTTGTTTGTAACAATTTCCTCTAAATTTTCTAATGGAGTTTTACCTGTATAATTTTTTATAAGTTCATTTGAACCGTAAGAAAACCCAGATTGTAAAGCACTACCTGTAGATGAAAAAGTATAAGCTGGTCCCAACATGGCTGTTGGAGCTCCACAAGCTCCAAGTGTACTGATTAAAAATAATCCAAAAATTATTTTTTTTCTAATCATAATAATTAAGATTTTTATACATTTTGTAATACAACTCAAGATAGAACTTAAAAGGCTAATTTTCATAAGTAAATTTAACTAAATTTAATAATCTAATGTAAGTATAAATGCATTATAAAACCTGAAATGGTCAGAATTTTTCCAATTATATTTGTATTGTTATGGTCTTCTGCCTTTATTACTACTAAGCCAATAATTGATAATAGTGATCCATTTTCAGCATTAGCGTTTAGATTTTTTTTTGTAGCAATAGGTTTTTATATATTTTCGATTTATTTAAAGCAGTCAATAATTATAAGTAAAAAAAATTTGGTAGAGGCTTTATTTAGTGGAGTTCTTTTTCATGGACTTTACTTAGGAGGAGTTTTTTATTCTATTTCAGTTGGAATGCCAACAAGCATAGCGGCTTTAATTGTGACACTGCAACCAATTTTAACAAATATTTTAACTGGACCTATGTTAAATGAAAAAGTATCAATACAACAGTGGATTGGCATTTCATTGGGATTTGTAGGAGCGGTATTAGTTCTAGGTGTAGATATTGGTTCAGATATTCCACTTTTAGGATTGATTGCAACTATAGTTGCTCTTATTTCAATTACATTTTCTACAATTTGGCAAAAAAAATTAAGTAAAAATCTTCCATTAGTAATAAGTAATTTTTATCAAGCACTCGGTGGATATCTTTTTCATATTCTTGTAATCATATTTTTTGTCAAACCATATATTGATTTTACTAAAACATTTTTTATTGCAATGAGTCACCAAATTTTTTTAGTATCTTTTGGAGCATTTACAATATTAATGTTTTTAATTAAAAAAAATTCAGCAAGTAAAACAGTTTCAATATTTTTTTTGATACCAACTACATCTGCTTTCATGGCATGGTTTTTCCTTAATGAAGACTTGACTTTCTTAGATATTATAGGTTTTATAATTACCTCAGTGGGTGTTTATATTGCAACTAGAGATTAAAATAATTATATTGATTTAAAACCAAATTCTAATGATGCATCTGTAATAGAGTGATATAAAGATTCACCAAAACTTCTTAGAGTAAACAATCTTACTTTATTTGGATCACTTTGAAGCATATCAACCGTAAATGCTATCCCATTGTACACTGAATTAATTGAATTATTTTTTTCCAAAATATTGAAATTATAAGGACATCCTTTTTTTAGAACTTCCTTTACATCTTTTCCCTCTATTTCAATAATGGCTTTTGAATGCGATATATCTGTTAAAGCGAAATCTTTATCTTTTAAAATCTTTGAGATGTCTTTAAGTAAATTTTTTTTAGTTGATACTAGAAGCCAATTTTTCGGGCCGTTCCATAAAATTCTTGTATTATCATTATTAGCTACACTGAATGGTACGTCTTTTAATTTTAAATTATCTAAATCAATGGTCTCACTTAAAACTTTAGAACATTTATACTGTGCTATCTGGACTATTAATAAATTTTTTATTTCAGAAATTTTCAAAATTTCATTTTTATTTTTATATTTATGATCTCCAAATTTACCTTTTGAATGAATGCTTTCTAAAGCTGATGTTGAGCTCATGATCTTGCTCTTTCACCTTTCGGATCAACATAATGTGATGAAACAATCTCAACTGGAATTATTTTATTTTTAAGTGGAGACATTACAAATAATTTTTTACCAATCATGTTTTTTCCATCTTTAAGTATAGCAAGAGAAAATGGATTATCATGTTCAACACTCCAACAAGAAGCAGAAATATATCCCAATTTTGGGTTAGGTAATGACGCCTTTGAATCTTTGACTAAATGTGAACCCTCTGGGATACTTGTTTTTTTATCTAAAGGTATAACGCCAACAATTTTTTGCCTATCGTCTGCGCTAAAAGCTTTCTTGGACAAAGATCTTTTGCCAATGAAGTCTTTCTTCTTACTTACTAATCCCTCTAAGGAATTATCATAAGGTATCGTTCTTCCATCGAGCTCAGACCCCGCAACATGTCCCATTTCAATTCTTAATGTTGATAAAGCCTCAGTTCCATAAGGTTGAATCTTTAACTCTTTACCAATTTCCATAATTTTTTCCCACATAAAGTTCCCATTGTCAGACTCAACATTTACTTCATAAGCTAACTCCCCAGAAAAAGAAATTCTAAAAATTCTTGCTTTTACACCAAATAACTCTCCTTCCATATAACCCATAAAAGGTAAACCCTCATTTGATACATCGAAATTTGGAAATAATTTTTGCAATAAATCTCTGGATTTTGGTCCTGCTATCGCAGCCCCAGCCCATTGTTCAGTAGTTGAAACAACATTTACATTCAATTCTGGCCAAACTAATTGTAAGTAATATTCTAAATGAGATAGAACATTTGCTGCCTGAGCTGTAGTAGTAGTCATATGATAATGGTTTTCTGAGATTCTTGTCGTTGTTCCATCATCCATTACAATTCCATCTTCTCTTAACATGACACCGTATCTAGCTTTTCCAATGGGTAATTTCAACCATGCATTAGTATAAACTCGATTTAGAAGCTCTGCTGCATCAGGTCCTTTAATATCAATTTTACCTAAAGTTGTAACATCACATACACCAACATTTCTTCTTACATTTTTTGCTTCTCTTTTTGATCCCTCAAATAAATTTTCATTACCTCGTTTATAGTATCTAGGTCTCAACCATACTCCTGCATCAACAAAAACTGCATTATTTTTTTCATGCCATGAATGCATTGGAGATTTTCTTGTAGGTTTTGAATGTTTACCAATTTCTCTTCCAACAATTGCTCCTATAGAGACTGGTGTATATGGAGGTCTAAAAGTGGTATGACCTACTGCAGGAACAACTTTATTTTCTATTTTAGAAACTAATTGTAAACCATTAAGATTACTTGTTTTACCTTGGTCAGTTGCCATGCCTAAAGTAGTATATCTTTTTACGTGTTCAATTGATCGATATCCCTCTTTAAGTGCTATCTCTATATCTGAAACTGCAACATCGTTTTGAAAATCTAAAAATCTTTTATAGTTTTTACCTTTTGGTAATGGAACACACCAAAATTTATCATGAACAGTTGATTTTTTTTCAAGTACATTTGGAAAAGAAACTTTATTATCATTATTAGTGATCTTTTTTGATAGCTCATAACCAGTTTCAAATGAATTCTTTAAGGTTTCAGATAATCTATATTCTCCATTGGCTGCACCTAATGTTCTTTCATTTTGTTTTGATATCCCAGGGACAAAAGCATCAATATTTTCATCAAAAGTTGTTTTATTCCCAGATTGTGAAGCTAAGTGGATAGTAGGTGTCCAAAACCCAGAAACACATATACAATCACATTTTACATTCTCTAACTTTCCAAGTTGTTCTTTATCATCAGAAATTTGAGCTATATCAGCAGATTTTACTTTTTTATATCCTTTAGCAGCAACAACTACATAACTAAACTTAATATTTATTTTTAAGTGTTTTGCCTCATCAACTATTTCAGATTGTGGATTTTTTCTTGTATCTAAAATTACTGGATCAATCCCGTTCTTTTTAAATTCAATTGCTGTTTCATAACCACTGTCATTATTGGTAAAAATAAGTGGTTTTTTTCCAACTAAAACTCCATAAACTTTTAAATATTCCTTTGCTGCTGAAGAAAGCATTACGCCTGGAGTATCATTATTTCCAAATACCAATGGTCTTTCTATAGAACCACTCGAGATCAGAACTTCTTGAGCTCTAATATACCAAAGTCTTTGTTTTGGATGAAATTTTTTTGTTATAGGTAAATGATCACTTATTCTTTCTGTCATTACTAACATGTTGTGATCATAATAACCAAAAACCTGAGACCTATTTTTAACTATCACATTAGGCATTTCTTTGAGTTCAGAAATAATACCTTCTGCCCATTCTTTGCCTGATTTATTTCCAATATTTACATCGTTAGTTAATAAAGTGCCTCCGAAACGTGATTTGTCTTCTGCTAAAATTACTCTTGCTCCATTTTTGGCTGCAGCATACGCACTTGCTAATCCAGATGGCCCTGAACCAGCTATTAATAAATCACAATATTCGTATTTATGTTCATATCTTTCTTTGTCATGGCTTGTTGACACAGTTCCTAAACCAGCAGCTTTTCTGATCAATGGCTCATAAATTTTATACCAAAAACTTTTTGGCCACATAAATGTCTTATAATAAAAACCTGCAGGTAAAAATATTTTTAAAAAATTATTTATTGCTCCAATATCAAAGTTAACGCTAGGCCAACAATTTACACTACTTGCCTCTAACCCTTCAAAAAGTTCCTGTTCTGTGGCTTTTATATTTGGTTCAGTTTCACCATTTCTAAATAGTTGAACAATTGCATAAGGCTCATCAACACCTGCACCAAAAAAACCTCTTGGTCTGTGATATTTAAAGCTTCTACCAACTAAATGAATACCATTTGCTATTAAGGCTGAAGCAAGGGTATCCCCCTCATATCCATAATAGATTTTTCCATTAAATTTGAATGAAAGTTTTTTATCTCTTTTAATTAATCCTACTCCATCTAATCTAAAGCTTTGAACCATTATATTGTTTCCTCATTAGCTTTAAGTGTATTAAAAATTTCATGAGTAGAAGTATCTCTTTCAACTTTAATCCATTGGCGACAACCTGATATGTGTTGCCATAATTCCCAATGTTTTCCTCTTAAACTTTTTCTATTATAAACAAAATTATCCCAGTCTTGATCTGATATTTCTTTATTTAAATCAGGTCTTTTAACAGTTGCATCACCTCCGTAAGAAAATTCGTTTTGTGACCGCAATCCACAATGTGGGCAATTAATATAAAGCATTTAAGAAATCCAAGTTTTTGTACCAAGTCCTTTCTCATCAAGAAGATGACCTGTACTAAATCTATTTAAACTATATCCAGCATTTAATTCATGAACTCTGTCTTGAGCAATAGTATGGGCAAATGTCCAACCAGATGCGGGAGTAGCTTTAAAACCACCATAACACCATCCACAATTTAAATACAAACCTTCGATATGAGTTTTATCTATAATAGGTGAACCATCCATTGACATATCCATTATACCGCCCCAAGTTCTAAGCATTTTTAATTTGCTTAAGAATGGCATCATAGCTATCCCCTCAGTTAATACATGTTGAAGTGTTGGTAAATTTCCTCTTTGCGCATAACTATTATAGCCATCTAAATCACCACCCATAACCATCTCGCCCTTGTCAGATTGACTTATATAAAAATGTCCAGCACCAAAAGTAACTACCTTGTCTAAAATAGGTTTCACTGGCTCTGAAACACATGCTTGTAAAAGATGGGTTTCAATTGGCAGTGTCATGTTTAATTTTTCAGCTAAAATATTAGTACTACCTGCAACACATAATCCAATTTTCTTTGCTTTAATATTTCCTCTAGAGGTTCTTAACCCATTTATTTTTCCAGCAGTTATATCGAAACCATTTACTTCACAATTTTGAATTATATCAACTCCCATTGAGTCTGCTTGTCTTGCATAACCCCATGCTACCGCATCATGTCTTGCAGTTCCTGCGCTAGGTTGCATTAACCCACCAAAAATTGGAAATCTAACATTTTCAGAAAAATCTACCATTGGAATAATTTCTCTTACTTGTTCTCGGTTTAATAATTCTGCATCAATTCCATTCAATCGCATAGAATTACCTCGTCTTGCATAAATATTCATTTGTGCATCTGAGTGTGCAAGGTTGATAATCCCTCTTGGAGAAAACATCACATTATAATTTAGGTCTTGACTCATTTTTCTCCAAAGATCCATTCCAAATTCACTAAACAATGCATTATCGTCGTACATATAATTTGATCTGATTATTGTTGTATTACGACCAACATTTCCTCCCCCTATCCATCCTTTTTCAATGATAGCCACATTTGTAATATTGTGCTCTTTTGCGAGATAATACGCCGTTGCCAGTCCATGGCCTCCCCCTCCGATAATCACTACATCATACTCTTTTTTTGGTGTTGGATCTTTCCAGGCTAAGTCCCATTTTTTGTGATTAGAGAAGGCATTTTTTATTAGACTAAAAATTGAATATTTTTGCATGATTAATTTTTATAATAATGAATATAGATAGTTCATATTTTTTTTATATATAATTTTTAGATATTTCCAAAGCTAATAAAAAGAGATACTAATCAGGCGATTTTATTAAATAAGAATTATAATGCCTAAATTTAAATCAGATATTGAAATAGCAAGGAAGGCTAAAATGAAGCCAATTAATAAAATTTTAGCAAAAATAAATATACCAGATAAAAGTAGTGCCTTCAGTCCAATGGGCAGACATATTGCTAAAATAAATTTTGAATTTTTGAATAAATTAAAAAAAAAAAAAAGTGGTGACCTAATTTTGGTCACAGCTATAACCCCCACACCAGCTGGGGAAGGGAAAACAACAACTTCTGTTGGTTTAAACGATGGTTTAAATAAAATTGGAAAGAAATCTATTGTCTGTTTAAGAGAGCCAAGTTTAGGACCCTCATTTGGTATGAAAGGAGGGGCAGCTGGAGGTGGCTATGCTCAAGTTGTTCCTATGGAACAAATAAATTTACATTTTACTGGAGACTTTCATGCAATTACTTCTGCTCATAATCTATTGTCAGCAATGATTGATAACCATATTTATTGGGGAAATAAACTTAACATAGATGAAAGCAATATTGTTTGGAAACGTGTAATGGATATGAATGACCGCGCTTTAAGATTTATAGATATTAATACAAGTGGGATAGCAAAAAATTTTAAGAGAGTTGATGGTTTTGATATTACTGTAGCATCAGAGGTTATGGCAATATTCTGTCTATCAAATGATCTAAAAGATTTAGAAAAAAGAATTGGGAATATAACTATTGGTTATAATAAAGAGGGAAATCCACTTTATGCTAAAGATCTTAATGCTCATGGACCAATGACTGTTTTACTTAAGGAAGCAATACGGCCTAATGTAACTCAAAGTTTAGAAAATAATCCAGCTATTATTCATGGAGGTCCTTTTGCAAATATTGCTCATGGATGTAACTCAGTTATTGCAACCAAAGCAGCTTTAAAATTGTCTGATTATGTGGTTACAGAAGCAGGTTTCGGAGCGGACCTTGGTGCTGAAAAATTCTTAGATATCAAATGTAGAAAAGCTGGTCTAAATCCAAGATGTGTTGTTATTGTTGCAACAATAAGAGCTTTAAAAATGCATGGAGGTGTTGAAAAAAAAGATTTGAAAATAGAGAATGTTGATGCTTTAAAAAAAGGTTTGGTTAACTTAGAACGACACATTCAAAATATTAAAAAATTTAATTTAGAACCAATAGTTGCTATAAATCACTTTGTATTAGATACAACTAAAGAAGTAAAAACAGTTTTGAATTTCTGTGATAATGTGAATGTAGAAGTAAGCGAATGTAGACATTGGGCAAAGGGTGGAAAAGGTACAATAGATCTTGCAAAAAAAGTTGTTAAGATTTGTAAAAAAAACAAAACCAAAAATAAATTTAATTTTTTATATAAAAATGAACTTAAATTGTGGGACAAAATTGATTTAATCGCTAAGGAAATTTATAGAGCTAATAAAATTTCAGCAAATGATGAGGTAAAAAAGCAACTAAAAATTTTTGAAAATAATGGTCACGGACATTTACCAGTTTGTATAGCTAAAACCCAATATAGTTTTTCTACTGATCCAAAACGTAAAGGAGCTCCAACAAATCATGAAATACCAATTAGAGAAGTAAGATTATCATCTGGAGCTGAATTTATTGTTGTCGTTTGTGGATCAATTATGACAATGCCAGGTTTGCCAAAAGTTCCTGCTGCTAATTCAATTAAACTTAATAAAAAAGGTGAAACAGAGGGATTATTTTAAACTTTAATTTTAAGTTTCTTATTTCTAATTACTGTTCTAAGTAAGTTTATCATCAAGGGAATTTTTTTTTTGTTAACTTTTTTAAAAATAAAAGGGGCTATTTCTCTTGCTAATTGTTCTCCTTCAACAGTATCATTTGGCATAAATTTTTTTTTTGCAGTTTTGAATGTAAAACCTTTACCGAGATAACTTCCCATTTTACTGTTTCTACCCCCAGCTGCACTTACATAAAGATCACCAACTCCCGCAAGACTCAATGTAGTTTCCCCATTACCTTTAAAATATTTGGTTAAATAATTCATTTCTATGACAGATTTCTGAAACAAATTTGATGAAGCATTTAAACTTTGTCCTGCCCCAATTATCATCGAATAAATATTCTTTATTGCTGAACAAACTTCTATTCCAATAATATCACTAGAAAATTCTGTTAAGTAATAATCGGTAGAAATCATTTTACCAATTTGCTTAGCTTTATTGATGTTTTTATTAGCAATAACAACACTCGTCTGATTTTTTCTTACTAGTTCTTTAGCTAAGCAAGGTCCTTTTAGAATAGAAATGTTTGATAAATTATAATTTTTCTGAAATTTTTCTGAAATAGTTAAAATTTTCCTTTTTTTTTTTTCATATTTTAAACCTTTTGTCAGGACTAAAATTGAAGTTTTAATCTTTAAATTATCTAAATAGTTACCAATAAAATCAATTCCGGAAAGGCTTAGAGCAATTACAATTAAATCAAATTTTTCATTAAATAAATCATGAGAAAATTTTTTAAATCTTAATTTTTTTGGTAGTTTTATTTTTAAAGCTGAATGAAATTTATTTTTAGATGAAAGGTTTTTAATAAATTTTTTACTATAAGGTTCAGTAATTGTTACCCTATTATTATTTTCTAAACATGGTATCGAAAATGCCGAACCCATAGCTCCACCACCAATAATTAAAATATTTTTCATTGTTTTCTATTCTTATATTATATAAATATCTAGTAGTTGACTATCATATTACTTAGGCACATACTTAAGTTACTTAATATTAAGAAAGGGGAATAAATGAGAAAAATAATATCATTTTTGTCTGCAATGATAATTTTTTTAGTAAGCTTTACAGGATTATCAAATGCTGCAGATAGTAAAAAGCCCATAGTTATTCCTACTCACCATTGGTCAAGCCAAGTTGTTATGGCATATGTAATTGGTGGAATTTTTGAAAGTATGGGTAATAACGTTAAGTACGTTCCAGCAGACTCACAAACTGTTTATGAGTCTATTAGAATTGGTGACGTAACAATTTCACATGAAGTTTGGGAATCTGCTTTTGGTAAATCTTTTGATACAGCAAGGGATAAAGGCGGTGTTATAGACTGGGGTGATCAT
The DNA here is from genome assembly GCA_014653355.1 of Pelagibacterales bacterium SAG-MED47. Taxonomy (GTDB): domain Bacteria; phylum Pseudomonadota; class Alphaproteobacteria; order Pelagibacterales; family Pelagibacteraceae; genus Pelagibacter. The sequence continues at coordinate 63,327 of JACWEO010000003.1, read as the reverse complement.
GAAGCAAGAATAATTGCAGATATGGGTTATCCAGATTGGGCTGTAAAATATTGTCCAGGATTACCTGATTGGAATGCTTTAAAAAATCCTGATTGTGCGAAAAAATTTGCAACTCGAGACTCTGGTGGAAAAGGACGTATGCTCGAAGGTCCGCAAAGTTGGCACGGAGATCTTATACCTCAAAGAATAGAAGCTCTTGGACTTGGTGACCTTTGGACAGTAAAATTTGCTGCTGGTGCAGATGCATTATGGGCAGAGCTTAAAGCTGCTAAAAAAGAGAGAAGAGGAACTATAATTTATAATTGGACTCCTAACTTTACAGATGGTGCTGGTTTTACATTTATTGATTTCCCACCTTATTATGATGGTTGTAGACCAGTAGATGGTGGTGATGGAAAATGTGGAGCTCCTGACGGTTATTTGAAAAAAGTTGTTAATGAGAATTTCCCAAAAACACATCCAGCAGCCGCAGCAATGTTTAACAAACTGTCTTTTAATACTAGTCAAATTGGAGCAATGGCTGCGTTAGTCGATTTATATAAAATGACTCATGAAGACGCTGCTAAAAAATGGTTAGCTGACAACAAAAAAGTTTGGCAGAGGTGGACTAAGTAACCACTTTTTATAAGTTAAGATTAAATCAAATTTCAACCCTAATTATACTATGGGAGATTTTTGATAAAACCAAAGCTATTACTAGGTGGGAACGAGATAATACGCTAGAGTGTTAGAATATGACAATTTTATCTAACGGTCATTTGTGGAAACATAGCGAATTTATTGAAAATAAAAGTTTTTCTTTTGATAAAAAAAAAATTTTGAATTCGTTATCTAAAAAAGATATTGATGAAGCTTACTTAAGTATTTCTAATTGGGAAGGATATTCACCAACTCCCTTAATTGAATTAAATAAACTCTCAAAAGAACTAAATTTAAATAAAATCTATTATAAAGACGAAAGTAAAAGATTTAATCTTAAATCTTTTAAGGCTCTTGGAGGTGCCTATGCGGTAGAAAAAGTTTCTACAGGAAATAAAAGTATTGTTGTTGCAACAGCTACAGCAGGCAATCATGGTAGATCTGTTGCTTGGGGAGCAAAAAAACTTGGCTTAAAATGTAAAATCTTTATTAGTGAGTTTGTAAGTGAAGCGAGAGGTATGGCAATGTCTGAACTAGGAGCAGATGTAATTAGGGTTAAAGGTAATTATGAAAATTCATTGATGGAGTGTATTAAACAATCAACTCAAAATAATTGGCATATAGTTCAGGATGTTGCTTGGAAAGATTATATGGTTGTTCCAAAATATACTATGGCTGGGTATACAGTCATGATGAAAGAAATAGCTGATCAAATAAAACAAAACGAAATATCTCATATAATTTTACAAGCAGGTGTGGGGGGAATGGCAGGAGCAATGATTGCTGGTATTGCAAGATATTTGGTAAATATACCTAAGACAGTAGTAGTTGAGCCTGATAGTGCAGCATGTGTTTTAGAAAGTATAAGAACCGGAAAAATAGAAAAAATTGATATTAAAAGAGAGAGTTTAATGGGAGGAATGTCGTGTGGAGAAGTATCTTTAGTCCCATGGGAAATTTTAAAAAATTCAGTTAAATATTGTATTAGTTTGCCTGACGATAATATTGCAAAAACTATGAAATTATTAGAAAATGCAAGTTTAAGTGATGATAAGATTATTGCAGGAGAAAACTCAGTACCTGGAGTAATCTGTTTAATCACTAGTTGTGAGGATGGTAAGGTTAAAGAAAAGATGGAATTAAACAAAGAATCAAATGTTTTACTGATTGGATGCGAAGGTGATACTGATCAAGAAATGTATCAAAAACTTATAAATCAGTAAAAATACTTAAATGAAAATAATTCAAAAAAAAAAAGTTAAAAGTTTAGATTTTTATAGAATTTTTAAACCTGAATTGACCCCAAAAAGAATGATGGAACTAGGTGTTTTTGGAGGAGCATACTTTGGATTTAACATAAAAGAATATCCAAAATCGTGGTTCAAAAATGTTAAGATAAGTAAAATTTTTGATGTAAAGCTAAATAGGTTTAAAGTTGTTTCAGGGCTTTCAAGAGAGCATTGGATTGAAAAGGGATGGATATTTAAAGAAGACCCACTAGGTTGGTTTCAATGGTACTGTAGATTCACTAATGGAAGAAGAATTCCAAATATAGATGAAATACAAATCAAAAGATGGAAAAATTTTAGAAGACATGTTTTAGCTATAGAAAAAAACTGTGAAAAAGGTGACCTTGGATGTAGAAAGAGACAAAGACAAGCTATATTACAATGGGCTTATAATCCTTATCGATAAAAAGTTAGTCTCCTAAAAAATGAAAAATAACTATTCTTGATTGAGACTCTAACCTATGTTCAAAAAGATATAATCCTTGCCACGTCCCAAGTAAAAGTTCTCCATCTTTAATACTTAAAGTTATTTGGTTATTAGTCAAAGAGGATTTTATATGAGCAGGCATATCATCCTTTCCCTCTGTTGTATGAATATAAAGAGAATTATCCATTGGAGCTAATTTATCAAAGTAATTTATTAGATCAGTTTGAACATCTAGATCTGCATTTTCTTGGACAATTAAAGATGCGCTGGTGTGCTGAATATTCAAATTTAGAATACCATTTTTAAAATTATTTTTTTTTATCCAATTTATCGTCTCGCTCGTAAAATCATAAAGTTTTTGACCATGAGTACTAATTATAAAATTAAAAAATTCTTGTTTCATATATTAGTTATAATTTGTTGAAGTTAGTTCATATAAACGACTAATTGTTCTTTTAAATGGTTCAATCATACTAACCGAGGACTTAATTGTTTCTAAATTTACTTTTGAGGTTATCATCAATGGAATTTTTTTTTCATACACAATATCAATTAAAGTTATAAATCTTTGTTGTTGATCTGAGTTATCTTCGTTGAAATCAGGTAAATTTTCAATGAAAATAAAATCAGAATTTTCAGCAATGGTTAAATAATCTTCTGAGCCTAAATTTTTATTACACAGTTCTTCAAATGTAAATTTGATTATTCTTTGATAAAAATTTTTTATTGTGAGGTTGCGTCCTTTAACATGTAAAATTTTTAAGGTTTTTTTTTTATTTTTAGTAACTTTTCTTAGAAACTTATTAAATACAAAATTAGTATGTTCATCTATCGGAGATAAAAATCTATCTAAATCTCTATTTTTACTTAAACGATAATCTTCATTAATGTGCAATTCTTTTTGGTAACAATTATTTTTTAAAATCTTTAAAAATGGAATAAATTGTTCTCTTTGTAATCCATCTTTATAAAGTTCATCGATCTCTATATTTGATGAAAAAATAACCCTAATTTTTTCTTCAAAAATTTTTTGAAATAGCTTTCCAAGTATCATAGCATCAACAATATTTGTCACTTGAAATTCATCAAAATAAATAATTTCAGTGTTTTTTTTTATACCTTTAACAAAAAGTTCTATTCCATATTTTTTATTCTTATTTTCAAAAATAAAATTGTGGAATTTGATCATGAATTCATTGAAATGTAATCTCAATTTTTTTTCCTCCAAACTATCAAAAAAAAAATTCAGAATCATTGTTTTACCCACCCCAACATCTCCAACTAGATAAAAACCAACATTTTTTTTGGTACTTTTAAAAATTTTATTAAAAAAATTTTGATTAACATTATTTGAATAATACTCTTCTAAATCTTTAATTACCTCCATTTGGTTTTGATTAATTTCAAATTGATTATTTTCACAATGTTTTAAAAAAAGTTTTTTTAAGTTCATTTTTTGGTTTTAAAATCAATTCCATATTCTGATCTTGGGCCTTTTCTAAGGCCAAAGGGTCCTGAAATGAATATCGTGAGAGGTTTTGTTCCTGGCTCAAGATCAACTCGATGTAAGTTATTTGCAGACCTAAAACCTATATAGCCTGGAGGTCGCCAAAATTTACCTGTGCTTAAAGTTTCCCAGTAACCACCTCTTAGTATTATTGTTATATAAGGAAAGGTATGATTATGAACACCATCACCATGATCATCAGCTAACATTTCATGTATTAGGATATTGAATGGAAACCATTTGGGTCGGTGTCTTAAAAGAACATAGTACCTATTCATCCATGGTTTAGCCTGATTATATTTTTGATGGGATTTTCCTCTATCAAGAACAACTTTTTTTCTTCCCAATTTTTCAAGTATTTTAAGTAACATTCTAGTTTATTTTAATTATAGAATTATCTCTTATCAAGTACATGTTTTGTTTAAAAACAAAACTTCTGGATATTTTTCCTCTATCGATTTTAAGAACATTGGATATTTTTCCAGTCCTAATATTTACAACTATTAAGTCACCACTCTTTGTAGATACAAATAGATCTGTATGATTTAGTGTAAATCCAGTTGTTTCAATAAAATTCAAACTTTTAAATTTCGATTTATAGGAAAGATTTGTAATTCTTATAATACTTCCTGTTTTTTTTTCTATTACAAACAAAAATCCATCCTCTGAAATTGTAAAAATCAGATTCTTAACAACAACAGGTTTGATGCTAGAGCTTATTTTTTGTATCCAATTAATTGACCCACTTCTAGTATCTATTGAATAAAAGTTGCCTAAATTATTTGAAAAATAGATCGAATTCTCATTTTCTATTAAATTTGAAGTGTTTAAATTCATTACATTTGCAAAAATATCTGAATTAAGAGTTGAATATTGCCATAATATTTTACCCTCATTAATATCTAGCGCCGTTAAATCTCCTAATGAATTTGTAAAAAATATTTTTTCGTTTTTTATAATTATAGAAGATTTCTTATATGAATTAACAAATGATTTTTCTGTAGCATAAGACCATAGTTTATTTCCATCTTTTATAGAAAAACAATTTAAGTTATTATTTACATCTAAAATGAAAAAAAAATTTTCAAATATTTTTATTTGTGAGTTAAAAGAGGAGTCATTTTTTTTAGACCACAAAATTTTACCATTTGAAAAATTTAAAGCATAAAAATTTCCAAGATTATCCGCAGCAATAATCAAATTATCTTTTTGTGACATTGTAATTAGTGGTCCAATTTTTTGTTCCTCTTTTGAATAATTGTTTATTTTCCAAACTAATTTTGAGTTTTCATTAAAACTAATAATTGAACCTTTATTATCAAAAAAAATAATTTTTTTATTATGAAAAATTAAGTTAGGTTCAAATCTATAAAAATTTTTAATTTTAGAAAAAGAATACTTTTTGATTTTTTTTAGATTACCATTAAAAAAATTTAAACCATCATTATTATTATAATATGAGTTTTTATCTAATTTTAATTCATTTTTTTTTAAAGACAAATTTAGATTTGAATTAAATTCTTTAGAAATAATTTCTTCAGATTTAAAAACAGGTGTAAATTTTATCTCATTTTTACTGAGTTTTTTTTCTTTACTCCAAAAACCTCTACTATCATGAAATGAACACGAAGAAAGAAATATTAATAAAAATAAAGAGTTTAAAACTTTAATCACTTAAATCTCGACTAAGTCTTTTTTGAGCTTTTTGTAAAATATCGGAGTTTGCATTGTTTGAATTTATTATTTGATTAAAAAAATCTTTTGATTTTTGTTTCTCATCTTTAAAATAAAAATATTCAGCTATCAGATACAAAGCATGGGGCTTCCAAATACTTTCTGAATTTGTTATAGGTTTAAGAGTTTTTAATAATTCATTCTCTTCAATATTATCAACATTAAAAAGTGCTTTTTTATAAATTACAAGATTTTTAATCTCACTCTCTAATGGAGTACTATTAATTAAAATATCAAATAATAAATTTATTCTTTTTTTTTCTTCAATTAACTTGTTATCAATAACAAAATATAAAGACAAAGTTGAGTAGGTTGGGTCTTTTTTGTTTATGATGTTTATCAAATTTTTTGTTGTTTGAATTTTGTTAATCTTAGAATAATTAATTATTGTAGAGTTGAATAGGTTTGAAATTTTTATTTTTTCTCTTTTTTTAAATTCTGTATACAAAAAAAAGCTTATTAAAGAAACAATAGATACTGTGATAAAAATAGTAAAAATTTTTTTATATTTCAAAAAAAATTTTTTAATTTTTTCATTTCTAGTATTTGTATTAATAATTGCTAAATCTTCATCCATGATTAAATCATATTTCTTAAAACATACTGGAGTATCCCTCCATTTTTATAATATTCAAGTTCATTCTTAGTGTCTATTCTGCATAATGTTTCAATTTTTTTAATCTCACCAGAAATATATTTTATTTCAATATAGACTTTATCTGAAGGACTGATTCCTTTCTCAATTTCTTTTAAACTTATTAGTTCTGAACCCTTCAAACTTAAATTAATTCTATTAATTCCATTAATAAATTGTAAAGGTAAAACTCCCATACCTATCAAGTTTGATCTATGTATCCTCTCAAAACTTTCTGCAATAACAACTTTAATACCTAATAACTTCGTTCCTTTAGCAGCCCAATCCCTTGAAGAACCAGTTCCATATTCTTTTCCACCAAACACTACTAAGTCTGTGCCTCTTTTTTTGTATTCAACAACAGCATCAAAAATTGGCATTATCTTTTCTTCAGGATATAATTTTGTAAAACCTCCTTCTTTTCCTTGTACCATTTCGTTTTTAATTCTGATGTTAGCAAAGGTACCTCTCATCATAACTTCATGATTTCCTCGTCTTGACCCATAGGAGTTATAATCTTTTGGCAAGATTTGATTCTTCATAAAATAATCACCAGTAGGACTCTCTTTTTGAATACTTCCTGCTGGAGAAATGTGATCTGTTGTGACCATATCTCCTAAAATTAATAATGGTCTAGCATCAATTATCTCTTTGAAGCCCTCAGGTTCATCAGAAAGATTATCAAAAAAAGGAGGTTTTTTAACATAAGTAGAGTTCTCCTCCCAATTATAAATACTTGATTTTTCGGTTTTAATTTTTTGCCATTGTGTTGGACCTTCAGAAACATTTGAATATCTTTTAACAAACATTTCAGCATTTAAAGATGATTTTAAAGTTTCCTCTATCTCCTTATTAGATGGCCAAATATCCCTCATAAAAATATGATTTCCATTTTTATCTTTTCCTAAAGGATCTTTGTATAAATCAAATCCCATATGCCCTGCCAATGCATAAGCAACGACTAAAGGAGGAGAAGATAAATAATTTGCTTTTATATGTGGAGAAATTCTTCCTTCAAAATTTCTATTACCAGATAGAATAGAAACTGCGTAAATATTTTCCTTTTGAATTGCTTCAACTATATTATCTGCTAATGGACCTGAGTTTCCAATACATGTAGTACAACCATAACCAACTAAATTGAAACCTAATTTATCTAGATATATGTTTAAGCCTGCTTTGGCTAAATAATCTGTCACCACTTGAGATCCCGGAGCTAAAGAAGTTTTTACCCAAGGTTTTACATTAAGACCAAGTTCTACAGCTTTTTTAGCTAGTAAACCAGCTGCTATTAGTACATTTGGATTTGAAGTGTTTGTACAGGATGTAATTGCGGCAATTAAAATAGATCCATCTTTAATTTCGAAATCTGTACCTAAAACCTTAGAAATAGAAAAATTTTTTTTATTAGTTATTTCTTCAAAACTTTTTTTAAATTTATATGAAGCTTCAGTAAGTAAAACTTTATCTTGTGGTCTCTTTGGCCCTGAGATTGTTGGGACAACTGAGGACATATCTAATTTAAGTGTATCAGTAAATTCAATATCACTACTTGCCCACAATCCTTGTATCTTTGCATATTCTTCAACTATTTTAACTTCAGATTGATCTCTTCCAGAAAATTTAAGGTATTTTAAAGTCTCTTCATCGATCGGAAAAAAACCACATGTAGCACCGTATTCAGGAGCCATATTAGCAATTGTTGCTCTATCTGCTAATGTCAAATTTTTTAAACCATCACCATAAAATTCTACAAATTTTCCAACAACACCTTTATCTCTTAACATTTTAACTATAGTTAAAACTAAATCTGTGGCTGTAGTTCCTTCGGGCATTTTATTTTTAATCTCAAAACCAACAACTTCTGGAATTAACATTGATATTGGTTGTCCAAGCATTCCAGCTTCTGCTTCTATTCCCCCAACACCCCACCCTAAAACAGATAAACCATTTACCATTGTTGTGTGGCTATCAGTACCTACCAAAGTATCAGGGAATAAATAATTTTGATTTTCAAATTCTGAGGACCAAACAACTTTTGAGAGGTATTCTAAATTAACTTGATGACATATTCCTGTTCCAGGAGGGACTATTCTAAAATTATTAAATGCTTGTTGACCCCACTTTAAAAATGAATATCTCTCACTATTTCTATTAAATTCAATTTCAACATTTTTTTCAAATGAATCTGGTTTTGCAGATTGATCTACTTGAACCGAATGATCAATTACTAGATCAACTTTAGAAAGAGGATTTATTGTATTAGGATCTTTATTTTTTTTTTTAACAGCTTCTCTCATTGCTGCTAAATCTGCCACAGCTGGTATTCCTGTATAATCTTGAAGCAAAACTCTTGCAGGTCTATATGCAATTTCAGTTTTTGATTTTTTATTTATGAGCCAATCTTTGACTGCTTTAATTTGATTTTTTGTAACAGACAAATCATCTTCATATCTAAGAAGATTTTCAAGTAATACTTTGAGTGACTTAGGTAATTTTGATACTCCTTGCAAACCATTTACTTCCGCTTTAGGAATAGAATAAAATTTATAGTCCTTTCCTCCAATTTTAATTTCCGTCAAACAGTTATAAGAATTTTTTTTACCTGGTTTCATAGTTTATATATAAAATGTAATTATGCTCAAAAGAAGAAGTACAGACATAGCATAATTAAAGAATTTAATAAATTTATCATTTGTCGCAAATTTCCTTAAAAATTTACCCAAAAAGGTCCATAAAATAATACTGGTGAAAGAAAAAATAAAAGCAGTAAAGATAACTTGAGTTGCATAATTAAGATAATTTTCTCCTAACTCTACATAAGTAGATACAACTATAACTGCGACCATTACACCTTTAGGATTTAAAAATTGAAATAAAAATGTTTCGATAAATCTAACAGGATTTTTTTTTTTGTTATCTTTTGATATCGTGGATAATGCAATTTTAATAGCTAAATAGATCAAAAATAAAGTTCCTAAATATTTAATTATAATTTGTAAAATTGGAAATAATCTAAATATATTTGTCAGACCAATAGCTAAAAAAAAAACTAATGAAGTAAAACCTAAGGTCACTCCAAGAATATGAGGGATAGTTTTATAAATTCCAAAGTTAAAACCTGAATATGAAGCAACAACATTATTTGGTCCAGGAGTATAAGCTGTCACAAACCAAAATAATGCAATCGATAATATTTCAGGATGCATATTTATGCTATTGGCAGCCCATTTTCAGTTTCTTGAGATGGATGAATTAAGATTACTTTACCTTCTTTATCAATAGAACCTAAAATTAAAACTTGCGAAACAATTCCAGCTATATTTTTTTCTGCAAAATTACAAACACCCACAACTTGTTTACCTTTTAAGTTTTCTTCATTATAAAAATGAGTGATCTGAGCTGAGGATTGTTTGATGCCAATTTCTTTTCCAAAATCTACTTGAACAACTAATGAGGGTTTTCTAGCTTTTTCATTTTTTTTAACTGAAATTACTGTCCCAACCCTCATGTCAATTTTATCAAAAATATCGTACGTTATTTCTTCTTTCATAAATGCAATATTTATATTAATTATTAGTTATGAGTACAGAAATTAATTTAGAAGAATTATACAATAATTCAGTTAAAATTTTATCAGATCTAATAGGTTTTAGGACTATTTCTGGAGAAGATAATAGTGAGTTGATTAATTATTGTGAAAATTTATTAAAGAAAATTGGAGCAACATCTTTTAAGACATTTGATAATAAAAAAAAAAGGGTAAATCTTTTTGCAACTATCAGGGCAAAAAAATCTAATGGTATTAAACCAATAATTTTATCTGGTCACACTGATACAGTGCCTGTTTCTAAAAGTTGGACTACCGATCCTTTTAAAGCGACAATTAAAGGTGATAAACTTTACGGTAGAGGTTCTTGCGATATGAAAGGTTTCATAGCATGTACTTTAGCTTTCGCTCCAATTTATGCAAAAATAAAACTAAATAGAGATATTCATTTTTCGTTTACCTTTGATGAGGAGACAGCATGCATAGGAGCTCCTATTTTAATCAAAGAACTTCAAAAAAGAAGTATACAAGATGGAATTTGTATTATTGGTGAACCTACTAAAATGAAAATCATAGATGCTCACAAAGGTTGTTATGAATATACGACTTATTTTGAAGGATTAGCAGGACATAGCTCTGCTCCACATAAAGGTGTAAGTGCAGTCGAGTTTGCAGCGAGATATGCGTCGAAATTAATTGAATTAAGGAGTGAACTTAAAAAAAGAGCACCCAAAGATTCTATATTTGATCCTCCTTTTTCAACTTTACAAGTAGGAGGAATATTTGGGGGTATTGCACATAATGTTATAGCCGATAAGTGTCATATTAATTGGGAAACGAGGCCAGTTGTTAAAGAGGATGGTGTCTTTTTAAATAAAAAAATTGATGAATACGCAAATGAAGTTCTTTTGCCAGAAATGAAAAAAGTTTTTGCTAAATCAAATATTAGAAAAGAAATAATAGGTGAAGTAACAGGATTCGATCGAGTTGAAAAATCTGAGGCCTGTGAGTTAGTCTCAAGTTTGACTGGTGACAATTCAAGAGAAGTTGTGTCTTTTGGAACGGAGGCAGGATTATTTCAAGAAATTGGTATGAGTACAGTTGTATGTGGTCCAGGCTCAATTGAACAAGCTCACAAAGTAGATGAATTTATTGAACTTGATGAATTAAAAAAGTGTTTAAAGTTTTTAGATGGTTTAAAAAAACAATCTCTTCTAAATTAACTCCAGCCACCCACAGATTTTACTTCCAAAAATTCTTCAAGGCCATGTTCACCAGCTTCTCTACCTATTCCTGAATGTTTAAACCCTCCAAATGGAGCATCAACAGCAATACCAGCCCCATTTACATCAACCATTCCAGATCTCAGCTTTCTCGCAACTCTTTTTACTTTTTCCGAATCTTTAGTTTGAATATAATTTGTTAACCCATAAGGTGTGTCATTGGCAATTTCAATTGCTTCTTCTTCAGTTTCAAATGGAATTACTGATAATACTGGTCCAAAAATTTCTGTTCTTGCAACTTCCATATTATTATTTACATCTGCAAATACAGTAGGTTTCACAAAATAGCCTTTGTCTAGTCCTGGTGGTTTACCTGGTCCACCTGCAACTAATTTAGCACCTTCATCAATTCCCTTTTTGATTAATGTTTGAATTTTATTATATTGAGTTTCAGAAATCACTGGGCCTATATGCTCTCCTTCTTTTTTAGGGTCACCCACCTCAAAATTTTCTGTATATTTTTTCAATCTTTCTATTGCATCACTATACATAGATTTCTCTACTAGCATTCTTGTAGGGGCATTACATGATTGACCTGAATTTCTAAAACATCTTAACGCACCTCTTTCAATTGCTTCAGGATCAGCATCCTTAAAAATAATATTTGCACCTTTGCCTCCTAATTCTAAACTCACTCTTTTAAAATCTTTAGCGGCATTCTGAGAAATTAAAGCTCCTGCTCTAGTTGATCCTGTAAAAGAAATCATATTTATATCTGGGTGACTTGTTAGTGCATCGCCTGTTGTGGCTCCATCTCCATTAACTAAATTGAACACTCCTGCAGGAAATTTAGTATCATCTATCAATTCAGCAAGTATCATTGATGATAATGGCGCAAGTTCTGATGGTTTTAAAACCATTGTACATCCAGAAGCAATTGCAGGCATAACTTTTAAGCAAACTTGGTTCATTGGCCAATTCCAAGGTGTTATTAATGCACAAACTCCTTTTGGTTCATAGATAAGTCTTTGGTTTGGAGCATGTTCACCTAATGGTTTTTCAAATTCGAAATTTTTTAAATACTTAATAAAAGACTTTAAATGAGCCGCACCTGTTCCAGCTTGAAGTTTTGTAGCAAAGTCTTTTGGTGCACCCATTTCAACAGTAATTGCATTGGCAATATCTGCCCATCTTTTTTTATAATTCTCGTAAAGTTTTTCTAATAATCTTATTCTTTCTTCTTTCGGTGAAAATGCCCATGAACTATAAGCTTTTTTTGCAGCGTTTACTGCTAAGTCAACATCTTCTTTGTTTCCTAATGATATTACAGCACATTCTTCTTCTGTAGCAGGGTTGATTACTTTAATTTCTTCTTTGCTTACAGCCGTTACCCATTTACCATCTATATAAAAATTTTTTTTATTTTCCATAGCAGACTCCTAACCTTTCCTTATTTTTTTGCAAACAAATTAGTTAATTCATAAACTATTGTTGCTGCAGCAAGAGAGGTTACTTCAGCATGATCATAAGCTGGTGAAACCTCAACAACATCAGCTGAAATTAAATTTAAACCTGATAAACCTCTTATAGTGTTAACCATTTCTCTTGAAGTCATTCCAGCAATTTCTGGTGTTCCAGTTCCAGGGGCAAAAGCAGGATCAAGTACATCTATATCAATAGATAGATATAAAGGGTTATCTCCAACTCTTTTTTTAATTCTTTCAGCAATTTTATCAGTTCCTTGAGTTTGAAACTCATCACAATGAATAATCTTAAATCCAAAACTTTCATCATTTTTGATATCATCTCTACTGTACAAAGGTCCTCTTATACCCACATGCATTGAAGCATCATCTAAAAATAAATTTTCTTCCCTTGCTCTTCTAAAAGGCGTACCATGAGTGTAAGGTGCACCAAAATAAGTATCCCAAGTATCTAGGTGAGCATCAAAATGCACTAAAGCTACTGGACCATTGTTAATTTTATTAACAGCTTTTAACAATGGAAATGCAATTGTATGGTCACCACCAAGACTTATAATTCCCCCGACTTTATTCAATAATTCTTCAGCTCCCACCTCTATCTGTTTAATTGCCTCTTCAATATTAAATGGGTTGCAAGTGATATCTCCTGCATCAGCTACCTGTTGTACTTTGAAAGGTTCAACATCATAACTTGGATGGTAATTTGTTCTTAAGTGTCTGGAAGCTTGTCTAATACTTTGAGGTCCAAATCTTGCACCTGGTCTGTAACTGGTTCCAGCATCAAATGGAATCCCGACAATTGCAACATCGCAACTCTCCACATCTCTCAGCTCAGGTAATCTTGCGAATGTTGAAGGACCAGCAAACCGTGGCACTTTGGTTCCACTTACTGGTTGGATTGGATCTTTATTTCTTTTTTTTTTCACAGTAAAATTGTATCACATTCATCTAAATTGGAATATCTTCTATGTGTAAATTTATGAGCTTAATTAGATTAATTATACTATCTTTATTTATTTTTAATCAAACTCAAGCTGATACTATTTACAATCTTATAAAAATTCCAAATTTAGAAATTTATGACATTAAAACTCCAAACAAACTTAGATACTTATATGCCAAACAACCTTTTACTCTTGGTATTGAAAAAAATATAAATTGTTATAATTCTGAAAAGAAAATTCTCGATCAAAAATACAAAATAATAAAAAAAAATTTAAATAGATATAGTCAAGAATTTCTTAAAAAAATTAATCTTAAATACATAGTCCTGTGTGAGGATTTATCCATATCAAAAATTAATACTGCTGGAATTCCTAATCATGTAATGAAAACATTAATCATAGATATCAAATTTAACGAAGATTATTTTGAACGTGTAATTCACCATGAAGTGTTCCATATTATAAATGATAGTTTTAAGCAATTATTTGATAAAAATGTCTGGTCTAAATTTAATGTCAAAGAATTTAAATACGCTGAATGCTCTACCTGCACAGATAAATTAGGGCTTAGTACTTATAGTAGAACTAAAGGTTTTTTTTCAGAATATTCACAATCTACTGCTTCTGAGGATATGGCAGAGGTTTTTTCCCATTTAATGATTGGAGTAAATTTAAATAATCTTGATCCAATTTTAAAAAGAAAAATTGAGTTTATTAAAAGTAATCTAATCAAAATTGATCAAAATTTTATTTTATGATCAAAAAAATAAGGGCATCAAATTTAGAAAAAATAATTTTTACTTTTATAGTTATTTTAGCAATATTTTTTTTTGGTTCTTTCTTTTTGATAAAAGACAAATGTTTATTTATAAAAAGTTACGATCCCCAAAAGATTACTTTTGATAATCCAAAAAATATTACCGTTTTAAATGTTACATGTGGAAATGTTATAATTGAACTTTACCCTGAAATTTCACCTGAGGCCGTAAAAAGATTTAAAAAATTAGTTAGATCCAAAGCATATGATGATATTGCTTTTCATAGAGTAATTAAAGATACACTTGTTCAAGCAGGAGACTTGGAGTTTGGTAAAAAGGGAAATATTGACTATTTAAAAATTGGAACTGGAAAATCTGGATTAGGAACGATTAACTCAGAATTAGATTATCCTTTTAGTTTTGATAAAGGAAGTGTTGGTTTTGCTAGAACACAAAAATATAATACTGAAGATAGTCAATTCTTTATAATTCTTAAAGATGAACCATTATATGAAACTGAGTATACCCCTATTGGAAAAGTAATTTATGGATTAGAAGCTTTGGGGACAATAAAATATTTAAATAAATCTCAATATGTACTAAGGCCTGACTTTATAAATTCTCTAAGAATGTTAGTTAACTAGAGGCTTACCAGTTGAGAGAGTATGTTTAATTCTGTCTTGTGTTTTTTGAGTTTCTATTAGTTTCATAAAAGCATCAAGCTCTAATTTAAACAAATCATCTTCAGATAAAGTTTTATCGATTGTAGTATCACCACCACTCAAAACATGTGCAAGTTCCTTAGCAACCTCAACTCCATGATCTAATATCACTTTATCATTATAAAGTTTTTCTAAAATTTTATCCATTTCACCTATTACAGCTTTTCCAGGTAATTTAAAACTTAGTTCTTCAGGTGGTTTAAAATCTTTATTTTCGCTTAAGATTTTTTTAGAAACTTCTAATAAACTATTTCTATTCATTATTCTTTTATCACTTGGCATTAAGTATTTCAAAGGTTCTGCTTCAACTGGTGACGTGGCTGTCTTACCATACCCAATGATATCAAAGACTTTTAGTGGAGCAAAATTAGGATCTGATTTTGCTTCATCAGTATCAAGCCATCTTGCTAGCATTTCCTTACATCCGCCACCTGCAGGAATTAAACCGACAATAGTTTCAACTAGTCCAACCACAATATTTGTATGCGAAGCTACAAAATTACTTTGCACCATTACTTCGAATCCGCCCCCCAATGTTAATCCAGAAGGAGCAGAAATTACTGGGTATTTTGAATATTTCAAATGCTTACATGTTTCTTGGAAGTATTTGATAAATTTTTCAATAGATTTAAAATCATTTTTGTCAGCAAATTGCATTGTGTAAGTTAAGTTTACACCAGCTGAAAATTGCATACTTTCATTAATTATAATTAAAGGTTTATCAGTAGCTTTTTTCAAGGCGTCCATAGAGTCATAATCTAAAGCGTTAGCTTTAGTAGTAAACTCAACGATATTATAATCATTAAACCTATAAATTTTAGCTGAATCATTTCCATCAGAACTTGAGGCTGTTTTCTTAACTTTTCCTAACGTTTCGATATTTGTATATTTTTGTCTTTCACCATAAAAATTTTCATTCTTAGATTTAGATAATTTTTCCAAAAAACTATTCCCAGTAAAATCATCAACTCTATCAAAGAAATTTTTAACCCCAATTTCTTCAAGCATTTCAAAAGGTCCTTTGGCCCAGTTAAATCCAAGTCTCATTGCTTCATCAATATCATTAAATTCTTTTGTAATTCCTGGAACTAATGAAGATGCATATTTAATTATTTTTAATATTACAGACCAAGCATATTCACCATATTTGTCCTTTCTATTGATCAATCCTTTAAGATCTACCTTGTCTGATTTAACATCAATCTTTTTAGTAGGTGAATAATCACCAGTCTCAAGATTAATAGCTTCCATGACTTTTGTAGTTCCAGTTTTGTTTATTCTATAAAATCCACCCTTACCTTTTCTTCCGGTGTAATCAGTCTCAATTAATTTTTTTACTAATGGAATTTCTTTTGCAACTTCATGAAATTTATCTGTCTCGGGTAACTCTTTAATAAAACTTTTTAAAACATCTGCCATCAAATCAATACCAATCAAATCGTATAAACCAAACACTCCTGTTTTTGGAATTCCCATTGGTCTTCCAAAAATTGCATCTGCCTCCTCAACTGACATTTTCATTTTAAAAGCTTCCGTCATAGCTATTTGCATGGCATAAACACCGACTCTATTCCCTAAAAATCCTGGGGTATCATTACAAACAATAGCTCCTTTACCTAATTCAATTTCACAGAATTCCTTTAATTGATTAATTTTTTCAAGATCATTATTTTCATTTTTTACTATTTCTAATAACCCCATGTATCTAACTGGATTAAAGAAATGTGTGATACAAAAATCTTTTTTTTCAGTATCTGTTAAATGTTCAGATAAAACTTTTATTGGAATCGACGATGTATTTGAAGAAACAATCGCTCCTTCTTTTCTTGTTCTAAATATTTTTTCATAAATTTGATGTTTGATATCAATTCTTTCAACAACTGCTTCAACAACCCAATCAGCATCCTTAACTACATCAAAGTTATCATCTATATTTCCAATTTTAATATTATTAATTTTTGATTTATCAATTAATAAAGGTGGTCTTGATTTATGAATTCTATCTCTTGCTTTTTCACTAATTTCTGTTTTCAAATCTAGTAGAGTGACTGGTATATTTGCATTACATAAATGAGCAGCTATCCCACTTCCCATTGTTCCTGAACCAATAACTACTACATTCTTAATCTTCATGTAGTGATTTTACTATCTGTTAATACCTCTGAGTCTCTCAGATCTTCTTCTTAAGAGTTCAGCGGTAACTAGTATTAATGTTGATAAAATAATTAGACAAGTTGCAACAGCTAGAATAGTTGGGCTTAACTGTTCTCTTAGACCTGTCCACATTTGAATTGGTATGGTTGTATTTTCTAACCCTGCTAAGAATAAAACTACTACAACTTCATCAAAAGAAGTTACAAAAGCAAAAAGTCCCCCAGATATCACACCAGGTAAAATTAAAGGTAAAGTAATTTTCATAAAAGTATTGACTGGATTACTACCAAGACTTGCTGCGGCTCTCGTAACACTGTGATCAAATCCTGATAAAGTAGCTGTAACAGTAATAACTACAAATGGTGTACCTAGAATAATATGTGCAAGAACTATACCTGTATGAGTTGCTGCTAAGCCAGCTTTAGCCATAAAGAAAAATATTGCTACACCTGAGATAATTAATGGAACAATCATAGGTGAAATTAATACAGCCATGATAATACCTTTGTAAGGCATATGTCTGCTACTTAATCCTAATGCCGCAACTGTTCCTAAAAGAACTGAACCAATTGTTGCAAAAATTGCAATTATAAAACTATTTTTGGCAGCTAAACCCCAAGGATTTTTTGTTCCATAAATCATATCTTTGTACCATCTTAATGAGAAAGCATCTGGATCTAAACTTTTCATTCCGTCTGAAAAACTTAAAAATTCTTCAGCATTAAAAGATAGTGGAAATATTACAAACAGTGGTGCAATTAAGAAAAAGAAGACAAAACCACAGATTGTTAAATAAAAATAATGCCAAATTCTATAGTGTAGTTCTGTATGTTTTGGTAAAGCCATTCTATTTATCCTAATTTTATATTATCAATTCCAACTAGTTTATTATAAACCCAGTAAATTGCCAAAACTCCAGCAAGCAACATTAGACCCATCGCGGATGCAAAACTCCAATCAAGTGTACTCTTCATGTGGAATGCAATTTGGTTACTAATCAGTGTTCCTGAAGCTCCTCCAACTAAAGCAGGTGTAATATAATAGCCAATCGCTAGTATGAAGCACAGTAAACAACCAGCACCAATTCCAGGTATTGTTAAAGGAAAATAAACCTTCCAAAAAGCAACTATCGGTGTTCCACCTAATGATTTTCCAGCCCTCATTAAGCTCGGTGAAATAGTTTTCATAACACTGTAAAGTGGTAAAACCATAAAAGGTAACAAAATCTGTGTCATTGCAACATATGTCCCTGTTTTATTGTACATCATCTCAGGTCTTGCATCGTCGGCAACTAAACCTATTCCTACAAAGAAATCATTTACGACCCCTTGCTGTTGCAACAAAATCATCCAACTGGCAGTTCTTACAAGTAATGATGTCCAAAAAGGAAGTAAGACGCAAATCATTAATAAATTACTATACTTCATGGGCAAAGTAGCTAACAAATGAGCTATTGGGTAAGCCATCAAAAAACAAAATAGTGTTACAAAAAATGCGATTTCTAAAGTTCTAAGCCATAAAATTCTATGAATTCTCCTATCTTCTTCGACACTAACTATCTCCCCATTTTCATTTTTAAACATATCCATACCTTTTAGATATTTTTGACCAGTATATGCTGGAGCTCTTCGTTTGATTGCTTTCCAGTATTCAACATCAGCCCATCTTTTATGGACTGCCATTATTTGTTCTTTATAATTTCCCTCTTCAAAATTTTTTGATTTTCTCCTCAATTTTTTAATAATACTTTTAAATCCATTTTTAGTATAATTGAGTTGAGTTGATAATTTACCTTCACGCTTTTCATCAACTAATTGTCTAAAGTCTAAATAAAAGGCTTTAAAAACTTCTTCTTCTGGTAATTCTTTTCCATCCCATTTTTCCATTGCTTTATATGTCTTGGGAAGCATTTCAGTAACCATTTTATCATCAACACTTCTCATAAGCATATCACCAATTGGAAATACATAAGTAATAATTAAAAAAAATAATAAGGGAGCAACAAGTAAAAAGGCTTTAATTTTATTTCTTCTTTCAGCTTTCTTTAGACTTACCTCTAAAGGTATGCCGTCTGTTGTTAAAATTTTTTGTGTTTCTGAGCTCATAAATAAAAAGGGCGGTTATCAAATAACCGCCCTAAATTATAATGTATAATTAAGTTTAATAAAACTTAAATTATAGACCAGCTTTCATAGCTTCCCATTTTTCACCAAGTTCTGTACCGTTATCAGCCCAGTAAAGTGGATCTACTAAGAAGTAGTTTTTAGTGTTTGCTGGTGCAGTTGGCATTTGTGGTACCATATTAGTTTTACCATCTTTATACCAAGGCTCTCCTGCTTCCATAATCGCTATAGAAGATTTTCTCCAAGGAGCGTATGCGATATACTTCGCACTTCCTGCTAACATTTCTGTACTAGTCATCATAGCTAAAGCTTTCTTAGCTTTGCCATTAGCATCGTTTGGTCCGCCTTTAACCTGTACGAAATATTCGTAGTCAAGACCTTGTCCATCCCATACTTGAACTAGTGGTGCACCTTCTCCAACAATCGCGTTAAAGAATCTACCATTCCAACCTGTAGCCATTACGACTTCACCTGAAACTAATAGTTCTGGTGGTTGAGCACCCGCAGACCAAAATACACATCCACCTTTTGGATCTGTACATAAATCTTTGATCTTATCCATAGCTCTATTAACACCTTTTTCCGTGTTTAAAGCTTTGTAGATTTTTGCTCCACCTTTTCCTGGTTTAATTCCATCTGCTGCTAAAGCGATCTCTAAGTTTGTTAAAGCGCCTTTGTAGATAGCTCTTTTTCCAGGGAATTTTTTAGTGTTAAAGAAATCTTTGATAGTCTTTGGAGTACCTTTAACATTGTTTTTGTTATAAGCGTAGTTCCAAGAATATAAAATATTTCCTACAGCACATTTACTTGGCATTGCAGTAAAGAAATCTTTACTTGCAGGAGTTCCATCTGGTGCAGGTGGGAAGTCTTTGTCAAAATCAAATTCAACAAATAATCCTTCATCACATCCATTGATAGTATCCATTGCAAATACGTCAATAATATCCCACGTAATTGCACCAGCTTCTTTTTGTGCTTTGATTTCTGATAATCCACCTGAATAATCAACCCAGTTGATAGTTATACCAAGGGCTTTACCAGTAGGATCACCATAACCTAACTTTTGAGACTCTGTGTAAGCTCCACCCCAAGACACCGCAGTTACTGCAAATGCTGAAGTAGTTACAGAGATAGCAAAAGAAATGGCTAGTAATAATTTACTAAGTATTTTCATTTTTCCTCCGTTTAAACGTTTTTTATAAAAATATATTACAACAAGCTAAATACAGAGAGTCAACAGCCCATTTTCCTTGATTTGATGATATTTGATACTTATTACTTGGGGTCTAGAGCTCTTGCATCTTCACTATTCCAGCCAATCTTAATTTCCTTACCAAGCTTTATATCCATATTTGCAGAGCTATTTGGAACTTTTAGAATAAATTGGTTGTTGCCTAGAACGTTCATACGAACTCTTGTGTGATCTCCATGATAAATTACTTCTTCAACTTTTCCTGAATGCACATTGTCCATTTTATCACTTGGATTTATTAAAGCTCTTTCAGGTCTTAGAGAAATTTTTGTTTTTTCCCCTTTTCCTTTTACAGATATTGGATTTGCTAATATTTCTGAATTAACTATCTTCACTTTACATTTTCCACCTGAAATATCCATGACCTCACCTGCAAAGGTGTTATTTTCTCCAATAAATTCTGCAACAAAAGAGTTAACTGGTTTTTCATATAATTCATCTGGACTTGATAGTTGTTGAACTTTACCATCATTAAAAACTGCAATACGATTGGACATTGTTAATGCTTCACTTTGATCGTGGGTTACATAAACAACAGTTACCCCAATACTTTCATGAATGTGTTTAATCTCATACTGCATACTTTCTCTTAAATTTTTATCTAAAGCTCCTAGAGGTTCATCCATAAGCACTAATTGAGGATCAAATACAAGTGATCTTGCAACCGCAACTCTTTGTTGTTGTCCACCAGACAATTGTCCTGGCATTCTCTCAGCAAAACCTTGTAATGACACCATTGATAAAGCTTTATCAATTTTTTTATCTGCTTCATCTTTAGGAATTTTTCTGACTCTAAGTGGAAATGCTAAATTTTCATAAACTGTCATATGTGGAAACAAAGCATAATTTTGAAATACCATTCCAATACCTCTCTTATGAGGTGGAATACTTGAAATTGCTTTCCCATCTAAATAAATTTCACCATGCGTTGGTGTTTCAAAACCAGCCAACATCATTAAGCAAGTGGTTTTACCAGAACCAGAGGGTCCTAACATAGTAACAAACTCACCCTCCTCAATATCTAATTGAAGATCTTTTACAACTAAGATTTTACCATCGTAGCTTTTGTCTACTTTATCAAACTTTACGAATTCTTTGTTTACTGACATAAATTTTTATTTATATAAAACATTTACAAGAATAAATATCAACCCTTAATAATTAGCTTTTAATATGGAGTTCTTTAGAGAAATTACAAAATAATTCAGCCCCTTTATCTGTAACTCTTATGGCCTCTGAGGCTTCAACTCCCCAATTTCCAAATTGCATAACTGCAATCATATGAAAAGTAACATTAGATTGTAAAACTGTCATATCACCTTTAGAGATATTTAATGTATGCTCTCCCCAATCAGGTGGATAACCAATACCAATTGAATACCCAGTTCTTGAGGTTTTTTCTATTCCGTATTTATCTAATACTTTCCAAAAAGCTTGTGCCACATCATCTGCTGTGTTTCCTGTTTTAACTAAATCTATTCCTGCTTGAAGAGCTTCATTTGTTTTCTTCATAGTGTCAATTTTTTTTTGATCAGGTTTTCCTAGTAAAACTGTTCGAGCCATTGGGCAATGGTATTTTTTATTTACACCAGATAATTCAATAATTGTTGCTTCCCCCTCTACAAATTTGTCTTCTGACCAAGTTAAATGTGAGGCTGAAGTACCTTTTCCAGTTGGTATCATTGGAACTATGGATGAATAATCTCCACCAAATTCAGAAGTACCTTTTATTAAAGTTGAGTAAATTTCTGAAACTGCATCACATTGTCTGTTTCCTGGATTAATTACTTCAAAAGCTTTTTTCATTCCTAACTGAGTGATTTGAGCTGCTGCTTTCATATATTTTATTTCTGTATCAGATTTTACTACCCTCACCCAATTAACTAATCTTTCACAATCTAATATTTTTGCATTAGGAAGACCTTGTTTGATTTTTTCATAACAATAAGCAGTGAAATAATGACTGTCCATTTCAAGTCCAACTGAAAGTTTGGCCCATTTTTTCTCTTTAATCAAATCTACAAGCGCATCATAAGGATGAAGTGGCCAAGTATGAATATACTTTTCATGATATTTAATTATGTTTTCATCTTTAAGATAGGTTTTTATATATGCGCCTCCTGCATCTTGATTTCTTACAAAGCAAATAGGTTCATCAGTATTTACATGAACTATTACACATTGAGCATAATAAAATGACCAAGCATCATAACCTGTTAAATAATTCATATTAGATGGATCTTGTGAGATTAAAACTTCAATACCTTTTTTCTGCATTGAAACTTGGACTTTTTTTAATCTTGATTTGTATTCTTCACTAGTAAAATTCATATTCTAATTATTAAATAATTCACCGTAGCCTTTAACTTTACTTTTAAAATCAATCTGTTTGAATGTATCCCAAATTAAAGTTTGATTGCTTGATAAAACAATTTTATTCATTTTTTTTTCTAAATCTTTAATAATTGATAACACAGGTAACGCAGTACAAGAAACAAACAATGCATCACTATTTAACAAATCTATTTTACTTAAAACATCAAATAAATAATCTGGATTAACTTTTCCTATATCTAAATCTGAGGCTATATCAAAATAAGTTAGTCCAGTGATTTCTATATTTTCTTTTTTAAAATAATTAATTACTGACTGATTTATTTCATCTGTATAAGGTGTGAATATAGATAATTTATTTATCTTAAGTGCTTTTAATGCATTAATTGCAGATGTAATTGGTGTTGTAACTTTTGTATTTGGTTTTGTTGAATTAACTTTTTCATAAATTGATGCATATCCTGCAGCAATTGTTCCTGATGTACATCCATAGGCTATACAATCAATTTTTTGATCAGGTAAGATATTCTTAACAACTTTAGGAATTTCATCTGCCATTTTTTTTAATGTTTCATTTGTTAAGGGATTATAACTTTGAATTCTGTTACAAAATAAGTCTATGTCTTTACCATAAATTATATTGTTAAAATCTTTTTCAATCCTAAAGTCACTTGCTAAGGTTATTAATCCTATCCTTGGGTTATGTTTTTCTACAAATTTTGGTTCTATTTTAGTTAGTTTCATTTAATTGCTGATTAAATATATATTGATTAAATAGTCTAGTTAAATTACAGTCTTAATTGAGCGATACATAACTCGTCGATATTTACAAAATACGAAAGTGGGATCGATCGTCTTAGATTTAATTATTTAAGGAGGTTCGAATGAAGTTTGGATATTTTTGCAACACCACGAATTGGAATCACAAACCATATAATCAACTACTTGATGAAACTAAAGAGATCACAACTTTTTGTGATGAAAATAATTGGGACTCAATTTGGTATACTGAGCATCATTTTAATCATGAAGGAATGGAGTCTTGCACAAATCCTTTAATGATGGGTGTTGATGCAGCAGCTAGAACTAAACAAATAAGAATTGGACAAGCCTGCAATGTCATTACATTTCATAATCCAATAAGATTAGCAGAAGACATAGCTTTACTAGATCAATTATCAGGTGGCAGAGTTGATGTGGGTATTGGCCGGGGGATTTATGGAAGAGAAGCAATCAATATGAATAAAGAAGCTGATCTTAAAGACCAGGCTAAAAATTTCAGACTATTCGAGGAGTCTTTAACAATAATGAAAAAAGCTTGGACAGAAGAGTTTTTTAATCACCAAGGTGAATTTTATACTTATCCCTCTCCAAACTTTGTTTGGCAACATGATATGAGTCCGCCAAGTGAAAAGTTTTTAGATACAAAAACAAATGAAATAAAAAAAATAAGTATCGTTCCAAAACCAAAACAATCACCCCATCCTCCTATTTGGCAAGTTGTTGATGGCGCTAGATCAATTGAGTGGGCTGCACAGAATGGTTTAAATACAATTATGTGGATACCAACTGTTAAAGCTTTAAAGAAAAGATTTGAAATTTATAAAGATGCAAAATCAAAGGCTGAAAATAGAGATGTTCCATTAGGAGAAGGTATATCTCTAGTAAGAGATATGTTTGTTGCTGAAACTATGGAAGAAGCAGAAAAAATGGCTGGCGAACACATCATTAATTATATGAAATGGGTTTGTCATTGGAGAGGCTTAGGAAATCACATGGATCCTGGCGAAGAACTTCCTGAGACAAAACATAAATTGGATTTACTAAACTATGATTTTCTTCATAAAAGAAATTTATTATTTGGTACTCCTGAGTATGTTGTTAATAAGATTAATGAATTAAAATCTGAATTAAATTTACAAAATCTACAAGTTTGGTCTAACTTCCCCGGTATAGATCATAAAGCTTGCATAAGAAGCATCAAATTATTTAATGACGAGGTAATTCCAAAAATTAATTTAGACTCTTCTAATATAGAAAAAGCAAGTTAATGGATTTGGAACTTAGAAAGTTTACAAAGTTTGTTGATAAAACTTTCATTGAGGGTGGAAAAAAAGCTAAAGAACCAGTCTTATTAGTATCAGTAGCTGCAGTGTTTAAAAATCCTTGGGCTGGAAAAGGTTTTGTGGAAGATTTAAAACCAATCATTTTAGATTTGGCTCCAAAACTTGGTGATATTTTAGTTCCAGAATTAATAGAAGAAATTGGATCGCCAGAAAAAATTTTGGCTTATGGTAAAGCAGGAACTGTTGGCTTAAACGGTGAAATAGAACACGCATCAGCATTCATTCATACTTTAAGATTTGGAAATAAATTTAGAGATGCTGTTGGTGGAACCTCTTATTTAAGTTTTACAAACACACGAGGTCCTGCAGGCTCTAAAATTTCTATACCAATGATGCATAAAACTGACTCTGGTTTAAGACCTTATTATTTAACTCATGAGTTTACAATTCATGACGCACCATTTGATGATGAAATAGTAATTGCAATTGGAGGAGCTTCTAGTGGCAGAGCGCATGCAAGAACTGGAGATCGTTATCAAGATATGAAAGAAATGGGTTTAGATCCAAAATAATTCAATGCCTGATAATTTTGATTCAAATCAAAATCACTATTTTTTTATTGAAAAAAATACTACTCCATTGGTTTTTATTCATGGAGTTGGCCTTGATCATCAAATGTGGCAATCACAAATTAGTAAATTAAATGAATTCTCTATAATTACATATGATTTGTTGGGTCATGGAAAAACACCTTACGAAAAAGAAAAGTTAACTCTCAATGATTTTTCGAAACAACTTGATGAAATTCTAAGTAATCTTCAAGTAGACAAAATTAATCTTGTTGGGTTCTCTCTTGGATCTCTAATAGCCTTAGACTTTGCCTCAAATTACAAAGATAAGGTTAATAAACTCATATTAATCGGGACAACTTATAAAAGATCTGAGGCTGAAAGAGCACTAGTTTTAGATAGATATAACCAAGCTAAACTAAATAAGCCAATATCAAAACAAGCGCTAAAAAGATGGTTTAGCGACAATTATCTAGAAAACAATCCTTCGACTTACGATTTGTTTATGAAAATACTAACTAAAGAACCCGAGGATCATAAAAACTTTCTTAAAGCTTACGAATTATTTGCTAATCACAACGATAATTCATTAGTAATCAAAAATATTACTTCAAAGACTTTGGTAATGACTGGATCTAATGACCCCGGATCTACTCCAAAAATGTCTCAAGAGTTAGCTAAAGACCTACCTAATTCAATTTTTATTGAAATTAAAAATGGAAAACATCTTTGTAGTATAGAGTGCGCAGATGATGTTAATATAAATATCAAGAATTTTATTAATAATTAAATGCCAAAAATTCAGAATTTTAAAATGTATATAAATGGTGAGTGGGTAGATTCTTCATCAGGTAAAAAAATACAAACTCTAAACCCTGAAAATAATGAGGTATGGGCAACAGTTCCTGAAGCTAATGAGAAAGATGTAGATAAAGCTGTTCAATCAGCACAAAATGCTTTTGAAAATAGTTGGTCAATACTTCACCCAAGAGATAGAGCAAAATACTTAAGATTAATTGCAGATCAACTAAGGGAAAATGCAGAGCATCTAGGTAAAATAGAAACTATAGATACTGGAAAAATTTATAGAGAAACAAAAACCCAAGCTAATTATATTGCAGAATATTATGATTATTTTGCTGGACTGGCTGACAAAGTTGAGGGGACTGTAGTTCCAATTGATAAACCTGACATGCAAGTTACTACAACAAGAATACCAATTGGTGTTGTGGCAGCAATTATTCCTTGGAATTCTCAAATGCTATTGACTGCTGTGAAGCTTGCTCCTGCACTTGCGATGGGTAATACAGTAGTAATAAAAGCATCAGAACTTGCACCAGTAACACTTTTAGAATTTGCAAAATTAATAGAAAAAACTGGAATACCCAAAGGAGTAATTAATATAATTACCGGATTAGGAGAGCCGTGTGGTAAAGCACTAACTACACATAATCTTGTGGAGAGAATTGCATTTACAGGTGGCCCTGAAACAGCCAAACATATTGTAAAAAATTCTGCTGAAAATTTATCACAAGTAAGTTTAGAACTTGGTGGAAAAAGTCCTGTCGTAGTATTTGATGATGCTGATCAAGAAAATGCTTTAAATGGAATTACTGCTGGAATATTTGGTGCAAGTGGGCAAAGTTGTATTGCTGGATCAAGACTTTATTTACAATCTAACATTTATGATGAATTTTTAGACAAATTGATAACTAAAGCAAAAAAAATAAAATTAGGTGGACCTATGGAAGAAGATACTCAGATGGGACCTTTAAATAGTTTTAAACAATTAGAAAATATAGAAAAAAATATTAAGTCAACTACTGAACAAGGTGGAAAAATTAGATGTGGTGGTGAGAGATCCTCCGTTTCAAATAAAGGTTATTATTTTCCTGCAACAATTATTGAATGTGAAAATCATAACCTCCCAGTAGCAGAGAATGAATTGTTTGGACCAATATTATCCGTCATGAAATTTGATAATGAAGAAGAAGTTATAAAAAAAATGAATGATAACAAATATGGTTTATCATCTGGAGTTTATACGTCTAATTTTGCAAGAGGTCATAGAGTTTCAAAAGCAATAAGAGCTGGAATAGTATTTATAAATACCTATCGATTAATATCTCCAATGGCACCTTTTGGTGGAATTAAAGATAGTGGCTATGGAAAAGAAGCGGGTATCGAGTCAATTAAAGAATATACAAGAATTAAAACAACTTGGTATAACTCCTCTGATAAGCCAATATCTGATCCTTTCACGATAGGTTAATGATTTGCCAATCAAACATTTATTAATTTTACTCTTTATAATGGCTGCACATGGTAGTGCTTTTCCTATAGCTAAACTAGCTTTAAACAATTCGGTACCACCAATACTAATGGCAGCCCTGCGTATGGCATTAGTATTATTAATTTTAATTCCATTTTGGAAGTTCAAATTACCAGAAAGAAAATATTATAAGTCCTTAATATTCTTTTCATTGTCTATGGGTGTAATGGTTTATGTATTTATGAACTTATCATTATTCCATTCTTCTATAATTTCCCCAATAATACTAGGATCACAATTAGCAATTCCATTTGGTATAATTGCAAGTGCTTTTATACTTAATGAAAATATCAGTAGAAAAAAGTGGATATTAATTTTTACTTCTTTTTTAGGGATTCTAATAATATTTTTTGATCCAAAACTAACTGATAATTTTCTTGGTTTATTATTTGCAAGTTTAATGGCATTATTTTTTGGATTAGCACAAGTTTACTCTAGACAATTAAAAGATTTAAGTATCAGTCTAATTAATGCAAGCACAGGTCTTTTTGGTTTTGTAATTCTAATTTTAATTTCATCAATATTAGAAGGTGAGATAATTAAAAATATCAGACTAATTGAAATGGAGTCTTGGATATTAATTTCATACCAAGCAATTATTGTCTCTTTGTGTGCACATCTATTAATGTTTTATTTGTATAAATTTTATACAGTAGGTAAAATTTTTCCTTTCTATTCATTGTTTCCAATCTTTGGTATTTTGCTTAGTTTTCTTATATTTGGAGAGGTTCCATCTTTCTTATTCGTAATAGGAGGCATTATTGTGATAAGTTCTGTAATCTTTCTACATAAAATAAGTTAAATTGGTTATTGAAAATTTTTAGAAAATTAGATTTAATTTATCTTTTATAAATTGTTAACAATTAAAAGGAAGATAATGAAAAAACTATTTATTGCTGTTTTTATATTCGTTTCAACTTTTACAACGAATACATTTGCAGATGTTAAAATGGGAATTATATTAGGATTTACTGGTCCTATCGAATCTCTAACACCAGCAATGGCTGCCTCTGCTGAGCTTGCTTTCAAAGAAGCTTCAGACTCGGGATCGCTATTAGGTGGAGAAAAAATTTCAGTGATTAGAGCAGATTCTACTTGTGTGGACTCAGCAGCGGCAACTGCAGCAGCTGAAGGTGTTATTGCGCAAGGTGTAGCCGCTATTATGGGCGCTGACTGTTCAGGAGTTACTAGAGCGATAGCAGATAATGTTGCTGTACCAAATGGTATAGTGATGATTTCTCCATCAGCAACCGCACCTACTTTAACTGAAATAAAAGATAAAGGGTATTTCTTTAGAACTGCTCCATCTGATGCTAGAGGTGGTCAGATTTTAGCTGATATTACTAAAGACAGAAAAGTTAAAAGTGTTGCAATCACTTACACAAACAATGACTATGGAAAAGGTTTAGCGGATGTTTACAAGGCAGCTGTTGAAGCTCATGGTATTAAAGTGACAACTGTAACCGCTCACGAAGATGGGAAAGCAGACTACTCTTCTGAAGTAGCAACTCTTGCCTCAGCAGGTGGCGATGCAGTAGCTGTAATTGGTTACCTTGACCAAGGTGGTAAAGGAATTATCCAAGCTTCTTTAGATTCTGGTGCATTTGATAAATTTATTTTGTCTGATGGTATGATCGGTCAATCTTTAGTAGATGCTTTTGGCAAAGACTTGAAAAAATCTTTTGGTTCAATGCCAGGTTCAACTGGTAAAGGTGCTGGTGTATTTGGTAATGTAGCAAAAGCTGCTGGTATTGATAGCTCAGGTCCTTACACTGGTGAGTCTTATGATGCTGCTGCTTTAATTATTTTAGCAATGCAAGCAGGTGGATCAGCTGATAGAGCATCAATCGCAAAAAATGTAATGGATGTTGCTAACGGTCCTGGAACTAAAATTTACCCAGGCGAATTAAAAAAAGGTTTAGATTTATTAGCTAAAGGTAAAAAAGTTGATTACGAAGGTGCAACTGGAGTAACTTTTACTAGCGTCGGTGAAGCTGAAGGTTCTTTCTTAGAACAAGAGGTTAAAGGCGGAAAATTTAAAACTAAAAAACAAAGATAATTTTTTATCTTAAAATTTAAACCCCCAGCATTAATTTGTTGGGGTTTTTTTTTAAAAGAATAAATATTTATCAGCCATATATAGTGCCCAAGCTATTGCAGCACCTGTTATTATATATTTCATAATTTTATTTTATTTCTATTTTTTCAGGAAGTATACCTTTTGGTCGGTATCTCATAATAAGTAATAGACCAATTCCCATCATTAAAAACCTAAAGTAAGGCACACTTTCAATTAAATGTTGTTTTAAAAAATGGGTATCAGCTAATCCAGATGTAGTAAGATTAATTACAAAGAGTGCAATTGGTGCAGCTTCAATCCATAAAAACCAAACTGCAAAACCACCTAAAATTGCACCAAAATTATTTCCACTTCCTCCAACAATTACCATTACCCAAATTAAAAAAGTATATCGCATTGGTCTGTAGCTTCCAGGAGTAAATAACCCATCTTGAGTTACTAACATCGCTCCAGCAATTCCAACTATAGCTGAGCCTAAAACAAATATTAAGAGATGTTGCTTAACAACATTTTTACCCATAGCGTTAGCTGCCTCTTCATTATCTCTTATAGCTCTCATCATTCTTCCCCATGGAGAATAAAGTGCTTTTTGAGTTAAAATTAAAAGAATAATCACTACAACCAAAAATAATGCTGAGTAGCAAAGCTTTACAAAAACAGACGATCCTTCAATTACAAATTGGTTAAGAGCAGATTGTCTTTCAGCAAAACCTGAAATTAAATTCAATTTACTTGTGTTAAATTTTTCAACCAAATTAATAAACCAATCAGTTTGCTGTAAATTTACTTCATAAGGTGCAGGTCGTTTTAATCCTGTTACATTTTTTACACCTCTTGTTAGCCAATCTTCATGTTTAATTATTGCTATTACTATTTCTGATATCAACAATGTGGCAATCGCCAAGTAATCTGCTCTTAAACCTAAGGCAACTTTACCTATTACAAATGCTAATCCACCAGCAAATAAAGCTCCAACTATCCAAGAAAAAATAATTGGTAAACCAAATCCACCAAGAAAACCTGTTCTAGAAGGATTAACTGCCTCGATAGCTTCAATACCAGGCTCAGATATAAATCGTATTATGATAATTCCTAAGATGATAATTGTAGCAATAATATAAGTTCTTATTTTCGATTTTTCATATTTCTTCAAAACATACTTAACAGCCAACACCATTCCTATAATAAGAAATAGACTAAATAAAATATTTGAACCACCTGCACTCCAAGCTTCTTGAACTGGATTAACAGAAATTAAAACTGCTGCCAAACCACCTAACGCTGTATATCCCATTATCCCAAAGTTAATTAGGCCAGCATAACCCCATTGAATATTAGCACCCATTGTCATGACAGCTGAAATCAAACAAAGATTAAATATTGATAAAGCAATATTCCAAGACTGAAATATACCCACAAGGATAATTAAACCCATCATTATACTGTAAGCCGCTATTACATTTAAATTTTTTCTCACAATACCTTTCCTTTAAATATTCCTGATGGTCGATAGAGTAATACAATGACTAATATTGAAAATGATACTGCAAATTTATAATCAGTCGAAAGTAATTGAACTAAACCACCAGGCTCCATACTTTCTGGTAAAACATACATAAAAAATTTCTTATAAGCATATGTCAAAAGTATTTCAGAGAAAGCGATTACATATCCTCCTAGAAATGCTCCAAAAGGATTACCAATTCCTCCAACTATTGCTGCAGCAAATATGGGCAGCATATTATTAAAGTATGTGAATGGTTTAAAACTTTTGTCTAAACCATAAAGAGTTCCACCAATAGTTGCTAATATTCCAGCAATTATCCATGTAATCATAACAATTTTTTTGGGATCTATTCCTGATAGTAAAGCAAGATCTTCATTATCCGAATAAGCTTTCATACTTTTTCCGGTCTTAGTTTTATTCAGAAACCAAAAAAGAGTTGAAACTAAAATTAATGTTACAAGTATAGTTAATACTTGAGTTGATTTAATTGCGAGACCTTCATTTAATCCTGTAATTTCTTTAAATTCGCCTGCTTTAATTATAAATTTCTCTCCATCAAAAAATCTTCTATCTGAAGGTCCTATAATAATTCTTACTACAGCTTGAGTAACAAACATTACACCTATACTAACCATAGCAAGTTGAACAGGTGGGCTTTTTTGATTTCTATAGTATTTGAAAACAAATTTATCAATCAATAACATATAAAAAATCATAAAAATGATTGCAAATGGAATAGCTATAAGTGCTGTTGGCAAAACACCCAACGAAACACCCAAGGATTGAAAATACCAAGTAAATAAAATTGCTGCCATAGTTCCAAATGACATCATGTCCCCGGTAGCAAAATTGGCAAATCTTAAGATACCATAAATTAATGTCACGAATATTGCACCTAGTGCTAACTGTGAACCATAAGTTAAAGCCGGAACAAATATATAATTTAGTAAAAGAATAATTGCATTTATTAAATCCATTTAACCACCTAAGAATGAGCTTCTAACTCTTGAGTCATTCAACAATTCCTTTCCTGTGCCAGAATAACGATTTTCTCCTGTTACTAGCACGTATCCTCTATCAGAAATGTTCAATGCTTGTTTTGCATTTTGTTCAACCATAAGAATGGCAACATTAGTTTTTTTTACTTTTATTATATGATCAAATAACTCATCCATTACAATAGGAGAAACTCCAGCTGTAGGTTCATCTAACATTAATACTGAAGGCTTAATCATCAATGCCCTTCCTAAAGCAACTTGTTGTCTTTGTCCTCCTGACAATTCTCCAACTAATTGATTTCTTTTTTCTTGTAAAATTGGAAATAAATCAAAAATATCATCTATCAATTTTTTTAAATCTTTATCTAATAAAAATGCACCCATCTCCAAATTTTCCTCAACAGTCATCCCTGCAAATACATTTTTAGTTTGAGGTACAAATGAAATTCCTTGTTTCACTCGATCTTGTGGTGACAAGTTTGAAATATCTTTTCCATCTATAGTTATTGTACC
Organism: Pelagibacterales bacterium SAG-MED47; assembly: GCA_014653355.1. Classification (GTDB taxonomy): domain Bacteria; phylum Pseudomonadota; class Alphaproteobacteria; order Pelagibacterales; family Pelagibacteraceae; genus Pelagibacter. The sequence goes on along the minus strand of JACWEO010000003.1, from coordinate 30,488 downwards.
TGACTTTAGATTAAGAAGTCCTAACATAGCTTTCATAGCTGTAGATTTTCCTGCACCGTTAGGTCCAAGAATAGATACTATTTCTCCCCTATCAACAGTAACAGAACATGAGTGAATAATATCAGGACCATTTCCATAACCACCAGTCATTTTATTTCCCTCAAAAAAAGCCATCAGTTTTTATCCTTTAATTTTGATCCTCTACCTAAATAACTTTCTATAACCTTAAGATCTTTTTTGGCGTTTTCTACTGAACCTTCGAACAAAACTGAGCCTTCTGCCATAACAATAACTGGATCACAAAGTCTCCCTATAAAATCCATATCATGTTCAATCATACAAAAAGTATAACCCTTTTCTTGATTTAATTTTTGAATTGCAGTGCCTAAATCTTTAAGCAATGTTCTATTAACTCCAGCACCAACCTCGTCTAATAATACTAATTTTGCATCAACCATCATTGTCCTGCCAAGCTCTAAGAGTTTTTTTTGACCTCCAGATAAATTTCCAGCAAGTTCATTTGAAAGGTGACTCAAATTTAAAAATTCTACTACTTCTTTTGCTTTTTTTTTAATTAAACTTTCTTCTTTTGCAACAAGAGAAGGCTTTAATAAAACATTCGTTAATTTTTCACCAGATTGATTTCCAGGTACCATCATTAGATTTTCTAAAACAGATAAATTTGTAAATTCATGTGCAATTTGAAAAGTTCTCAATAAACCTTTAGAGAATAATTCATATGATGGAGTATCAGTTATATCTTCATTATTAAATTTAACATTTCCTTTAGATGATTTTAAATTTCCAGCTATTAGATTAAATAAAGTTGTTTTACCAGATCCATTTGGACCTATAATACCTGTGATAGTTCCCTTTTTTACTTTTAATGAACAATCAGATACAGCAGCCAATCCTCCAAAAAATTTTGAAAGATTATTAATTTCTAAAATATTTTGAGACATTAATCATTTATTCAATCTTTTGTGAATATTATTTAAAGTATTAACAATAGATTTATAAACACGTTTTTTTGACATCATATTAAGACCTTGTTGGTTAAGTCCTTTTGGTGTTTGAGACTCATTTACTAAATGTTTTAAATCTTTTTTAGAATTTACAACTGCGTCCTCTGATAAAGCTAAAAATAATGAAGTTATATATTTTTGAGCATCTTGTTTTTTTATTCCTTTTTTTACAAGCCAATCACTCATTACTTTTAACATTTCGTAATATGACGCCATCATCCCAGATGTTGACCAAAAATTAATAGATAGTTTTTCATTTTTAATTTCTATTGTAGATCCAATTTTATCAAAAAAACTTTTCACTTGTTTGTTAGGTGGACAAATAGGAACTGGGCCTTTCTTGATAGATATTGGAGGCAGCGGTATTGCTCTAATAATTTTGGATTTTACTTTGATCATTTTTTTAAGTTCAAAAAGATTTATTGTTGAAATAAAACTTATAATTGTTTGATTAGATTTAAATTTTAAGTCTTTAATAATTTTATCTCCTACTTTTGGAGTGACAGATAAAAATATCCAATTTGATTTGTTAATTACATCTTGATTATTTTTCGCAATACTAACTTTTTTAAATTTCTTCTTTAAGTTATTTGCTATTTTCTTATTCCTTGGGGATACTATTATTTGCCTAAATTTTATCTTAGATCTACATACTCCTAAAATAACTGAAGAAGCTATTTTTCCTGTTCCAATAAATCCTAATTTCATAAATTTATAAATTTCTTATTTAAAGGATGATAGTTTAATTTTGGAAAAATGAACCCCTAATTCTCAAGAGTTCTCTGCTCAAATCTTTGTTTTCTTTGAATGGACGTCTACCATGTAACCAAAAATAATTGTTTGCTACAATAGCCGAGCCGACTGGTAATTTTGTTATGACTTTATTTTTACTCTCTTCCAAACAATCAGATAGCTTTTGCAAAAAATTTCCTTGAGACATGTTTTTTGGTTCAGGAAATTGATCAATATAGGAAATTTGAGCTTTACCATTTTCATCTTTTGAAAATACTGGATGTTCAACTTTATAATCTATATTTTTACTTTTTGGAGAAGACCAAACAAAATTTTCTTTACCCACTGGATCGTTAAATAATTCTTCACAATACTCCCAATCATCTAAGTGTAGCATTGCAGTTTCACCACCTTCAACATTTTTTTCTTCAATCTTTGTCATTAAAAGCCAATCAGTTACTTCTTTTACATATGTTCCATCAGTATGAAGATCCATGTTGGTATAAGCTTTTCTTAAATATGAGTCACTCTTATCTGCATGTTTTACATGAAATCTTGCATAGTACTTTCCTGCCATAGAGTCATGATTGGGGTTACCAATTAAGTGAGATATCGCAGTAGACAACTTGACCAAAAAGATATCATCAATATTAGAATTTTTATCTTCTGGACCAATTATAAAACACCCTAATTTCCTATCTCTAATAATTTTGTTTAATAAAATACTAAGTTTATTTTGAGTTAAATCATCTAAGCTTTTTGCAATTGTGAATCTTGTAAATGGTTTGTATTCAATTGCTGTTAGATCAAATTTTTTAAAAGGAAAAATTAATTTTTCAATAGTTTCATTTTTAATCTTAATATCGATTATTCTAGGGGAAACTTTATTTGGTAAAATTTGAAATCCTGGTATGTCATTCATAATTAAAATAATTTATCCAATTATAACAAGTTTTTAAAGTCTTAAAAATAATTATTTATTAAGCTCATTGCAACTGCTGAAAATACTGTAGGGTAAACAAAATTTTTTTTTGTGACAAAAAAAATCCCTAAACTCAACATGACAACTATAATTCTACTTAAATAACTTGCGTCAGATAGTGCCCCAACAGGAAATATTATAGTTCGTGCAATAAGTGCTGCTAATGTTGCGTAAGCTAAACAATTGAACCAACGAAATATTTTTGAAGTTTCTTTAATTCTAACTGATGACAAAACTCCTAAAAATCTTGATATATAAGTTGCCAACGAAGTTACAATTATTGATAATAAAATATTAATTGACATTTTTTTCTCCAATAAAATAAGATATCGATCCTGCAATTAATCCACCGAGTAAAATTGACCATTCTGGTGAAAAAAAATAAAAAAATGGACCTAATATTCCTCCAAGTATGACTGATAAACTAACTTGAATTGTTTTCATCGCTCCTACCAACATGCATGTAAAATAAATTGGATTTAAAATTGCTAAACCCATTAACATATCTTTGCTTAGATAATCAGATAAATAAAAACCAATAATTGTTGCGATAACTGCAACACTCCATGTAGCAGAACCTATGCCTATCCAGAAATCAACTCGATCTTTTTTTTCAATCGTTTCATAGTTACTTTTCATGATTAACCAAGCTGAGACAGCAATGAAATGACAAGATAAATAATATTTCCATTTTGGTTGACTTTCATCCATCATCAAAGGAAATAAAGAAACTGCCATTGGATAAAGTCTTGCATTAACAAACCAAACTGCAATAAAAATACTTAGTAACGAAGCACCTACTAAAATTGACTCAGCCATGACTAGTGAACCTGGCAAAGCATAAATCAACATTGTAGAAAAAATGCTTTCCTGAATATTAAAACCTATATTTTTAAGAAGTGCACCAATAGCAATGAAACAACATCCTAGTGCTATTGCTGGACTGTCAGGTTTAAGAATTGATTTGTAGCCTCTAAAAAATAATTCTTTTTTAATCATCAACCGCCTAAAAATAAGCGACCTACATCAGGATTTTGAAGTAAATCATCTCCTTTGCCTGCAATGGCAGTTTCTCCAGATACTAAGACGTATCCAATGTCTGCAAATTCTAGTCCTTTTTTAGCATTTTGTTCGACAAGAATAATTGTCTTTTTTTCACTCTGTTGAAGGTCTCTTAATATTTCAAAAACCATTTCAATGTATCTTGGCTCTAATCCAATCGATGGTTCATCAACTAATAGAACAGATGGTTTCATCACAAGGGCTCTAGAAATTTCTAATAATCTCCTTTCACCTCCTGATAATACTTTTGCTGGCTGGTTTCTTCTATTTCTTAACCTTTCGTATTTTTCAAATATTCTCTCTGCCTCTTGATAGGACTCGTCTGTATTTTCTTTAATATAACCACCCATTAATAAATTTTCTTCAACTGTCATGTCAGGAAAAACAGAATTATCTTGAAGTATGTAAGCGATACCAACAGATTTTAATTTTTCAGCTGGTGTGAGATTTGTAATTTCTTTTCCGTCTAGTTCAATCTGTCCAGAAAAAATATTTGTAAATCCATATATTGAATGAAGAATTGTTGATTTACCTGCACCGTTTGGTCCAATTAAACACAACGACTGAGCTTTATTAACAAATAAATCAAAATTATGTAATATTTCCATTTTACCATAACCGGCATTAAGATTTTTGATTGTTAAATGAATTTCATTTGGAGACAAATTTTTTAGCTCTTCTGCTGTTGGAGCTTTTCCTAAAACCTCATATTGATTTGCCATTATTGAGCTCCTAAATATGCATCTATAACACGTTTGTCACTTTTTATTTCATCAGGTGAGCCATTGGCTAGCATCTTTCCATGAGCTAAACAAAAAATATTTTCCGCTAATTGCATTATCACTCTCATATTATGTTCAATGACCAAAAGAGTAATTCCAAAATCTTGATTTACTTTAATTAGCCTGTCTATAATTCCATTAATTAATGTTGGGTTAATTCCAGCTGTTGGTTCGTCTAATAATAGCATTTCTGGCTCATTCATTAATGCCATAGCTAACTCTAATAATTTTTGTTGTCCAAAAGATAAATCGCCTGCTCGTAGATTTCTTTTTTGATATAAACCAACAAAATTTAATAAATTTTCAGCCTTTTCTGTAAGTTCTTTAGGAATTGTTGAAAAGATTTTCATTAAACTCTCATCACTACCTTTGTGACTAATAAGCATATTTTCTACACAATTTAACTTTCCATAAATTCTAGTTTGTTGAAAAGTTCTTAACAATCCAAGTTTTGCTATTACAGGAACTGGCAGTTCTGAAACTTCCTTGTTATTAAACTTAATTGAACCATCATCAATCGGATATGTACCAACTATTGAATTAAACAATGTTGTTTTACCAGATCCATTAGGACCGATTAATCCAACTATTTTTCCTTTTTCAACATTCATTGAAATGTCAACGTTAGCCTTTACTCCACCAAATGATTTACTCACATTGCTAACCTCTAGAATACTCATTTAAGCTCCACCTGTGCCTTACGGTCTTTCTCATCTATAACTTCACCAAATCTTTGAGGATATTTTTCTCTAAGCCACCCCATTATCCCCTCTGGAAAATAAATAACTATTACAACAATTAGAACTCCGAGAGCAACATACTGCCAACCTAAAAAGAAAGTCCAAAAACCCTCTTTAAAAATATGAAACACTGTTGCACCAATTATTGGTCCCCAAAGAGTTCCTTTTCCACCTAAGATTGCCATTAAAACCATAAAGACTCCCATCTCTCTCCCATCAAAAGCAACATCAGTTGAATCAATATATCCAACTAAGCCACCCATGATTCCGCCAGCAAGACCACAAAAGAAAGCTGATATCATCCAGCCAACTATTTTATATTTCATGGTTTCAATCCCCATAGCCTCAGCCTTATCTTCATTATCCCTAATTGCATTTAATATTAATTTAAATCTAGTTGAGTAAATTCCTCTTACAGCTATGAAAGTAAGTATCAAAACAAGGAAACTTAAGTAGTAAAAAAACTCTCCTCTTGATTCTAAGTTTCCAACATTAGGAAATGGTGGAGTTGTGAAACCTTGACCAGCACCTATAATTTCAATTCCCCCGGAAATTTCACCTGCTGCAACTCCTAATCCTAATGTACAGATGGCAAAATAGTGCCCTCTAAGTCCTAAAATAGAATATCCAATTAAACCCGCTACAATAGTTGGCACCACTGCTGCAACAACCAATCCAACAGCCATTCCCTGAAAAAATTGTACAGGCGTGTGAACAAATGTTTTTTCACCACCACTCTCTGTCCATTCAGCTAACGGAAAAAACATTCCAACTTGAACTGAAGCACATAAATACATACCAAGACCATAAAATAGTATATTTCCAAATGAATTGTATCCCATTTCACCACCTTGAATATTCCAAGTTGTAGCAAGAACAATTAACACACAAAGAATAGACAACTGTACTTTAAAGGCTGGAAACAAGAATGGAGCAGCTATACCAAATATTAAAATTCCTATATATAAAATTATATTATTTTTACCGATGCTCATTTTAGATACTCTCTTTTCCTAGAAAGTTTAAATCTTCTATAAACAAGTATTAAAACTAAAAGTAAAAATACTGATCCTATTCTAAATTCTGTACCTAATATGTAGTCTGCAAATTCCTCAAATACACCCAATCCCATTCCTGACATTGCAACACCAGGTAAATTTCCTAAACCTGCAACAATAACAATCATGAAAGATCTAATTGTGTATGGAAGTCCCATATAAGGGTGAATTGTAAAAGTAATGGATATTAATGCGCCAGCAACACCACAAAGAGCTGCATTAATACCGAAAGTAGCTGCATAAACTTTTTCTGTATCTACGCCTAAAATCTTTGCTGCTCTTGCATTTTGTGCTGTAGCTCTAATTGCACGACCAAGTCTAGATTTTTTCATGTAAATTACTAAACAAATTGCAAATAAAATGCTTATAAAAGCTGAAAATATTTTTGAGTTTGGTAACACAACATTACTGTTAAATAACATGGTTGTTCCATAATCTGAATTTGCAAGGACAACATCAGCCCCAAACGCAAAATTCATTAATTGCATAAACAGAATACTTATTCCAAATGTAGCTAAGATAGATATGAATAAATCTCTATCTACAACTTTATTAATTACAAGTTTGTAAATTGCTATACCTACAAAATACATTATTATTGGCGATACAATAACTCCCCATGCAGGATGTATGCCATAAAGATACATAAAATATGCAATGTATCCTCCTAAAATAACTAGGTCCCCTTGAGCAATATTAATTATATTCATTACTCCCCATTGGAGTGCCATGCCATAAGCAATTAATGCAAATAAAATTCCAAGTAAAATTCCATCCAAACATGCTTGAACAGAAATCATTGGATATTGGAAGACCATGAAATCCATACAGAACCCTTTAAAAAATACCCCCTATATATAATATATTAGGGGGTATTTATAGATTTGTTTTATCTTTTAGACCAAGAAGGAATTGGATGTATTAACTTAGCTGATGCCCATTTAGTTGGAGCAACAACTTTGTTTTCACATTTTCCACCATCATCACACATTACTTGGAAAAGTACCATTGGCTTGTCAACATTCTGGCCACCTTCAGCAAATTTTATGTTTCCATAAAAAGTTTGCATGTTCGTAGCTGCAAGAGCATCTCTTACTTTCTTTTGATCAAAAGAATTTGCTCTTTCAAATGCATCTTTAAATACCAATAAAGCAGCTGATGACTCTGCCGCTTGATATGGAGGCGCATAACCAAACTCTTTAGTGAAGTCTGCGTCATAAGTCATACCATCTTTAAAGAAGTTATCCTTGTAAGTTAGTGTTTTATGCCACTGAGAAGCACATAAAGCATATTGTGAGTTTTTACCATGTTGCTTTGATAATTTAGCTGCATCACAATGTGTCATAGCTAACATGGGAACATCTACCTTCATCTCAGATATTTGTCTTATAGCAGTTAGAGCACCTTTTGTGTGACCTGAAACAACTAAAACATCAGGTTTCATTTGTTTCACTTTAACTAAAGTAGCAGCCATATCATTTAGTTCTTTTGGTAATTTATCGTCAATTACTTTTTTAGAACCTGTTCTCTTAATTGCATCTAAAACTCCTAATCTTACATCTTGAGAAAATGCATCTTGTTCAAACGCCATTGCAACAGTAACTGGTTTTCCATTATTCTTTTCAACTGCTAGATCGATAGCAACATCAAGATATAGATTAGCTGGAGCTAAAACTGCAAATAGATATTTGTAACCTTTAGTAAACAAAGATCTAGAAGCACCATTTGCCTCAACCATTGGAACGCCGTATTTTTCAGTTACAGGAGCAATTGCTTTTGTTAATCCAGAACTGTAGGGGCCGAGCATAAACTCAACACCATCCTGTGAAATTAATCTTTCAGCAAGTTGAGCTGCTCTTTTTGGGTTAGATTCATCATCATAATAGATAATGTCAAACTTATAAGTTTTACCACCAACTTTTACTCCACCCATGCTATTAATTCTGTCAACGGCCATGTTATAACCGTTTTGAGTATGAACACCATTCGATGAGTATTTTCCAGTTAATGAAATTGCAGCACCTAAAATAATTTTATCACCTACTACTTTTGCAAAAGATACAACTGAAGTTGATAATAAGATTATTGCTGCAGAAATAAAACTTATGATTATTTTTTTTATTTTCATTTTACTTCCTCTTTAATTAATTAATAACTTATTTAATAAAGAAAACTCTTTATTTGCAAGTGACAAAACGTACAACTAGTTGTTTTAATATTGTTGTGAAACAATAATTATCAGAGAAATTAGAACTAAAACACTCGCTGAGATTGTATTAATTGTTTTTGGATTTGCTTTTATCCAAACAACTAATTTTTGTGCAAGTAATGCATAACCAATTAAAGATATAAAATCTAAAACAATATAGGTTATTATCAAAATTAAAAATTGAATTATGTAATTTGAGTTAAAGTCAATAAATTGTGGAAATATTAAAGGAAAAAACAGCCAAGCTTTAGGACTTGTACCTGCAACAAGAAAACCATCTTTAAAAAATGAAAAAAAACTTTTTGATATAGTTGTTTTAGAATCAATATTCTTTGGTACAGATTTATAAACATCGTAAGCTAAATAAATTAAATAGATTGCTCCAATCCACTTAATAATATTTAAAAAATTTGGATTATCTGAAAAAAAAGTTCCTAAAACAAAAATAACTAAGCTTGCTTGAACTAAATTTGCCGAAATATCTCCTAATGCAGTCCAAACACATTTTTGAACTCCGTAGTTCATTGAGTAAGAAATAATGACGATCCTTGGTGTCCCAGGTGTAATAAAAAGAAAAATGATAATTTGTAAAAAAAGAATAAAATCTAGGGGAAGCATAAAAAAAGATAGCCCTTAAAACCGGGAGCTAAAGATGGCTAAAAAGGACTATCATTTATATGATATCAGAACTCAAAAAAAATGCATTATCAATTTTTTTCAAATATAAAGGAATTATGAAAAAAAAAGGTCACAGGCCTGTCACCAAAGTCAAAAATCCAGAACCAAAAATTGAAGATCCAGATTGGGTCATTTGGGCAGCCTGGGCAGACAGGATCACTTTTGAGGAAATTGAAAAAAAAACTGGTTACAAGGAATCTGACGTTATTAAAATAATGAGAAGATCTTTAAAACCTTCTTCATTTAGATTATGGAGAAAAAGGGTAAATCAAAAAAGTATAAAACATAGAAAAAAGTTTGAATATTCTCGAAAACAAATAACTAGTAAAATTAAAAAAGGTGACTATCTTTAAATTATGAAAAATGTAACAATTTATACAGGTCCTTTTTGTAATTATTGTGAAGCAGCTAAAAGATTACTAGCTAGAAATAATGCTAATTATAAAGAAATTGATATTGCAAAAGTAGACGGTGCAATGGACGAAATGATAAAAAAAGCCAATGGAAAAAGAACAATACCTCAAATATTTTTTAATGATCAACACATTGGTGGTTATGATGAAGTTCGAGCACTAGAAAAAGAAAATAAACTTTTAGATTTATTAAAATAATTATTGAAGTGAAATAGTTACAGACGGTTCATTAAGGTACATAGAACAAGCTGTATCTTCAACTCCTACAGCTGTTACAGTACTAAATTTTACTTTAATAACTGGTGCTCTTAAAGTTTTTTGATACGGAGCAGTGAGTTCATAAACCATTACTGCATCATCTCCTGAAACTGTCATAGATTTTGCTGGATCAGGTGATGAATAATCAACATCAATGTTCGAACTTCCAACAGCGCCATCTCTAGTTCCATCACTAGCACCGTAGCTTCCAGCATTAACTAAATACATTGTTTCAGCAACAGCAGTACCACTGCTAGCACCAACTGTCATTTGTGTTGCGTTAGCATTATTTCCACCGTCTGTTCTACATAAACCTCCATCAACAGAAATACTTGCTGTGACAGTAAATGTTCTGCTGATTGTAACTCTTAAATGAGTGTAAACTATTCCTGGTGGTATTCCTGTAGTAGGAGCATAATTTCCCACATCTGCACCTCCTGAATCTGGAGCAATATCAGCAGCCATAATTTTTTCTCCTAATACATAAGGTGATGTACATGCTAGATCAGTACATAACTCAACTTTTTTCATTGTAACTTCGTATTGCGTAGGTTGTCCTTCATCTGAAGCGGTATAACCTTTCTCAGTTATAAAGAATGTAAATAATAAAATAAAAAATAATTTTTTCATATATTTTACGAGTTACCATTGCTTATAACTACTCCTGTGCTTTCAACCTCAAGAGTAATTATATTGCTTCGCTCAACTTTAGTAAGCATTTCCTCTCTAACATCAGAATTTAAGAATGCTTCACTTGAAAAACCATCTCCAATTGTTGGTCGGTTTTTTCCACCACTAATATAAGTTATTTTTAAATAATCCATACTATCACTTATATTATTGTCATCATAACCTGCTTCTAAAGTTAGATTATTTGTAAGATTTAGTGATGTTGAATAAACATCTCCTTCGGAGTCTGTTGATCCTTTAATGGCTTCCCACTGATAAGTTGTGAAAGAAACATTTGCCCATGGTGTATAGGGAACCTGGCCTTCAATTTCAAAATCATAGCCATCTAAAACTCTTTCTGAATTGTTACCAACTTGATTGGCACCTCCAAGTACATCTAAATAATAATTTCCTGTTATATTGAAATTAGAGGCTCTAAACTCAGTACCAACGCCTAATCTGCTATTAAATTCTATGTCTGCATCAATAAAACTATTTATCCCAAAAAATGAAGATCCATCTTCAGCCAAATATCTTTTTCCTATCCCGTAATTTACTGATTGTCTCGTGTCTCCTAAAATGTGATAACTATTAATTTGAGCTTGATAAAAAGTTAAATCATTTTCATTAATTGATAATGGTCGCACAATCATAATCGTGCCTGTAGGCTTATTTTCATTTTTAGCTGAAATAGAAACTTCAGTATCTCCAGGTCCATCAAGTAAGTTTTCTAAGTATCCCTCTGCTGTTTTAGATCCTTTGTCATAAACTTTATTTAAAACATTTTCTAAATCATCAGCACTGACTGAAGTTGATACTAAAAGACCAATTAACAAAAAGACAAATTTTTTCATTAATGTATTATTAAAATTTAAAACTAAACAAATCAATATAAAAAAATTCTCATTTAACTTTAAAAATTAAACAAACTCCATTATTACAGTATCTTTTACCAGTAGGTTGTGGTCCATCTTCAAAGATGTGACCATGATGACCACCACAATTTTTACAATGATACTCTGTTCTTGCATATCCTAATAGATGATCTGTTTTAGTTTCAAAAACTTCAGGTAAGGACTCAAAAAAAGAAGGCCAGCCAGAACCACTTTCATATTTAGTATTTGAATTAAATAATTTTATTCCACAATTTGCACAATGATAACTTCCTTCTCGTTTTTCATTATTTAATTCACTAGTACCAGGTGGTTCTGTTCCATCCTCAAACATTACCAATTTTTGCTCAGCAGTTAAGTTAGGATTTTTTTTGACCATAAAATTATAACAATTTAGCACAAGATTGATGTAAAAATGAGTGTAATTCGACTAATTTATTAAAATCTTTATTATACCCACCACCTAACACACCACACAAAGGAACACCCTTCGAAAAAAAATTTTCTGTAACAATTTCATCCCTTTGTTTAATTCCTTCGTCAGAAATTTTTAATTTGCCTAAACTATCATTAAAATGAATATCAACACCTGCTATATAGAAAACATAGTCAAAATTTTCCTCATTCAATTGATTTAAGTAAAATTTTAAAATTTCAATATACTTTTTGTCCTCTAAATTATCTTCAAGCTCTACATCTAAATCACTCACAGATTTTATAGCTGGATAATTTGATTTTGAATGCATACTAAAAGTAAATACATTTTTATTATCTCTAAATATTTCAGAATTACCGTTACCTTGATGAACATCTAAATCAAAAATTAAAATCCTTCCAGCTAATCCACGATCAAGCAAATACTGGGCAGCAACCGCTACATCATTAAATACACAATAACCAGCTCCTCCATTAAAATTAGCATGATGGCTTCCTCCTGCAGTATTACAGGCAAGGCCATATTTTATAGCAAGTTTTGAGGCTAAAACAGTACCTCCTGTTGCAATTAAAGATCTCTGAACAACGCTATCAACTAATGGAAAACCAATCTTCTTCACTTCATTTTTATCTAAAGTTTTATTTTTAATATCTTTAATGTATTTATCAGAATGAGCTCTTTTTAGAGTTTCATCTGAACATGGATAAGGTTTATGAAAATTATTGACTATTTTCTTCTTTATTAAATAATCAGCTATTTCACTAAACTTATTAATTGGAAATTTATGATTATCACCAATCTTTGCGAAATAATCCTCGTGATTAACTACAGGCAGTTCCATATTTACTCTATTTCTCGGATGGGCTTTCCGTCAACACATGCCTCTAGAGCCTCAATCATCTGAGTATAAAACATACTATAATTTTCTGCAGTTACGTATCCTATATGAGGTGTAAGTAACGCATTCGGTAAAAATCTTAATTTATTATTCTCTGGCAAAGGTTCTTTTTCAAAAACATCCAAACCCACACCTGCTATTTCATTTGTGGATAAAGCAATTATTAAATCATCCTCATTTACTATTGGACCTCTTGAGGTATTAATTAAAAAAGCTGTTTTTTTCATTTTGTCCAACTCTTTAATTGTAATACAATCTTTATACCTATCTCCACCCTGCACATGAATAGATAAAAAATCAGAACTCTTGATCAAATCTTCTTTACTACACGGAAGGACTTCTAATTCTTTACATTTGTCTAAACTTAAATTTTCACTCCAAGCCATTACTTGCATACCAAAAGCTTTGCCAACTTTAGCAACCTCGGAACCAACTTTTCCAAGTCCAATAAGACCTAAAATTTTTCCTTTAAGTTCTACTCCTACAGTAGTTTGCCAATATCCTTGATACATATTATCTATTTCTTCTTTTAAATTTCTAGCAAGACCCAATATCAACGACCAAGTAAGTTCAGGAGTTGGATTAATATTCATTTCAGTTCCACAAACAATTATTTTTCGTTTTCTTGTAGTTTCTAGATCTATTGATTTATTTCTTAAACCGCTGGTTATGATAAATTTTAATTTCGTAAGGTTTTCTATTAAATTTTTTGTAATCATTGTTCTCTCACGCATAATTAATAATGCTTCAAAATCTGCCAATTGTTCTATAGCCTCCAACTCATCCTTGAAAGGTTCGCTAAAAATTTTAAACTCATATTTTCCAGACAATCTTTGAAGATCAACGAACTGTTGAGATACATTTTGATAATCATCTAAAATAGCAACTTTAAGCATTTTTTTTAATCTTTTTATTTGAAAGAGTTATACCTGCAATAATAAATAATGCTCCAAGTAAGTGATAAATCATAAATTTTTCATTAAAAAGAAAAATAGCCATGATAGAACCAAATACTGGCATTAAATGTAAAAAAACTCCTGCTCTATTTGCTCCTATAATGCCTATTCCTTTTATCCAAAAAAAAAATGATGCGAGACCTGGAAAAATTACCACATATGATAAGGTGAGTATGAAAGGCTTGCTAATAATAATTTGATTTCCAAAATACATTTCTAAAATATAAATTGGAATTAAAAATACTAACCCACAAATAATTACTACTTCTAATAAAGTAATTTGTGAAATTTTGTAGGTTTTCTTTTTAAGTAATGCTGAGTAAAGCGCCCAAGCAAACATTCCTGCGGCCATTATCAAATCTCCTCTATTGAAAGCTAAATTTTTAATAACATTTAAATCTGATTTTGTTATTATAAAAAGAACTCCCAACAAAGATAAAATAACTCCGAAGATTTGAAATTTATTAGTTTGTTCTATTCCTAATATGAAAGATATAAACATTATCCATACGGGAATTGTAGAAATCATTAAAACTCCACTTATAACTTGCATATAATATAGGGAATAATAAACAGTAGAATTAAAAATAGTAATACTTGTGACTCCTAAGATTATAAAAAAACCAATATTGCTGAAGATATAATTTTTTTTTTTTAAAATTTCTTTAATTGTGAATGGAAAGAGAATTAAACCAGCAAATAACCATCTATAAAAATTTAGAGAAAAGGGTGGGATTTCAAATGTACTTGCAGCCTTACCTACGATGAAGTTTCCAGACCAGAACAATGTGGTAAGTATTAATAAAGTATAAGCAAGGTTATTTTTGTTTATCACAAAATTAAGAAAATCTTATAGAGCTATAAGGTTCTAAATTTAAATTAGTATTTTCTTTAGCTATCATTCCAGAAATTATTTTCCCAGAAATAGGACCCAATGTCCATCCTAAATGATGATGACCAAAACAATAAAACACATTTTTATGGTTTTTTGAGGGACCCATTACAGGCAAAAAATCTGGTAAAGTAGGTCTAAAACCAAGCCATTCATCTTCATGTTCTGGTAAATCACCCAGCATATACTTTGCATTATTAATTAAATTTCGTACTCTCGATTTTGAAAGAGGATTTTCTAAACCACCAAATTCAACAGTTCCTACTACTCTCAATCCCTGTTCCATAGGTGTAATACCAAAACCTCTATTTGAAAAAATTACTGGTCTACTCAAAAGATGATCACAATTTTTAAAATGCACATGATAACCTCTTTCTGTATCGAGAGGTATATTTTCATCTAATTTATCTGTCAATTTTTTTGAAAAAGCTCCACAAGCAATTATTACTTTATCAAAACTATAATTTTGATTTTCGGTAATAAAAATAGGTTTATCATCATTGAATTTAATATTCTTAATATTTTCTTTATTAAATTTGCCACCTTTTTTTAAAAATAACTCAAATAACTTTAATAAAATCTTTTTTGGATTTCTTGCATGTCTTGCATATGGATAAAAAACTCCAGCATGATAAAATGGTCTAATATTAGGCTCTAAATCATGGATTTCTTTTTTATTAACCAATTGTTGTTTTACACCTAATTCATCTCTTACCTTAATTTCTAATTCCCGACTTTTTAAATCTTTATTATTCCAAATGTAAAGAATGCCTTTGTTTTCAACTAATCCCTCTAAATCTATTTCCTCAAATAACTCATCATATGCTGGTAACGCTAAATCTAATATTTGATGCATATTTTTTGCTGTGTGCATCATCCTATTTTTTGAGGTGTTCATAATGAATTTCATAAACCAAGGAATCATCTTTGGCACATAATTCCACTTTAAAGCCAAAGGACCAGTAGAGCTTAATAACATATTCGGAACGTCTGCTAATATATCTGTTCTATTGAGTGATAACGAGGCATATGGAGAGAAATGACCCGCATTTCCATAGGAAGCTGCTGGACTGCCAGGTTCATCTTTATCAAAAATATTTACATTGAAACCTTTTTTTTGAAGAAATAAAGCATTTGAAATTCCTTGAATTCCTGCCCCAACTATACCTACATTGTAATTATAATTCATAATTAATTATACAATTAATTATTACAAAAATTTAAGCGACAAATTATACTTATGCAATTGCCTGTTGACTATGAACTTTAGCACTCATGACAACTCCAAAACCAATCATTGTAGCTAACATTGAGGAACCTCCATAGGACATTATAGGCAGAGGAGAACCAACTATCGGAAGTAAACCAAGAACCATACTCATGTTTATAGTTATATAAATAAATATAGCTGCACCAAAACTATAACAGAATAATTTCGCAAAATAACTCCTTGTATTTGCTCCAATAGCTATAATTCTATAAACTATTATTGCATAGATTATAAGAAGAAAAGCTGAACCAACGAATCCAAACTCTTCTGAAAAAAGTGTGAAAATAAAATCAGTATGTTTTTCTGGTAAAAATTCTAAATAACTTTGAGTCCCCTTTAAAAAACCTTTTCCAAAAATACCACCAGATCCAACTGCAATTTTTGATTGAATAATCTGATAGCCAGCACCTAACGGATCTCTATCTGGATTTAAGAAGGTCAAAACTCTAAGTTTCTGATAGGGTTTTAAAACAGAGATTATAAAAGGTAAAGATATTAAAAAACCTAACATTGTATAAATAAAATATCTATGATTTATTCCAGCAAACCACAATACAGCTAACCCACTAATTGCTATAAGTAATGAGGTTCCTAAGTCAGGTTGCACAATAACTAAACCCATCGGTAATAAAATAATTATTAATGATGTTAAGATTGTATAAATAGAATTAACATTTTCTAATTTCATTCTATGAAAAAATTTAGCTAAGCATAAAATTATGCATATCTTCATTAATTCAGAGGGTTGGAGATTTATAAAATACAAATCGATCCATCTTTGAGAACCTGAAGACTTTATTCCAAATAGGTATGTCCATATTAAGAGAATAACGACAGATATGTAAAAAAAATATCCAACAAAAAACCAGAATTTAATATTTATAAATGAAATTATTAACATCATTAAAGTAAAAAAAATAAGTTTAATAAAATGACTTTTGGTATGAAATAAAATCTTTCCACCATCAGTAGAATACATTGTGGCAAGACTGATAAAACCCAATAATAAAATACAAGCTAAAAGCGTATAGTCAAAGTTTTTAAACTTTTGAAAAAAATTATTACTATTACTGTTTAACTTTTTATGTTGGTACATTTATATATCTAAATATTTTTTATTATTAATTGACTCTCTCAGCTGGTGTCTATCAATAATTGTTTTAAATAGTTTTTTTGCCATTGGAGCTGCTGTAGTACTTCCATTTCCTCCATGCTCAACTAAAATACTAACTGCATAACGTGGATTTTTATATGGGCCATATGCTATATAAAGAGCGTGATCTCTCTCTTCATAGGGAATTTCAAAAGTTTTTAAATCTAATTCACGGTCTTTCTCAGTAATTCTTTTTACCTGAGCAGTTCCAGTTTTTCCTGCAAATTGATATTTTTGGTCATCAATTCTAGATCTATAAGAAGTTCCTCTTACTTCATTGGTTGAAGCAAACATTGCATCTTGAACAATCTTAATATTTTTAGAATTTTTATATAATGGTGTAAATTTATCAATTGGAGATACCTTCTTTTCATCGTCCAAAACTATTTTTGGATAAATCTTATAGCCACCATTTGCAATTTGTGCAGTCATTAAACATAATTGAATTGGAGTTGTTTGAATATAACCTTGACCAATTCCAGTAATTATAGTTTCTCCCAATAACCAACTTTGTCCCAAAGCATTTTTCTTCCACTGTGTATTTGGAATTAAACCTTTTTTCTCAATATTAAATAAATCTCCAAAAACTTCTTTTCCTAATCCAAATTTTTTAGCAGTTTCACTTAATTTATCTACTCCAAGTTTTCTGGCTATTTCATAAAAATAAGTATCACAGGATTGTTTCATTGCATTTCTTAAATTCATAAATCCATGGCCCTGTTTTTTCCAACAATGATAAGTTTGACCGTAGAGTTCTAGTGGATACTTATGTCCTCTACAATTAACAGTAAAATTACTATTAATAATTCCATTCTCTAAAGCTGATAAAGCAACAATAGGTTTAATAGTTGACCCGGGAGAGTAATTTCCTTGTAAGGTTTTATTAACTAATGGTTTCATTGGATTATTTCTAATAATTTGCCAATCATCTTGGCTTATCCCAAAAACAAATAGATTAGGGTCAAATGAAGGAGAAGAATGCATTGCTATTACCTCACCAGTATAAATATCCATTACACATATAGATCCAGCCTGATCCTTTAATAATTCATTAGATAATTTTTGAACTTTAGTGTCTATCGTTAACCTAAGAGATTTACCCTTCTCTCCTTTTTGAAATTCTAACTGACTAATTCTTCTTCCATAAGCATTTACTTCATATCTTTCAATATCATTAGTACCAATTAATTGTTTTTCAAAAGATTTTTCTAAACCTATTTTTCCAATTTTAAGCCCAGGTACAAAGTTTTTCTTTATATCTTCATTTCTTTCAATATCATTTTCATTGGCTTGGCTAACATAGCCAATAACATGAGTAAAATTTTCCCCAAAAGGATAATTTCTTGAAATAGAAATGACTGGTTTAACTCCATTTAGATCATAAAGATGATTATTTATTTTTGAAAATTTTTTCCAACTTAAATTATCTGATACAATTAAAGTTTCCCATGGCTTAATTTCATTTTTCTTTTTTAATATTTTTTTAAATTCTTTATTATTCAACTCTAGTAAATCTTTGAGTCTATAAATTACATATCTAAAATCTTCAACTTGTTCAGGAATAACATGTAATTGGTATGCTTCAAAATTACCAGCTACAACATTTCCAAAATAATCATGAAACTCTCCCCTAACTGGGGCCAACTTCCATTCTCTTATTCTATTTTTGTCTGAAAGAGTTAAATATTTTTTATTTTCTTTAACTTGTAAAAAAAATAGCCTACTTACTAATCCAATCATTATAAAAAATTTCACTGAACCTGTGATAAACATCCTTCTGTTTATAGAATTAAGTTTTTTCACATTATCACTTGATGAATTAATCATTTAGGCCTTTTAAGTAAAATCTAAATATTGTGATAAAAAATAGATAAAATATGAAAGTAAAAAAAATATTCACAACATAACCCCATAAGATTAAATTATATGAAAAAAATAATGTTAAGATTGAATAGTTTAAAGAGTTAACTAAAATTATAATAAACAAAAAATAGAACCAATCTTTTGCTTGATTGGGTCTAATTGTAATATTTCGAAAATAAGATGTAGCTATACAAATTATCATAAAAGAAAGACTGCTTATTCCAAGAGGTAGTCCAACAACAGTATCATTAATCAATCCTGCAAAAAAAACTAAAAGATAATCAAAATTTTTAAAATCTTTTAATGTGAAGTAAAAGATTAAGATAAACGGGAAATTAAAAGAAAAGAAATCAAGGTTTAAATAATTGATATCAAATTCATTTAACACAGACACATATAAAACAAATATTGGTAACCAAGAGTAAAATTTTGAAAAAAAACCTTTGGATTTAAAACTAATCATTGATTACTATTCCCTTGTTTAAAACACACTTTTTATATTCTACGCTTCCAGGGTCAAAACCAGTAGTTTTTTGAAAAAGTTTACGAGATTTACGACACTTATGTCCGAATTCTAAATTAAGTTTTAAAAATTCTAGTTCTTTTTTATCGATATTGAATTGATTAATTGTAGTATTTTTAGATGACAATTCATCATCTAACATCAATAACTTGATGTTAAGATTATTTATTTCATTTTTTAAATTTATATTTTCCTCTAAAAATTTTGAATTAGTCTCTTCAATAATTTCAAGTTCATTTTCTAAAATCTGTAATTTTGCCCTTTCTGTCTTACTATTTTCATTGTTAGACTCACTAGTATTTAGATCTAAATTCTCAGATATATTTATTACTTCAGCAAAAACATATTTGAGTTGAGAAAAATCACTATAAAAATTCACACTAAATTTAAGTGATGAATTTTCATCAATAATCTTTAATTTCCCGACTGGGATTCCACTTTTAAAAATTGCTCCTGTCCCTGAAGTATAAACTATACTATCTTGATCAATTTCCTCTGAAAGACCATCTTTAATATATTTAATTTGTCCATAATTGTCCCCTGTACCAGTTACTATCGCTTGAATATTTTGAGGAGCAATTGTTACTGGAACATTAGAATTTAAATCAGATAATAATAATACTCTTGAAGTTTTATAATTAATCTCAATTACTCTACCTACTAAATAAGACTGATCATATATATTAGTGCCAATTTTAATACCATCTTTACTGCCTTTATTAATAATTATACTTTTTAAAAAAGGACTTTCATGATCCACAATAATTCTTGCAAAGATTTTATCTGAGGTTAAAACATAATCATTAATTAACTCTTTTAACTCTTTATTCTCATTTTGGATTATCTCATTAGAGACATAGTCAGATTTTAATTCAGCTAACTCTATCCTTTTTTTTTTATAATCATTAAAGAAAGTTGTGTAGTCAGATACTTCAATAAACGTATCTTTAATAAAGTTTTCTGGAATCGATACTACAAAAGAAGATCTATAAACTAATTCATTAATTCCTATCTTTAGGTAGCGTACAACTTTTAGATCTAGATTAGATAATACGATTACAAAAATGGACGTAAATACTAAAGTAAGTAAAGAAAATTTTTGCTTAGTACTTTTTTTTAAAAAAGCAGATCTGATTGCTATTACAAAATCATCTCTACTTGATGCCATCTTTCTTAATATTCAGTCATCATAGTCGAGAATGTTTGCTCTTGATCAAGAGCTTTTCCAGTTCCAACTGCAACACAAGATAAAGGATCATCTGCTATGTGAACTGGTAAACCAGTTTCTTTAGAAAATCTTTTATCTATATTTTTTAATAAAGCACCACCTCCAGTTAAAGTTAAACCCATATCCACCAAGTCAGCAGATAATTCAGGAGGTGTACTTTCTAATGCATCTTTAATGCCATTCACCATCTCTTTTAAGATATCATTCAAAGCTTCAGATGTGTCCTCTTCTGTTATATTCACTTCTTTAGGTGTACCTGATCTTAAATCCCTACCTTTAACAGCATATGTGTTATTGTTTGTTGGTATCGCAGTTCCAATTTCTTTTTTAATTTTTTCAGCAGTGCTATCACCGATCATTAAGTTATACTCTTTTCTCATATAGTTAACCATCGCAGCATCCATTGCATCTCCAGCAACTCTTAAAGATTTTGAATAAACTAATCCTCCTAAAGACATGACTGCTATCTCACTTGTTCCACCTCCAATATCAACTACCATTGAGCCTGTGGCTTCAGATATTGGAAGATTAGCTCCAATAGCAGCAGCGATAGGTTCTTCAATTAATTGAACTCTTCTTGCACCCGCAGCGAGAGCACTATCTTGAATAGCTTTTCTTTCAACTGGTGTCGAGCCAGTCGGAACACAAATTAAAATTCTTGGATTTGCAAAAGTCCTTCCTTTATGAACTTTTTTTATAAAATGTTTAATCATTTCTTCGGTTACTATAAAATCAGCAATTACACCATCTCTTAAAGGTCTTATTGCCTGAATATTTCCTGGAGTTCTACCAAGCATAGTTTTTGCTTCGTCACCTACAGCTAAAACTTGTTTTTTTCCACCTTGATCTACTATTGCAACAACAGAAGGTTCATTTAATACTACACCCTGACCTTTTACAACGACTAGAGTGTTGGCTGTTCCTAAATCAATTGCCATATCCTGGCTCCAAACTTTTTTAATACTATCAAACATTCCCATTATATACTCTCCTTCAATTTTTTTGGTTCAATATTTTTATATAAAGATTTTTTTTCTCTCTTAATTAACATTTTATTTAAAGCATTTAAGTATGCATTAGCTGATGCAACCAATGTATCAGTATCAGCAGATTGTCCAACTGTTGTTCTATCATTTTCCTCAATTTTGACACTTACTGTTGCTTGAGCATCAGTTCCTTCAGTTACGGCATGAACCTGATAAAGAGATAATTTTACATCATGAGGATATAAATCTTTAATACATTTAAAAATAGCATCTACTGGTCCATCTCCAGTTTGTGACGTTTCTTTAATATCGCCAAAAACATCTAAAGTCATCTCTGCTCTTTGAGGCTCACCAGTTCCAGCAAATACCTTTAAAGATTTAAGATTAATTGCATTAATCTTGTTATCAATAATTAAACTATCATCAACTAAAGCGACAATGTCTTCATCATAAATATGTTTTTTCTTATCTGCTAGTATTTTAAACTTTCCAAATGCTGCTTGGACTACATCATCTGTAACTTCAGCATAACCAAGATCGCTCAATTTATCTTTAAACGCGTGTCTACCCGAGTGCTTACCCATAACTAAAGATGTTTTTTTAACACCCACACTTTCTGGAGTCATTATCTCATAAGTTTCTCTATTTTTAAGCATTCCATCTTGATGAATGCCAGACTCATGTGCAAATGCATTTTTTCCAACTATTGCTTTGTTGTACTGGACTGGAAAACCAGTAGCATTAGAAACTATTTTTGAAGCTTTACTAATTAATTCTGTTTTTATTCCAGTTTCATAAGGTAATAAATCATCTCTTGTTTTAATTGCCATTACAATTTCCTCAAGTGCTGCATTACCAGCTCTTTCACCAATACCATTTATTGTACATTCAATTTGTCTTACCCCTGCGGATAAACCAGATAATGCATTAGCAACTGCTAATCCAAGATCATTATGACAGTGAGCAGAAATAATTGCTTTATCAATGTTTGGAACATTATTTTTTATCGACTCAATTTTTTTTGCAAATTCTTCAGGTATTGAATAACCTACAGTATCTGGAATATTAATAGTAGTTGCACCACAGTTAATTGCTAATTCTATAGTTTTGTACATAAATTCTAAATCTGTTCTTGTTCCATCTTCACACGACCATTCTACATCATCAGTAAATTTCTTTGCATAAGTGACGCTATCTTTTATAGCCCCTAATACTTGATCATTGGTCATATTAAGTTTGTGTTTCATATGAACAGGACTAGTTGAAATAAAAGTATGGATACGAAATCTTTTTGCAAACTTTAATGATTCATAACATGCATCAATGTCTTTTTTAGTAGCTCTTGCTAATCCGCAAGGAATTGAATTTTTAACGCTTTTACTAATTGCGCTTACAGCTTCAAAATCACCTGGAGATGATATTGGAAAACCAGCTTCAATAATATCTATTCCCATCTCATCAAAGACTCTTGAAATTTGTATTTTTTCTTCAACGCTCATAGAGGCACCTGGTGATTGTTCACCATCTCTCATCGTTGTATCAAAAATGTATACTTTATCTTTTTTAGGCATATAAAAATTTTATTTGAGAAATATACAACCTCTCGTATAGATTGCAAAATAAAATAATAATTTTCGCCCCAATATGGAGCTAAAGTTTACTTCTTATCGCTATCAACTAATTTCTTTTTACCTATCCATGGCATCATAGCTCTTAAGTTTGCTCCAACTTTTTCAACTGGATGCTCAGCTAATTTAGCCCGAGTAGCAAGAAAGTTTTTTTGACCATTCTTACATTCATCCATCCAATCTTTTGTAAATTTTCCAGACTGAATTTCACTTAAAACTTCTTTCATTCTTTTTTTTGTTTCTTCCTTTTTAATAACTCTTGGACCTGTTTGGTACTCTCCATATTCTGCAGTATTTGAAATTGAATAATTCATATTTGCAATTCCACCCTCATAGATTAGATCAACTATCAATTTTACCTCATGGACTGTTTCAAAGTAAGCCATCTCAGGTTCATATCCAGCTTCTACTAAAGTTTCATATCCATTTTTAATTAGTTCTACTAACCCACCACATAAAACTGTCTGTTCACCGAATAAATCAGTTTCAACTTCATCTTTAAAAGTTGTTTCTATTATTCCAGATCTTCCACCACCAACAGCTGAAGCATAAGACATTGCTAAATCTCTTGCTTTACCAGAGCCATTTTGATGTACAGCAAATAAGCATGGAACTCCTCCACCTTTTTCGTATTCGCTTCTTACTAAATGTCCAGGACCTTTTGGGGCAACCATAAAAACATCTAAATCTTTTCTAGCTTTAATCAAATCATAATGAATATTCAATCCATGAGCAAAAGCTATTGATGTTCCTTCTTTTACTCGTTGTTCAATATGATTTTTATAAATTGAGGCCTGTAATTCATCAGGAGTTAATATCATTACTACATCTGCCCATTCTGCTGCATCTGATAAATTCATAACTTTTAAACCTTTAGACTCAGCTTTAGCTTTACTTGAAGATCCTTCTCTCAAAGCAACCGTAACTTCTTTTACACCACTATCTTTTAAATTTAGCGCATGCGCATGTCCTTGACTACCATAACCAAAAATTGCAATTTTTTTATCTTTGATTAAGTTGACGTCTGTATCTTTTTCATAAAACATTTTCATTTTGTTTCTCCCAATTTATTTATTTAAAAACTTCTGCCCCTCTTGTCATAGCTATAGCTCCAGTTCTTGATGTACTGGTTAAGCCAAAAGATTTTAATTTTTTACTCATTTTATCTATTTCTCTCCTTAAAGCAGTTATTTGGATAACAACGGATTGTTTAGTTTTATCTAATATAACTGGATTAAAGCTTTTACAGGCTTTAAGTGTTTTTTCTATCTTTTTTTTATTTCCAACAACTTTAAGTAGAGCCATTTCTTTAAATATTACTTTTTTATCCTCTCTTTTAAAATCGGCTACTTTATGAACAGGAACTAATTTTTTCAGTTGTAATTTGATTTGATCTATTACTTGTGGAGTTCCTGTAGTTACAATAGTAATTCTAGAAATTTTTTTTGTTGCATCAACTTCCGCAACGGCTAAAGACTCAATATTATAACCTCTTCCAGAAAATAAACCAACTACTCGAGCCAATACTCCAGATTCATTATCAACCCAGATAACAAAAATATGTGTATCTAATCTACCTACCTTGGTTGGTATACTATATGCTGATTTTGCTTTTGCCATTAAACTAATGCTTTACCTTTTCCAGTAATCTTATTTTCATCTTTATCGTTAGGGCCCAAAATCATTTGATTATGAGGCTTTCCAGAAGGTATCATTGGAAAACAATTTTCATTTGGATCAACATGACAATCAAATATAACTGGTCCTTTATGATCAACCATTTCTTTAATCTTTATATCAAGTTCATCAGGGTTTTCTGCTTTAAGACCTTTACAACCGTATGCTTCTGCTAACTTTACGAAATCAGGTAAAGCCTCAGAGTAACTTTCAGAGTAATTCTTTTCATGAAGCAATTCCTGCCATTGTCTAACCATTCCCATGTATTGGTTATTTAAAATGAATATTTTGATTGGTAAATTGTATTGAACAGCTGTAGACATTTCTTGCATTGTCATTAACACTGAAGCTTCACCTGCAATGTCAATTACTAGTTTATCTGGGTGAGCTATCTGAACTCCAACTGCAGCTGGAAGACCGTAACCCATTGTACCCAAACCACCAGATGTCATCCATCTATTTGGCTTATTGAATTTATAATGTTGAGCAGCCCACATTTGATGTTGGCCAACTTCTGTAGTTATAAAAGTATCCTGTTTTTTTGTTAATTCATATAATCTTTGAACTGCATGCTGAGGTTTTATAGTTTTATTACTGTTGACAAAGCCTAGAGAATTTTTCGTTCTCCATTTTTGAATTTGTTCCCACCACTTTGAAATTCTTTGTTTGTTAGAATTTTTAAAACCATTTTGCTTCTTTTCAATCTTTTTAATTGCAGCATTAATAACTTCATTGACATCGCCAACTATTGCTAAATCAACTTTGATTATTTTATTGATTGATGAAGGATCTATATCAACATGTATTTTTTTTGATTTTGGAGAAAATTCATCAATTTTACCAGTTATTCTATCATCAAATCTTGCTCCAATATTGATTAATAAATCACAGTCGTGCATTGCATTATTGGCTTCGTATGTTCCATGCATGCCTAGCATGCCAATAAATTGATTGTCATCTCCTGGAAACGCACCAAGCCCTTGCAAAGTCGATGTTATAGGAAAACCAAGAAGTCTTACAAACTCTCTTAAATTTTCACTAGCCTTAGGACCAGAATTAATAACTCCTCCTCCAGTATAAATTATAGGTTTTTTTGTTTTAGAGATTAAATCAATAAATTTATCTATTTCATTTTGAGTAAACATATTATTTATCTTGCCATTTAATTTTTTTTCTTTTTTTGGTTTAGAATAATTTGTTTTGGCAAATTGAATGTCCTTGGGAATATCTACTAAAACCGGACCTGGTCTTCCAGTTGTAGCAACTTTAAATGCCTCATGTAAAACTTTTGATAGGTCTTTTATATCTTTAACTAACCAATTATGTTTTGTGCAAGGTCTTGTAATACCAGTTGTGTCACATTCTTGAAAAGCATCAGTCCCAATTAAATGAGTGGGTACTTGCCCAGAAATACAAACCAGTGGAACTGAGTCCATGTATGCATCAGTCAGAGCTGTAACCACATTCGTTGCACCAGGTCCAGAAGTAACCAGAACAACTCCCGGTTTTCCAGATGATCTTGCATAACCTTCAGCTGCGTGCCCAGCTCCTTGCTCATGTCTAACTAAAATATGTTTTATTGTGGAATGATTTTTTAATTCATCATAAATTGGTAATACTGCACCTCCAGGATATCCAAATATAAATTTAACATCTTGATCCTCAAGACATTTAAATACGATCTCAGCTCCTGAATATAATTTAGACATTATTCCAATCTAGCTGAAGTTGTGCTAATTGGTCAAGACTAAGTAGAACATATATAAATTTTTTTTAAAAATTTATTTAGGTCTTTTTGATTTATTTTGTTCCAATCCATCATTTTTCCTCTTCCCCATGTATTCTGTCTTTTGGCGTATTGTCTTGTCTTTATTGATATTTTTTCAATAAGTTCATTAATTTGAATCTTTTTATTGAGATATTCTCTAATCTCTTTGATTCCAATGGCTTTATATACACTTCTAGTCTTTGGAACTTTTAGTTTAATAAATCTTTTTACCTCTGATATTGCACCATTTTTAACCATACCCTCAGATCTAGCACTTATCCTATCTAATAAATCTTTTCTGGGGAAATCAATGTAAATCTTGTAAAAATTTTTTTTTTCATAATTCGATGTAGTTTTTTTGAACCAAATAAACATCGATTTTTTAGTAAATAATTTTATTTCGTAAGCTCGGATTGCTCTATGAGTGTCAAATGAATTTAAGTTTTTTTTTGCTAAAGGATCTATTTTGATAAGTTCTAAAAAAAATTTTTCGGAACCAAGTTTTTTATGCAAAAATCTTATTTTTTCTCTAAATCTAATTGGAATCTTTGGAATATTGACTAAACCATCTGTAAGGGCTTTAAAATACAGTCCAGTGCCACCTACTAAAATAGGAATTTTTTTTCTTTTTCTCAAAATCAAAATTTTTTGGTTTACTAATTTTAACCAATCTCCAGTAGAAAAATTTTTTTTAACGCTTTTAAAACCATATAGATGATGTTTTATTTTTTTATAATTTTTCTTTAAAGGTCTTGCAGATAAAATTTTTAATTCTTTATAAACCTGCATACTATCAGCATTTATTATTTCGCCATTTATTTTTTTGGCTAATTTAATTGCAAATTCTGATTTACCTGAAGCTGTTGGTCCATAAATTAAAATAATTTTGGATTTTAAATCCATATATTAATTTAACTTTATACCAATATATCTTCTTTGATTTTGACTGTTATAAATCACTAATAATATAGTTTTTTGATTACTATTTAATACTTTTTCTACTGACCTATTTAAATCATCTACAGTTCTTATTTTTTTCTTTTGAGCTTCTAAAATTACACTGTTAATCTCAATTGAATTAATTAAAGGGCTACTATTTTCTATTTTAGTAATTACAAGCCCAGAAGTTTGATTTGGTAAGTTTCTATCTTTAATATCATCATTTGTTATTTCTCTAACAGAAATTTTTAATTTTTCAATTTTTTGTACTTTTGATGGTACAGTTTTTTCAGAGACTTTAAAATCTTCAGATGTTTCAAGCCTTCCAAGTATAATATTTTTAGTAATTTCTTTTTTGTTTCTCCAAATTTTTACTTTAACTTTTTTTCCAACTTCAGTTTTAGCAACTATTATTGGGAGTTGTTTCATCTCCTCAATTTTTTCTCCATTAAATTCTAAGATTATATCTCCTGCCTTTACTCCAGCTTTATCTGATGGACTATCTTTTGCAACGCTCGCAACCAATGCACCTCTTGGTGAATCTAATTTTTCAACATCAGCAATTTCTTGAGTAACATCTTGAATTCTTACTCCTAACCAACCTCTTTTGGTTTCACCAAATTCTATAAGTTGATCGATTACTAACTTTGCACTATTTGATGGAATAGAAAAACCAATTCCAATAGAACCACTTCTTCCTAGAATAGCTGTATTAATTCCAATTACATCACCATTCATATCGAACAATGGACCTCCAGAATTTCCAGAATTTATTGAAGCATCAGTTTGTATATAATCCTCATATCTGGTTAATCCAATAGATCTATTTCTAGCAGAAATTATTCCTGATGTTACGGTTCCACCTAAGCCAAATGGATTTCCTATTGCAATCACCCAATCACCAATTCTGGCTTTATCAGAGTTCCCAAATTTCACTGGAGTAAATTTTTCATTTGTATCTAATTGTAATACTGCAATATCAGATAAAGGATCTGATCCTATAACCTTAGCTTTATATTCTTTATCTCCATTTACCCTTATAATAATATCTTCTGCATCCTGAATAACATGGTTATTTGTTACAACAATACCTTTTTCATCTATGATAAAGCCTGAACCTAAAGCAGCTGATTTTCTTTCTTGTGGAGTACCAAATTCCTTGAACATATCCTCAAAAGGCGAACCTGGCGGGAATTGAAAAGGGAAAGGATTTGATTGTGTAGTGATTGTTGTGGTTGTTGAGATATTTACAACAGATGGCATTAATTTTTCTGCTAAATCTGCAAAAGATGAGGGAGTATTCTGAGAAATAGACTTTGTTTGTAAATTGAGAGTAAAAATTAATGTTAAAAAAATAATCTTTAATTTGTTCATATCAAATCTTTTTTATATAATAAATTATCACAAAGCCAATCACTGCAAAAAACAGTCCACCAAATCTTAATTGGTTAACCTTTAATAAATCTAATTTTTTTAACATATTTTTCATTTTTGATGGAAATATGGCATACAAGATTCCTTCTATGAATAAGAAAAGACCAAAAGCTATGATCAGTTCTTTCATATAAATTCTAGTTTGATTTGGGTTTTATATTTCCAAAGAATTTAAAAAATTCACTGTCAGGAGACAAAATCAAAGATGTTTCACCTCCAATTAAAGCTTTTTCATATGCTTGCATGGCTCTATAAAATGCAAAAAATTCAGGATCTTGACCAAAGGCACCAGCAAAAATATTATTTCTTTTACCGTCACCTTCTCCTTTCATGATCTCAGATTTTTTTTGCGCATCAGCTAATATTACAGTGACTTCTTTATCTGCCGTTGAAGTTATCGTTACTGCCATCTCTGCACCTCTTGCTCTAAATTCTTTAGCTTCTCTTTCCCTCTCAGTTTGCATTCTTCTAAAAATTGCATCACTATTTGCTTGAGGAAGATCTGCTCTTTTAATTCTTACATCATTAATTTTAATACCAAAATTTTCAGCTTCATTATTTACACCTTCTTGAATTAAAGCCATTTGTTTAGTTCTGTCTTCTGATAAAAGTGTTTGAAGTTCTTGTTGACCTAAAACATTTCTAATTCTTGAATTTATAATTGTTGCTAATCTTGATCTTGCAACTCTCTCATTTCCAACAGAAATATAAAATTTAAGAGGATCAACAATTTGAAATCTTGCAAAAGCATCAACAATTAATCTCTTTTGATCTGATGCAATTACTTCTTCTGGTGGGGTATCTAAATTTAAAATTCTCTTATCTAAAAAAACAACGTTTTGGATAAATGGAATTTTAAAATTTAATCCTGGTTTTGAAATTATTCTTTTAGGATCACCAAATTGAAGAACAATTGCTTGATTAACTTCTTTAACTATAAAGATTGAAAAATATGCTGTTACAACAAGCAAAGCAATTATCCCAGCAATAACTTTTCCCATATTCATTTTAATTAGTCGCTTTCTTTTTACTTAGTTCTGGTAACGGAAGATAAGGAACTACTCCCGATCCTGCATTTTTCTCAATAATTACTTTATCTATATCCGCTAGAACTTTTTCCATTGTTTCCAAATACATTCTTTCTTGTGTTACTGATTTAGCATTTTTGTATTCATTGTATATCGCTAAAAATCTGCTTGCTTCACCCTCTGCTTTAGCAACAACTTCTTTTTTATAAGCTTCAGCTGCTTGTAAAATTTTTTGAGCTTCCCCTCTAGCTCTTGGGATTACATCATTTGCATAAGCTTCAGCTTCATTCTTTGATCTTTCCATATCA
>JACWEO010000029.1 GCA_014653355.1 Pelagibacterales bacterium SAG-MED47 | reverse complement strand
AAACAAGTTTTTTCAAAAAAATTTATTATTGTAATTTTGATCTCTGTTCCCACTGCAATTTTTACAGAGTATTTGAGCATTCCTTTGGCTTGGTTTTTAGGACCAATGATTGTCACATCAATTGCTGCTTTATCAGGTATAAAAATCATTATGCCTAAAATTGTATTAAGCTTTATCTTAATAATTTTAGGTTTGCATATTGGAAATTACATAGATCAAAATCTATTTAATCAAATGTTTAATTGGATTTGGACTTCATTAATTATGTTAATCTACATAATAATTTGTATTTTATTTGTTGCTAAATATCTTCAAAAGTTTGCAAGCTATAGTAAAAAAGCCTCAATATTTTCAGCAGCTCCTGGTGCATTAGGACCTTTAATGATCTTAGCCGAGAATGAAAAAACAGATTTATCTCAAGTAGCAACATCTCATCTAATTAGATTAATCATTATAATAACCGTAATTCCATTTATTATAGTAAATAATACTGACAACGATGTTTTGTTCGATGACAGTCTCAATTATTTAGCTCAAAATCATGTTAATTTATTTTTACTTATTGTTGCATCTTTATTTTTTATTTTTATTTTCGAAAAAATTAAAATTCCTGCAGCTTTGTTATCTGGAACATTATTTGCGAGCGGTTTGTTACAAGTTACAGATATAGCTACATATAGACTGCCAGATGAAACAGTAAATTTTTGTCTACTTATACTTGGGTCTTCAGTTGGTTGCAGGTTTGCTGAGAAAACTGTTAAAGAGATAGCTAATAATTCTCTTCATAGTATTGTGGCTACTACTATTTTGGTAGTATTAGGTTTAATTGCAGCCTATGTTGCAACATTCTTTGTTGATACAAATATTTTAACTTTAATATTATCTTTTAGTCCTGGAGGAATTTATGAGGTGGCTGTTATAGCAATTGCTTTTGATTTAGACCCAGACTTTGTTGCTTTTCACCATATAATTAGATTACTTTTCATACTATTCACAGTTCCTATATTTTTAAGAATAACAGAAAAAATTATAAAATAATTTCAGAAAGTCTTTGAAAAACCTTTTCAGCAGAAAGCTTTGACAAATCTGGGACCTGAATTGCTTTAAAGTTATCTGTTTCGATACTTACTTTAAAAGGAGTTGTGTGAGATCCAAATAAAGCGATTCCTTTAGATCCTAAGTGTGCTGTCATATGCGCAGGACCTGTATCATTAGAAACTACGAATGAACTACTTTTGATTAATGAAGATAATTGAGAAATATCAAGCGCTTTGTCATTATCTAAAATACATAAAGCATTTATTTTTGATGCTTCATCAATTTCGTTAGGGCCTGGTGCAACAACAATTTTGAAAAATTCAAATTTTTTTTTAATCAAATCAATTAAATCATTATAATAAGGCCATTTCTTTGAAGTTAAATGTGGTGAGCAAAAAGGAAAAAGAATAATAAAATTTTCTAGCTTATAATAATTTTTTATTTGGGAAATATCACTTGAGCTCCATGAAAAATCGGGCTTTTTTGTATGTTTGGTATCTATGTTTGAATTTCTTAATTGATGATTAAATCTTTCTAAGACCGAGTCTTTATCAAAATCTTTTTTAGTCGTACCTCCTGGTAATGTAGTATCAGTTGAGCACCAAGTATCTTTTGATGCCTTAGGAAATAATATTTTTTTATAAAAAGATGTTCTACTTGAATTTTGAAGATCGTATACTTTTAAAAAACTATATTTTTTTAACTCTCTCATTAACGAATATAAATAAATCAAGTTTATTTTTGATAATCGTTTATCTAAAATTACATTTGTTATATAGGGATTTTTTTTGAATAGTTCAAAATAAGGTTTGGTTGTTAATAAGTGAATTTGATCATCTTTATGACTTTCAGAAATATCTTGAATTGCCCCACTTGCTTGAGCTATATCACCTAGAGAACCGTGTTTAATTATTAAAATATTAGACATATTTGTAACAACTTAACATAGTATATTTTTTAATGAATAAAATTCTAGTTGAAATATCAGTCGGTGAGTTACTCGATAAAGTTTCTATTTTAGAGATAAAAAAAGAAAAAATTAAAGATCCTGAAAAACTTAAATTTATTGAAAATGAGCATTCAATACTTACTGAACAATT
>JACWEO010000028.1 GCA_014653355.1 Pelagibacterales bacterium SAG-MED47 | reverse complement strand
GTAAGTGACTCTGGCTGGGCTAATGAGAAAGAGTTTGATAAGATGAAACTATCATATCCTGTTAATGAAGGTTGGTTGTACGAAAAAAATAAAAAATTCATAAAATTATTTGCAAGTTATGATAAAGATGATGATGGTATAACTTTTGGTGATAGGACTATGATACCTACTCCATGGGTTACCAAAATAACCAAACTATAGGGAGCTGAACATGTCATTACAAGATGCTATCAAAGACACTGTAAAAGATATGATCGAGAACAATGAAATCGAAATTAAAGTCGAGGACGGCGAGATCGTATTATCTGTTGCAGATCAATCAGATGAAGATGACGACTCTGAGGAGTAGTCGATTCGAGGGGGTGAGTCTTCGGACTCACTCTTTTCAGGAGTCACGTTAATTATCTGTGAATAGTCGTTTAAAATTTGTTTCTCTGCATGTTTCTCTGACATGTATCCATAGATTCTTTCTATTTGATCGTAAGTTAGGTGTCCGCCTTTTCTTGCGTTCTCCCAATCTATTGCTGCAAGGTGTAAGGTATGTTCTCTTTGTTTTCTAAACTTGTTTTGATAGTAATAACCTTTGAGATATAAATCTTCTTCTAGATTATCTAACATGTATTTAGTTCTAGCTAATACCAACCATTGACCCGAAGACATATCTATCTCTTCAAAGTCATAGTATCTTGACAAAGAACCCTGGTGTGTTCTTGGTTGCCAAGTTTTATCTATTCTAGTTTTAATTTTATTTATTATACCCATAGCCAGTCCATGCACCTTTGCAGGAATCCTGTAAGACTGCTGCAAAGGTAGCATTTGTCCTTTCTGTGCTATGAAAGAATCCACGTCCGCTCCTGCCCATCTAAATACTGCTTGGTCATCATCACCTGCAATAAAAGAATCTGTTGTCTTTTGCCAAATAGTTTTAGCCATATGCCATTGCATCTTAGATAAATCTTGTGCCTCATCTATAAATACAACATCAAACTTTGGTACAGCGGCATCTGATTTTGTAAACTCAATAATCATGTCATTGAAATCTATAAGATTATATTCTTTTTTGTATCGTTCTAACTCTGATGCTATAATTTTTAATTTTTGTAATTCTAATTCTTGGTTGTGTTCTTGTAAATTATATTGTTGTTCTGGTGTGATCTCTCGTAGTTTTGCAAGATTAATTATTCTAAGATACTCACTGTCTGTAGTAAAAATTCCATTGTGATCGTTTTCGTACTCTGCATATTTTATTTCTTCTTTTATCTTTTTACCAAAGTCCTGGTAGTGTCTTCGCTGCATGACATCTTCTTTTTTTATACCAAGTCTTCTAAAAGCTAGAGAGTGTAACGTTCTAAAGTATGGTAGATCATCTTCTTCTAAATTAAATTTTTTAATAGCTCTGTCTTTTGCTTCGTATGCAGCTTTCTGTGTAAATGCAAAGTATCCGACCTTATCTGGATCTGTTTGTTTTAAATAGTCATCAACTTTATTTAACAACGTAGTAGTCTTACCTGTACCTGGTGGTCCTAATACTATTGTTTTCATTAGTATGGTGCCTCTTCTTTTAATACTTTTTGTTTGTACTCTTCATCTTTTATCTCAAACTGTTTTACCACATACACAGATAATTTATTTTTACCTATACGTTTATCTTCACAACCACATTTTTCTCGTAGCATCTCTGCTGTTCTTGAATAACCTAAGTCCCATCTTCGTCTCATCAAATGACTGTGATAAAATTTATCAAACACAAAGTGATGATAACCATTGTTAGTCCATGTACCACCTCTTGGTAAATCATCTTTTGAATCTACTGATACCCGGTTCAAACAATATTCTTGTAAGTGGTTTTGTAATTGATCCTCTGTACGTAATCCTTCTGCAGGTTCTGTGATCTCTGCATTGTTCAATAATTGATTAGTTACAACGACCCAATCTTTTTCTTTTAAAGTTGGTGGTCTAAATTTTAATTGTACCATGCAAGACTCTTGAAACAAACTTTGTTGTCGTAAATGTTTTACACTTTCTAATTTTAATCTTTGTCCATCTACGTTCATGTAATAGTATGGGTCCTCTAAGTCTATGACTTGCAGATCAGTCAAGTTAGGAAACATTATCTCTTCACCTATACCAAACTTTCTAGTTCTACATAGAGACTTGTCACACAAACTACACATGGGTTCATCTTTACATTTATAACCCCATTCTTTTTTATCATGTTGTTTTGTAATTATGTCTACCTCTGAATCTGACAGAGGTTTTTCCATAGCTGTTTCGTTAAATACAACTACTTTTGATTTCCAATTGTCTGGCCATTTATTTTTTGCGTACACACCATAATGAAACAATGCATTATTTCTACCACCCTCACCCACTTTGTTTTGTGCCATAAGTTCGATACATGGTGGTCCATCACTATGCTCTGATACAGGTCTTTTAATTTGTAATTCTTCTAA
>JACWEO010000027.1 GCA_014653355.1 Pelagibacterales bacterium SAG-MED47 | reverse complement strand
TCCTATAGATCCTTCCTCTATAGTTAAAATTGCCTCATGAGTAGTAGCCAATTGCCAGATTAAATTTTCATCTAAAGGTTTTGCAAATCTAGCGTCTACGATTGTAATATCGACACCTTTTTTTTTTAAATTTTCTGATGCTTTGAATACCTCATTTAATCTAGCTCCAAAATTCAAGATAGCTAATTTTTTCCCTTCTTTAATAACTTTCGATTTTCCTATTTCAATCTTTTCTGTAATTGAGGGAAGAACAGATCCTATTCCAGTACCTCTTGGATATCTAAAAGCACATGGTCTATCATTTATTTCTGTTGAGCTATTAATCATTCTTACTAATTCTGCTTCATTACTAGCTGCCATTACAATGAAATTGGGCAGAGTTGATAAATAAGTTACATCAAAACTACCTGCATGAGTAGGCCCATCTGCACCAACTAATCCAGCTCTATCTATTGCAAATCTTACAGGCAAACTTTGAATTGCTACATCATGAACAACCTGATCATAGGCTCTCTGAAGAAATGTTGAATAAATAGCAGTATAAGGTTTAAAATTTTCTGTTGCTAGGCCAGCTGCAAATGTAACTGCATGTTGTTCAGCAATTCCAACGTCAAAAGTTCTCTCTGGAAATTCATTTCTAAAAATATCTAGACCTGTCCCGTCTGGCATAGCAGCGGTAATAGCAACAATTTTACTATCCTTTTTAGCATGCTGGATTAAAGTGTTTGCAAATACTTTAGTATAAGAAGTTGTTGTGCTTGAGCTTTTAGATTGTTCCCCAGTTTTAACGTTAAATTTCGATACCCCATGATAATTATCTTTTGCCTCCTCTGCGAAAGAATAACCTTTACCTTTTTTTGTTTTAATATGGATTAAAATTGGGCCTTCATGTTTAGAGTCTCTTGCATTTTTTAAAATAGGGATTAAGGAATTTAAATCATGTCCATCTATTGGGCCTATGTAATAAAATCCCAAGGCACTGAATAAAGTTCCACCTGTCACTGCGGATCTCAATAAATCTTCAGCTTTACCAGCTTTTGCACTAAATCTTTTTGAAAAAGCTGATGTAATAAGTTTGATAGTTTCTCTTAAACTAAAATAAATTTTACCAGAAAAAATTTTCGCTAAATAAGTGCCCATAGCACCGACAGGTCTTGCAATTGACATATCATTATCATTTAAGATAACAATCATTTTTGTTTTTGAGGCACCCGCATTATTCATAGCCTCATAAGCCATACCAGCACTTATAGCTCCATCACCTATAACCGCTATAACATCATCTGATTTATTTGAAAGTTTATTTGCTTCAGCAATTCCTAACGCTGAGGAAATTGAAGTAGAGCTATGTGCAGCACCAAATGTATCATATTCACTCTCTAGTCTTTTTGTAAAACCCGAAAGACCACCCCCTTGTCTTAGTGTTCTTATCTTATCTTTTCTTCCAGTTAAAATTTTGTGAGGATAACATTGATGACCTACATCCCATATTAGTTTATCATTTGGAGTATTAAATATATAATGAAGTGCAACAGTCAATTCTACAACTCCAAGACTTGCACCTAAATGACCACCTGTAACTGAGACTGCGTCAATCATTTCTTCTCTTAATTCATCAGCTACATCCTGTAAATTTGACTCAGATATTTTTTTTAAATCTGACGGAAAATTTATTTGGTCTAAAAATTTATAATTTTTTTTCATTTATTTCTGTCTAAAATATAATCCAGTGTTTCGAATAAATTTTTTGAATTTGATCCATATCTTTTTAATTTATTTTTAATCTTAATAATTAATTCATTAGCGTAATTAATAGTATTTTCATGCCCTAGTAAACTAATTAAAGTTGCTTTACCCTTTCTATTATCTTTTCCTGTTTTTTTTCCTGCTAGCAATAAACTCCCTTTGTAGTCAATTAAATCATCAGCAACTTGAAATAATAATCCAATGGCTGCTCCTAAATTTTCAAATTTTGAAATTTCTTTTTTTTTTCTTTTTTTAAGGATCAAGGGTGCAGCACAACAAAAACTAAATAATTTACCAGTTTTTTTTATTTCCATTTCTATAATTCTTTTTTTTGAAACTTTTTTATGCTCAAAATTTAAATCCAGATATTGACCTCCAGCTATACCAAGATGCCCCGAACTTTCAGAAATTTTATTAATTAAATTAACTTTAACTTTTTCAGTAATATTTAGTTCTCTATGACTTAAAATTTCAAATGCCATAGTTAAAAGTGAATTACCAGCTAGAACAGCTGTTGACTCTCCAAATTTGATGTGTGTTGTTGGTTTACCCCTTCTGATTTTATCATTATCCATACATGGTAAGTCATCATGTATTAATGAGTATGCATGTATACATTCAACTGCAGATCCTAGAATAATTAGGTATTTATATTTAATGTTAAATAACGATCCAATATCCACTAGAATTTTTGATCTAATTTTTTTTCCACCTGAAAATAAACCATACTTCATAGCAATAATTAGTTC
>JACWEO010000026.1 GCA_014653355.1 Pelagibacterales bacterium SAG-MED47 | reverse complement strand
GTGATGATGGAACTTTGATGGAATTTTTAAAAAAAAATAAGAATATTGACATAAGAGGTATTGAAATTTCAAAAAAAAAAGTTCAAATTTGTATTTCAAAAGGACTAACTGTTATTGAGGGTAATGCTGAATTTGACTTAAAACAATTTCCAGAAAATTCTTTTGATTATGTTATATTAGGACAAACCTTACAAGCTTTTGTGAACCCAGAAATAGTTATTAAAGAACTTTTAAGAGTAGGGAAAAGAGCAATTGTAACTATTCCTAATTTCGGTCATTGGAAAGTTAGACTTAATCTACTAACACAAGGAACTATGCCGGTAACTAAAACATTACCTAATGATTGGTATAACACACCAAATATTCACATGTGTACATTAAAAGATTTTGTAAAATTTTCTAAAACCATTAATTTTAAAATCTTTAAATCTCTTGCATTAATAAACAAGAATGTTTCAGCTATAAACAATTCTAATTTATTTTTTAAAAATTTATTTGCTGAGCTTGGTATTTTCTTAATAGAAAAATAATATGAAAGTTGAAATAATCAAATGTCTACAAGATAATTATAGTTATATTATTGTTGATGAAGAAAATCAGATAGCATGTGTAATTGATCCAGGTGAAGCAGAGCCTATTATTAACTTTGTAGAGAAAAAAAAATTACATTTGAAATACATTTTAAATACACACCATCATTATGATCATATTGGTGGAAATCTAGAACTTAAAAAAAAATATAATTCTAAAATTGTTGGTTTTAAAAATGATAAAAATCGTATTCCAGGAATTAATGATTTTGTAGAAAACAATCAAATTTGGAAAAGAGATAATTTTGAGTCAAAGGTCTTTCATATTCCTGGTCATACTTCAGGACATATTGCTTATCATTTTTATAAAGATAAAAAAATTTTTACAGGAGATACGTTATTTTCTTTAGGTTGTGGTAGAATTTTTGAAGGTACATACAAAGAAATGTTTAATTCTTTAAATAAAATAAAAAATATTCCGTTAGATACTGAAATTTACTGTGGACATGAGTATACTTTACAAAATTCAAAGTTTTGTATTCGTTATGATCCAAAAAATTTAAGCCTTAGAAAAAAAATAATTGAAGTAGAAAAGAAATTAAAAGAAGGAGTACCAACCATTCCAAGTATTTTAAAAGACGAAATTGAGTGTAATATATTCCTAAAAGCTAGAGATTTAGAAAGCTTTTCAAAATTGAGAGATTTAAAGGATAATTTTTAAGTTATAGAGCTTGACTAAAATATCGCTAAGACTATATTGCGTTTACAAATTTTTACATTAACTTTATGTCATACGCAGTAATACAAACAGGTGGAAAACAGTACAAAGTTAAATCTGGTGAGATATTAAAAATAGAAAAATTACCAGACTCTAAAATTGATACTAAAATAGAATTTAAAGAAATCCTAGCTTATGGGGATGATAAAATAATAGAAATTGGTACACCTCTAATTCAGGGATCAAAAGTAGAGGCAAATTTAGTAAAAAACGGTAAGGAAAGAACTATATTTATTTTTAAAAAAAGAAGAAGACAAAACTCAAGAAGAAAAAATGGACATAGGCAAAAATATTCGATGATTAGAATTGAGAAAATTTTTTCAAAAGATGGTAAAATTTTATCAGAAGCTGAGAAATTTTCTAAGCCTACAAAAAAAGAAATGTCTAAAAAGGAGCTTAGTAAGTAATTAGGAAAAGTTTATGGCAACAAAAAAAGCAGGTGGTTCATCTAGAAACGGACGAGATAGTGCTGGCCGTAGACTTGGCGTTAAAAAATATGGCGGTGAAACAGTTATACCTGGTAATATAATTGTTAGACAAAGAGGTACAAAAATATTTCCAGGAGAAAATGTTGGGATTGGTAAAGATCACTCAATTTTTTCAGTAATAAAAGGTAAAGTAGTTTTTAAAAAGACTAAATCAGACAGAACTTTTGTTTCAGTAAAGCCCAATTAAAAGTACAACTAAAATATAGTGTTGTATTATGAAATTCTTAGACCAAGTAAAAATATATGTTAAAGCTGGAAACGGTGGGGATGGGTCTCCAAGTTTTAGAAGAGAAAAATTCATTGAATTTGGTGGGCCAGATGGTGGGGATGGCGGAAACGGCGGTTCGGTAATATTTAAAGCTGAACAAAACCTTAATACTTTAATAGATTATAGGTATCAACAACATCATAAAGCAAAAAGAGGTGTTAATGGATCTGGACAAAATCGTACAGGAAAAAGTGGAAATGATTTGGTTCTAAAGGTACCAATAGGCACACAAGTTTTTGAGGAGGATAATAAAACATTAATTTATGATTTCGTAAAAGTTGGAGAAAAATTTGTGGTGGCAACTGGTGGAAAAGGTGGTCTTGGAAATACTAAATTTAAAAGTTCAACAAATAGAGCTCCAAGAAAATTTACAAAAGGAAAAATAGGAGAAGAATTTATAATTTGGCTTCAATTGAAAACAATTGCTGATATTGGAATAATTGGTTTACCTAATGCGGGAAAATCAAGCTTATTAGCAGCTATAACTAATGCTAACCCGAAAATTGCTAATTATCAGTTTACAACATTAA
>JACWEO010000025.1 GCA_014653355.1 Pelagibacterales bacterium SAG-MED47 | reverse complement strand
TTTCAAGAGAATTATCAAAAAACTTTATGATAAAAGTTTTTGCAGATTTTATTGAGGGGCATAAAGATTTTGATAAACAGTGCTCTTTTACAATCGAAAGAGTTGGTGGAATAAAACTTCTAAGAAAATATAGAAAAGCTCAATTAATTAATGAATATATTAAAGACAACAATATTGAAGGAATTATTGCTGATCATTGGAAAAGTTTAGAGCTTATTAAAACATTAAAAAAGAAATATTGCTTAATACATAGTAAAGAGATTAATCACACAAAAGGATCTAGTATAAACAAACGTGTTGTAAAAGTTCTAAACAGTTGTGAAAAAGTTATTGCTAACTCTAAATATACAAAAAATTTAGCGGTAACTTGTGGAATAAGCGAGGATAAAATAATAGTTATAAATCCGGGCATAGATCCAGCAGAAGAATTAGATAAAAAATCGTTGGATAAAGTTGAAAGTTTACTTAAAATTAAATCACCAAGATTAATCACAGTTTCAAGATTTGATAAAAGAAAAAACCATGAAAAAATCATAATGGCTTTAAGAAACCTTAAGCAAATTTATCCAGATATTGTTTATGTTTGTATTGGTCATGGGGATGAGGAAGAAAATATTAAAACTTTAGTCAAAGAATTAGATTTGGGAAATCAAGTTATGTTCTTTAAAGATATAAGTACTAATTTAAAAAATGCATTAATTGCTAAATCTCATATTTTTGTAATGCCCTCAATAATTTATAAAAAATCAGTTGAAGGTTTTGGTATTGCATATGTGGAAGCTGCTCAATACGCTATTCCATCAATTGGTGGAACAGATGGTGGTGCCGCAGATGCAATTGATCATGAAAAAACTGGTTTAATATGTGATGGTAACAGTCTTGATGAAGTGTATTCCGCAATTAGTTCAATGTTGGAAAATAAAAAATATTTAGAGCTTGGGAAAAATGCAAAAGAATATGTGAATAAATTTCATTGGTCAAAAATTATTGAAGAATATAAAAAAATTCTAAATTAATTTTTTTTTGAAAAAGTTTTGTAAATATGCCAAAGAACAATAAGCACTGTTGTTAATAAAATACAAGCCGTTAAAGTTCTATCCCATAAAAATTCCCATGAACCATTGCTTAATAATAAAGACCGTCTCAAATTCTCCTCCATGAGCCCGCCGAGTACAAAAGCCAAAATTAACGGGGGCATAGGAAAATCATATAATCTTAAAAATGTTGCAACCACAGCAATCCCAATCATTAGATAAATATCAAAATTATTAAATGACATCACATAAATTCCAGTTACTGAGAAAAACAAAATTAAAGGGATTAAGTAATTTTTAGGAACAGCAAGAATTCTAGCTATATAAGGAATGAGAGGTAAGTTTAATATTAGCAATATTACCATTCCAATATACATAGACATAATAATTGACCAAAAAATTTCAGGATTAGTCATATAAAGTCTAGGACCAGGCTGAACTCCAAAACCTAATAATGCTCCTAGCATTACAGCTGTAGTTCCACTTCCAGGAATTCCCAATGTAAGCATCGGTACAAAAGAACCTGAGCAAGCAGCGTTATTTGCGGTTTCTGGTGCTGACAAACCATTTACACTTCCTTTGCCAAATTTTTCTTTCTCTTCATCACTAACTACGTTTCTTTCCATTCCATAAGCTAAAAAAGAAGCTATTGTTGCACCTGCGCCTGGTAACACACCAATTAAAAAACCAATTACTGATGATCTTGGAATTGTTTTATACATTTTTTTTCGTTCTTCTTTATTAATTTTAATAGATCCAAGTTCAGTTAGAGAGACTTGTTTAGCAACACTAGTTGGATCATTTCTTTTTAAAATAATTGTTAAAGCTTCACTCATCGCAAATGTTGCCATCACAATTAGTACGAAACTAATTCCATCAGTTAAGTTCATATTATCAAATGTAAATCTTGTAATATCAGATAAACTATCTTGACCCACAGAAGATAACATTAATCCAAGCACTACCATCATCATTGCTTTTAAAAATTGACCTTTAGAAGAAAAAGCTGCAATAGCTGTTAAACCTAAAATCATTAATGCAAAATAATCTGGTGATCTAAAAGATAAACTAACTTTTGATAAACTTGGTGCCATAAATAGTAAATAGATTGCAGATAATGTTCCACCTGCAAACGAACTCCATGCAGCAATAGCTAAAGCTTTTCCAGCTTTACCTTGTTGTGCCATCGGATATCCATCAAATGAAGTAGCAACAGTTCCAGGAACTCCAGGTGCATTTAATAATATAGAGGAGGTAGATCCACCAAATATTGCTCCATAATAAACACCAGCCATTAAAATCAATCCTGTTGCAGGATCAAAACCATAAGTAATTGGTATCATTAAAGCAATAGCAGTCATCGGACCTAGACCAGGAAGCATTCCAATTATAGTTCCAAAAAAACAACCAACCATAACCATTAATATATTTTGGAATGTGAGTGCAGTTGTTAATCCAATTAATATTCCATCAATCATCCCATAACTCCAATTGATTGTAAAAATGGATCTCTTAAATAAATATCAAGAACACCATGAAGGAGATACATAAAAGCAGCTACAAATGGAAAAGATAATAAAAACATTAAGATCCATCTTCGCTCTCCTAAAAAATAATAAGATGTAAATAAAAATAAAGAAGTTGTTAAAAAATAACCAACTTTTAA
This sequence comes from Pelagibacterales bacterium SAG-MED47, assembly GCA_014653355.1. Lineage (GTDB taxonomy): Bacteria > Pseudomonadota > Alphaproteobacteria > Pelagibacterales > Pelagibacteraceae > Pelagibacter. Next base: position 264 of record JACWEO010000025.1, on the reverse strand, counting down.
AATTGTAGCTCCATAAATAATTGCGATAAGTATAAGTATACCTGTTTTTTTATACTCTAAGTTTTTATGTTTGACCTTTATAGTATTTGGATCTGGTAAAATTAGTTTTGATCCAGAAAAAAATAATCCAGCATAACCTAAGTAAATTGGAAATGTTCTTGCATTAAATGGTGCATTTTCATCGAATGTAAAAACCTGAATTTGATATGCTAGATATAAATAGAATGCTGAAAATACAAAAAAGAGCAGTGATATAATTTTTGT
>JACWEO010000024.1 GCA_014653355.1 Pelagibacterales bacterium SAG-MED47 | reverse complement strand
CCAAGACCTATGAAAGAAACATTACTAGCCATAAAAAATTTTATATGTTTAAGAATTTAAGTTTAAAAGTAATTATATTTGGGTTTATTTTTACATTTTTTTCAAGTTTTGGACAGAGTTTTTTTTTAGGCTTGTTTAATTCCAGTATCAGAGATGCTTTATCTATCTCTCATGGACAATTTGGCTCAATATATGCATCAGCTACTTTATTAAGTAGTTTAGTTTTAGTTTGGATTGGAAAAAAAATAGATGATGTAAATATTCTAAAATTTGCAGCATATGTAATTATATTTCTCTCAGCCTCATGTTTTATATTTTCTAAAATTTCATCTGTTATATTTTTATTTATTGCAATTTTTTTAATGCGTTTAGCGGGCCAAGGATTAACAAGTCATACAGCTTCAACAACTATTTCACGTTTTTTTGAAAAGAACAGAGGCAGAGCACTTAGTACTGGATGGTTAGGCTTGTCTCTGGCTGAATTTTCATTACCAGTTTTAATTGTTTTTTTGTTAACTTTTATTGAATGGAGAGATATTTGGTTATCTATATCAATTTTAGTTATTATTGTTTTGCCCGTAGTATCCTACCTTTTGGTAAAAGATGTTAAACTTGACACGAGAGAAAAGTCTAATAGCTCCAATAGCACCAAAGAAATTAGACAATGGACAAGAATTGAAGTTTTAAAAGACTACAGATTTTATATTATATCCATGACCATGTTAGCTATGCCATGGATCGCAACAGGTTCATTTGTTTATCAATCTTTTATAACTACATCAAAGGAATGGGGTCCATATATAATTGCACAATCATTTATGGCTTATTCAATATTTTCAGTAATTACATTATTTATTGCAGGTTTTTTAATAGACAAATTTTCAAGCAGAAGATTATTAATTTATATGAATATTCCATTATTTTTAGCAACTATTGTACTTTTTTATTTTAATTCTCAAATTTCATCGTTTTTATTTTTTGGAATGATAGGGATAACTAATGGACTTGCCAATGTTTTGGGCTCTTCTACATGGGCCGAAATATATGGTGTTAAATATATTGGATCGATAAAAGCATTAACTACAGCACTAATGGTTTTTGCTACTGCTTTTGGAACTGCTTTATTTGGAATTTTGATTGATTATGGCTTCAGCATAGAACAAATTGCTATTGTTTCTGGGGTATATATTTTAAGCTCAATAATTCTTCTTTATATGATTAATAATAAGCTTAATCCTGAATATTTATAATAAATTCTACTTGCTTTTTTAAGGTTCACTGTATAGATACTCCGCATGGCAAGAGTAACTGTAGAAGATTGTATAGACAAAGTAGATAGTCCATACGAATTAGTATTGGTTGCTAAAGAAAGAGCAACACAATTAAATGCTGGTATAGAACCGACAATAGATAGAGATAATGACAAAAATACTGTTATTTCATTAAGAGAAATAGCTGATGAAAAAATAAAGGTTTCTGATTTAACTGACAGTGCAGTCTATAAATTAAGAAAACATGTCGAACAAGTAGACGACACTGCTGAAGATGATGAAGAAATTGGTGATGATTTTGAAAATATGTACAAAGGTGAGATATCTAAAAGTGGAACTCCTATTTTGCCATCAAAGAGAGCAAGAAAAACTCCTGAAAAAATTCAAGTTACAAAAGAAGATCTAGAAGAATTATCTGAAACAGCTAAACCTGATATTGATGAAACAGTGGGTGAAGAGAATATAAATGAGCAGGGTGAAGTTTCATTAGACGAAGTATCAGAGACAGGAAATCAAGATACAAAATTAACTTCTGAAGAACAAGAATCTTAATTTAAATATATACTTTAAATTACCTATCTGATTGGGTTTTCGCTAACAATGAGTTGGTCTCTAACTTTTTCTCTAAAATAAATGTATACTCCCGCACTTATTATAATTGATACACCAACCAAAGTTTTTAAAGTAGGAACACTATTAAACAAAACATAACCAGTGAGTATTGCCCAAACAATTAAAGAATATTCATACAAAGAAACCACCGATGGAGAGGCGATACTGTAAGCATTTAAAATAAAATAAAATGCCAAAACACTAATAAATCCCATGGCTACAATAAACGGCCAAGAATAACCTGGATTAGAAAACCATTCTCTGAAAATAAATTGAAATGTTGGATCACTATAAATATTGAATTGACCTTTTCCAGCAAAAATAAAAAATAAAATACTTATTATTATAGCCCCAAGATACAAATGTAACATTTGAGTATAAACATCATCTTTATCAGAGGTTAATTTAGTAATTGTCATTGATATAGCGTAACAAAGTGCACAAGCAATTGGAGCAAGTTTCATATAATCGAAATTGTTAAAATCTGGATCTAATACTATAAACACACCAATAAAACCTGTCGCAATAGCTAACCATCTTCTAATACCAACTTTTTCTTTAAGAAATATCACTGCTAATATTGACACAAAGAAAGGACAGCAAAAAAATAATGCATTTGCCATTGCTAAAGACATATAGGTTAATGAAATATAAAAAAAACTAAATCCAAAAAAGAAGCATATAACTCTTATAGTGGTTAAAAATGGATAGTATGTTTTAAAATTGATTTTTTTATTTGAGAATTTTAAAAAACTAATTAACAAAAATAATGCAGCAATAGTTCTTCCAAAATATAATTCATATAATGCTGCATCATTGTAAACAAACTTAATTAAAGCATCTTGAATTGAAAAAAAACCCATGCCCATTAGTATAAAAAGTATACCTTTTGGATTATTTTGAGTTTTATTCATTTGTTAAGTATAAAATCTGATGCTCGTTCGGCTATCATTAGCGTTGGTGCATTTAGATTTCCACTTGTAATTTCAGGCATCACAGATGCATCTGCAACCCTTAAATTTTGTAATCCATGAACTTTTAATTTTTCATCAACAACAGACATCTTATCTATTCCCATTTTTAGAGTACAAGA
>JACWEO010000023.1 GCA_014653355.1 Pelagibacterales bacterium SAG-MED47 | reverse complement strand
GGAATAGTATTTGCTATAGTTTTTTTATTAATCTCAATTTATCCGCTAATAAATGATGAAAACATAAGATATTGGTCTTTACTAATTTCCTTTGTTTTTTTAGTTTTAGGTTTGTTAAATTCAAAAATACTAACTCCACTTAATAAAATTTGGTTTAAATTTGGTATTTTATTAGGAAAAATTATTTCACCATTTATTATGGGAATTATTTTTTTCTTTGTGGTAACTCCTATTGGTCTTTTAATGAGGATTTTTAAAAAAGACCTATTAAATCTTAGATTTAATAATGATAAATCTTATTGGATTAAAAAAAAGGGTCCAAAAAGTAAAATGAAAAATCAATTTTAAATGAATTTTATCAAAGAATTTTGGGAATTTCTTAAAGTAAGAAAAAAATTTTGGCTTTTGCCTATTATAATAGTGCTTGTTTTATTTGGGGGTCTTATTATATTGAGCCAAGGTTCAGCTGTAGCACCTTTTATATATACAATTTTTTAAAGTGACTTCAATTTTAGGTATATCTGCTTTTTATCATGACAGTGCAGCCTGTCTCTTAAAAAATGGTGAGATCATTGCTGCAGCTCAAGAAGAAAGATTTACAAGAAAAAAACATGATCCAAGATATCCTCATAATGCTATTAAATTTGTTTTAGATTATGGTAATCTAAAACTAAGTGAAGTTAATCAGATAGTTTTTTTTGAAAAACCATTTTTAAAATTTGAGAGACTTTTGGAGACATATGTAGCTTTTGCTCCCAAAGGATTTGTTTCTTTTAGTAAAGCAATGCCTCTATGGATTTCAGAAAAACTCTTTCAAAAAAATTTTTTATTTAATAAATTAAAAGAACATGACAAGAATTATATCTCGGACTCAAATATTTTTTTTTCAGACCATCATTTAAGTCATGCTGCAAGTGCTTTTTTTCCATCACCTTTTGAGGAAGCTGTTATTCTTACAGCTGACGGTGTTGGAGAATGGGCGACTACTACTGTGGCTGTTGGAAAAGGAAAAAATTTAGAAATAAAAAAAGAAATTCATTTTCCTCATTCACTTGGATTATTGTATTCAGCTTTTACCTATTATACTGGATTTAAAGTCAATAGTGGAGAGTACAAATTAATGGGTTTAGCTCCTTATGGAAAACCAATTTATGAAGATAAAATAAAAAAATTAATAGATATTAAAGAGGATGGAACTTTCAGACTAGACCAAAAATATTTTAATTATGCAACTGGTCTAACGATGACTGATAAAAAATTTAATAATTTATTTGGCCAAAAACGTAGAGATCCAGAAAAAGATAAAATTACCCAATTTCATATGGATATCGCTGCATCTATTCAAAGAGTTACTGAAGAAATAATGATAAAATTGTCAAAAGCTATAAGGAAAGAATATAAAATTAAAAATTTATGTCTAGCGGGTGGTGTTGCTTTGAATTGTGTTGCTAATGGAAAAATTCTAAAAGAAAAAATTTTTGATAATATATGGATACAGCCAGCAGCAGGTGATGCTGGAGGTTCTTTAGGTGCCGCATTAGCATTATGGCATTTAGAACAAGGCAACGAAAGAAAAGTGAGCTCAACTGATGATATGAAAGGTTCTTATTTAGGAAAAGAATATTCTCAAAGTGAGATAGAAGAAGAATTAAAGTCGATAGGAGCCAATTTTGAAACTTCGACTTATCAAGAAATGATAGAGTTAACATCTGAAAATTTATCAAAAGAAAAAGCTATTGGGTGGTTTCAAGGAAGAATGGAGTTTGGTCCGCGTGCACTTGGAGCAAGATCTATTTTAGGTGATCCTAGGTCTGATAAAATGCAAAAAAATCTCAATCTTAAAGTAAAATATAGAGAAAGTTTTAGACCATTTGCTCCTTCAATTTTAAAAGAAGATTTAAATAATTGGTTCGATATTAAAACTGACAGCCCCTACATGCTTTTGGTAGGTTGTATAAATCCAGATAAGAAAATTAGTATAAATGATGACCAAAAAAAACTTTTTGGAATTGATTTACTTAATGTTAAAAGATCAGATATTCCTGCAGTCACACACATAGACTATTCCGCAAGAATTCAAACTGTAAATAAAAATACCAACAAAAATTACTATGATTTGATTACAAAATTTAAAGAAAAAACTGGATGTCCAGTTTTGGTAAATACCTCTTTTAACGTAAGAGGAGAGCCAATAGTAAATACACCTACAGATGCTTTTAATTGTTTTATGGGAACAGAGCTCGATTATTTAATAATTGGAAATTGTATATTGGACAAAAATAAACAAAACCCAAGTCTTAAAAAAGATTATTCAAAAGAATTTGAATTAGACTAAAAATTAAAATTTCTCTTCAATTTATTTGATATTACATCAAAGAAGATTTGATTTGCTTTAGCGTTTGGATGGCCGTCACCTTTAATTTCAAAATCTTTTTTATTGATATGAATGATATTCATTTCATTATTTAAATCTATAAATGAAATATCATTTTTAATAAAAAAATTTTTATTATCTCTATAAAAAAATAAATTCTCATCTGTTTCTATACTTCTCCAAGCTAAATTTATTAATATTAAATCTGATTGACATTTTTTGACCTCTTTATCTATTGCAAGGTAAAGCTTTTTTGGTAAAGAATAGTTTTCATTAATTTTATCAAAAGCTTTTGCAGAATCATGAGTGAGTTTATTTTTATTATTTTTATTAATAAAAAAATTAACATATAATTTTTTTAGAAATCTTACTGAGTCAAAATTTCTCACAAGAAACTTATAAAGAAAATTTTCTGTTAGTTTTGAAAGTTCATTGACCTCATTTTTACCAGAAATTAACTCATTTGACTCATTGAGATAAAATAAATTAGAATTATAACTTCTTATCAAATCACCATTATTGATGATTATTATCACTTTTTCTGGTTTAATTAATTTACAAAATTTAGTTAAATAACTTAATTGATCTGAAATACCCCAACCTCCTGTAGCAGAGTTAATAAAGTAGTAGTTATTAAATTTATTATTCAACTTAAAAACAAAAGTTTCCTCATCTTTTAAAAGCCAACCAAATGTGAAGGAGTCACCTAATATTAAAATTCTTTCTTTATTTTTATCAAATCCATATTCTCTGTTATGAAATTTTCCAAAATTATATTCAACATTTATTTTAGAAAAACTATGATAAGCTCTATCATTCTTATTATTGAGAACTAAACCATCATTATCAGTAGTAAAAAGGGGTGTATTCAATTCTTGCGGATAGAAGAGCTTAAAAGCTAATTCTAGTAAAAAAATAGAAAATATTACTGAAATAAAAATTGTAAGAATATTTTTTTTCATATGTTTATTAACAAGTATATATAAAATATAATAAATAAATAATGAAAATTATTAACA
>JACWEO010000022.1 GCA_014653355.1 Pelagibacterales bacterium SAG-MED47 | reverse complement strand
CTGTTTCATCATAATTACTCTTAAAATCAATTGTGTTTTTTTCTATGTCATCAATTAGAAATTGAGATACTTTTGCTAATCTTGTTTCAGTATATCTCATCGCTGCAGCAGGATCTCCGTCAATAGAACCAAAGTTTCCTTGACCATCAACTAAAGGTAAACTCATAGAAAAATCTTGTACCATTCTTACTAAAGCATCGTAAACAGATTGATCACCATGTGGATGGTATTTACCAATTACATCTCCAACAATTCTTGCAGATTTTCTAAATTGTTTAGACCAATCATACCCACCTTTATACATTGCATAAAGAATTCTTCTATGAACAGGTTTTAGTCCATCTCTAATGTCAGGAAGTGCCCTGCTTACTATAACACTCATTGCATAAGAAAGATAAGATGAACTCATCTCATCATGCATAGAAATCAATTTTATATTTTTATCCTCAGAAACTTCAGTTTTTTGCATAGATATTAAAAAGGAATTTCGTCATCCATATCATTTGATATTTGAGACGTATCATCATTATTGTTTGTTACTTGCGAACTATCGTTGTTAATTCCAGTTCCTGAACCACCACCACCAAGCATTGTTAAAGAAGAATTATACCCTTGAATAACTACTTCAGTTGAATATTTGTCTTGCCCAGACTGCTCATCTTTCCATTTTCTTGTAGCTATTTGTCCTTCTACATAAATTTGAGCCCCCTTTTTTAAATACTGCTGCACCACATTAACTAATCCTTCATTAAATACAACTATACGGTGCCATTCAGTTTTTTCTTTTTTTTCACCTGTATTTTTATCTTTCCAAGATTGACTTGTTGCTAGGCTCAATCTAGCTACGCTTTTACCGTTTACCATTTGTTTAATTTCAGGGTCTGCGCCTAAACGACCGATTAAAAGTACTTTATTTAAACTTCCTGCCATAATATTTTATTATTTGTTAAATTAATTAAATAGAATTATACCACAATTTACTCTGAATATTAATTTTATTAGACTAAAGCAACCAAAATTATGATCAAAAAGATAGTTATTAAAGGCGCTAAAGAACACAATTTAAAGAATATTTCTTTAGAAATCCCTAAAGATAAATTTATTGTAATAACTGGTCTTTCTGGGTCTGGAAAATCATCTTTAGCATTCGATACAGTTTACGCTGAAGGACAAAGACGTTATGTGGAAAGTTTATCAGCATACGCAAGACAATTCCTAGATAAGATGAAAAAACCAAATGTAGATTTAATCGAAGGTTTAAGTCCTGCTATCTCTATAGAACAAAAAAATACATCAAAAAATCCAAGATCTACTGTAGCTACTGTTACAGAAATTTATGATTATATGAGAGTATTATTCGCAAGAGCAGGAATACCATACTCACCATTTACTGGAAAACCAATTGAGTCTCAAACAATAACGCAAATAGTTGACAAAATTAAACTTCTCCCAAAAAAATCAACAATCTACCTTTATGCTCCAGTAGTTAGAGGTCGTAAAGGAGAATATAGAAAGGAAATTTTATCCTTTAAAAAAAGAGGTTTTAGAAAAATTAAAATTGATAATATTTTATATGATATTGATAAAGTTCCTGAATTAAATAAAAAAGTTAAACATGATATTTCAATTTTAGTTGATAGGATCATTCTAAATTCTTCTTTAGGAAATAGACTAGCCGAAGGTATTGAGACGTCAATAAATCTAGCCAATGGGTTAATTTTTGTTGAATACGAAAATGAAACATTACCTAAAAAATTTAGAAAAATTGAAAAACTCATTTTTTCAACAAAGTTTGCTTGTCCTGAGAGCGGCTTTACTATTGAAGAAATTGAACCAAGATTATTTTCATTTAATAGTCCATTTGGAGCTTGTGAAGAATGTGAAGGAATAGGTATTAAACTAAATGTTGATCCAAATTTGGTCATACCTAATGAAAAAAAAAGTATAATTGACGGTGCAATTGAACCTTGGGCTAAAACTACTACATTATATTATGCACAAACATTGGCTTCTCTAGCAAAACATTATAATTTTTCTTTAGAAGAAAGATGGTCTAAACTTCCAAAAAAAATAAAAGATATAATACTTTATGGTTCAGATGAGGATGAGATAAAATTTTCTTATGACGATGGATACGAAAAATATTCTCATAAAAAAACTTTTGAAGGTGTTATTAATAACTTGGAAAGAAGATATCTTGAAACAGACAGTGATTGGAAAAGAGAAGAAATTTCTCAATATCAATCTGATACTAAATGTGAAAGATGTAATGGCCATAGGCTCAAAGATGAAGCACTTTGTGTAAAAATAGATAGTTTGCATATAAGTGAAGTAACCGAAAAATCAATTTCAGATGCAGCTAAATGGTTCGAAAACTTAAAAAATACTTTAAATAAAAAACAAATTAAAATTGCAGAACATATTTTAAAAGAAATTAATGAAAGATTAAATTTCTTACTTAATGTTGGTCTTGATTATTTAACCCTTTCAAGAGAGTCTGGAACTCTCTCAGGTGGTGAAGCCCAGAGAATTAGATTAGCTTCACAAATAGGTTCTGGTTTAACTGGCGTATTATATGTTTTAGACGAACCATCCATAGGTTTGCATCAAAAAGATAATGTTAAACTGATTAATGCTTTAAAAAGATTAAGAGACCTAGGTAATACTGTCATAGTTGTTGAACACGATACCGAGACAATGGAAAATGCAGATCATATTATTGATCTTGGCCCTGAGGCAGGAAACAATGGGGGCCAAATTGTTGCGGAAGGTACTTTTAAAGACATAAGTCAAAACAATGACAGTATTACTGGTAAATATCTTTCTAAGAAATTCAAAATAAATATTCCTCCAAAAAGAAGACTTGCAAAGAATGGTAGATTTTTAGAAATAACTGGTGCAACTGGAAATAATCTAGATAATGTAAATCTAAAAATACCATTAGGAAGTCTAACCTGTGTGACTGGAGTATCAGGCAGTGGTAAATCAACTTTGATATTACAAACTTTATATAATGCTCTTAATTTAACTTTAAATAATAATAAATCTCGAAAGATCCCAAAACCATTTAAAGGATTTAAAGGAACTGAGTTAGTTGATAAAATAATTGATATAGATCAGTCTCCTATTGGAAGGACACCTAGATCCAATCCTGCAACTTATACTGGGGCCTTTGGACCTATTAGGGACTGGTTTACAAATTTGCCAGAGTCAAAAACAAGAGGTTATAAACCTGGTAGATTTTCGTTTAACGTAAGGGGTGGTAGATGTGAAGCTTGTGAAGGTGACGGAGTTATTACTTACGAAATGCATTTTTTACCTGACGTCTATATTCAGTGTGATGAATGTAAAGGAACCCGTTACAATCGGGAAACATTAGAAATTAAATTTAAAGACAAAAGTATTGCTGATGTATTAAATATGACAGTAGATGAGGGTTGTGAATATTTTGAGAATATATCAAATATAAAAACAAAATTACTTACACTAAAGAAAGTTGGACTAGGATACAT
>JACWEO010000021.1 GCA_014653355.1 Pelagibacterales bacterium SAG-MED47 | reverse complement strand
GTACAGCTGTAACTACAATTCCACCAGCTTTAGTTGAAATATTTAGAGGTATGTATGGTATTACAAGAGACGAATTATCTGCTATGAGAAGATTCTTACCTGAATGGTCAAGAGAATCTACAATCATACCACAAAAAGACAAAGATGGTAATTATTACTACACAGATTTTAGTCATGGATTTGCTTATGATACAATAGTTAATCCAATACAATCTGTTATAGCAAACGTTGAAGGAAATGATGAGGCACCATTAATAAAAGGACTTACAGATGGTACAATAAAAGCATTGGGTAGACTTGTTGATCCTTTCATAAGTGAATCTATTTGGGTACAAGCACTACAAGATTTATATGCAAGAGGTGGTAGAACAGATACAGGCTCTGAAATATGGAATCCGAGAGACCCTGAAGGAGATAAGATGTATAAAGGTATAGCTCACCTAGTCGAAGCGTTGGCACCACTTTCATACCCACAGATAAAAAGATTAGCACAAGCACAATTGTATGGAGAGGATCCAGATACAGGAAAAGATCTAGAAGTTGGTGGTGAACTTGGTGGATTCTTTGGTTTTAGAAATCAAAAAATGGATTTTGAACAATCACTTGGTTACAAAATATCAGAATACAATACAGCACTTAGACAAAGTAGAAAATTTTTACCAAGACCACAAGGTAATGTACAAGCAAAAGATATTATAGAAGGTTTGATACAAGGTAATCAATCATGGTTTGAAGCACAACAAGATATGAAAAAAGATTTAGGTGCAATGAAAGATTTAGGTTTTAATGACAAACAAGTTGGAACTATATTTGATAGACGTAATTTGGGTAGAGACTTTAATAGTTTACGTGCAAATAAATTTAAACCTTTTGAATTACCTGAAGGATTAATTGATGCTTACATAAGAAATGCAAAAGAAAATAATTATGCTAATCCTTTAACATCAAATACGTTTAGACAAATTAATAGTGTGTTAAGAGATTTATATAAATTATATTTAAATCAACCATATCCAAGTTTAATGAGAGAGCTAAATATTGGTAATACTACTGCATTACCACCAACACCTATGCCAATGGCACAACCAAGAGCACAAGTGGTAGACCCAAATACCAACTTGACACAAACAGAACAGGCGTTACTATCGCCGGAAGAACAAGTTATAGCGAGTAGAACATAATGAAAAAATCGGCGTTACAAAAAATAGAAGATCACGAAAAGCTTTGCAGGATAATGCAAAAGCAGACCTTTGAACAAATAAAAGAAATCAAAGAACGTGTATCAAGGATGGAGAAGATGATCATGGGTGGAGGCGGAGCTATAATACTTGCCTTAATCATGAACATGCTTAACTAATGCAACTCACACGTAATTTTAATTTACAAGAACTAATTAAATCAGACACTGCAATACGTAAAGGTATTGACAATAATCCTAACGCAGATCAAGTAGAAAAATTAAAGACACTTTGTGAAAAAATTTTACAGCCCGTACGGGATCATTTTGGCAGAGTAAAAGTAACCAGCGGATTTAGATCTCCTGAGTTGTGTGTAGCCATCGGATCGAGTTTGACCAGTCAGCACTCAAAAGCTGAGGCTTGTGATTTCGAAGTAATGGGCGTAGACAATGCAGAGGTTGCTGATTGGGTGTACTCAAACTGTGAACCAGATCAATTAATTTTAGAATACTACACACCTGGAGAACCTAACTCTGGGTGGATACATGCAAGTTACATACCATTTCAACCAAGAGGTCAATATTTAAGAGCATACAGAGAAGATAAAAAAACTAAATACAAACCAATTATTGGTAAAGCAGTAGATTTAGTTTAAATCCAATCTTTTAATTCTTCACCCAATACTTCAGATGCAATATTTATTTTTTTACGCAAAGCTTCAACAATTTTTTCGTCAACCGTATCTTCAGCGATTAGGTCGATATAAGTTACATTTTTCTTTTGTCCTATTCTATGTGCTCTATCTTCTGATTGTAGTCTTTTTTCTAAATCATAACCATTAGAATAATAAACAACAGTGTTTGCTTTTGTAAGTGTGATACCATAACCACCAGTTTGTGGTGTGCCTATTAAGAATCTACACTCTGGACCGTTTTGGAATTTACGTATATTATCTTGCCTATCTTCTTGTGGTGTTAAACCATAGTAGTCTACAATAGAACCTTCTCCGTATTTTTCAGTAACATTTTTTATTATTTGATTTACATCCCTTTGATAGTTAGCCCAGATAATAACTTTACCCTCAGTCTCTTCTAATATGTTCATCAATTCTGTAATTCTATTATTTGGTATAAGTTGTGTGGTGCCATCGTCTGCAGTAAAATGACCACAAGTTATTTGATGTAGTCTCATTAGTTGAGTTAATACTGTCATTGTGGTTGTAACTTTACCGTTTAACACAGCCATAGCAGCTTTTTTCATCTGTTCGTATATTTTTCTTTGATCGTGTGTAAGAATAATATGTCTCTTTGTAAAATTTTTAGGTGGTAAATCTAAACAATCTTCTTTTAATACTCTATCAGAAAATGTTTTTACAACATCTGATAACTCACTAAGATTTTGAAACTTACTTACAACTTGTATAGATCTTCCTCTAACATGCATTGTTTTCATTATAGCGTATCTGTTTCTAAAAGAATAATAAGAGGCATGATCTAATAAATAAGGATCTAAAAAATAACATTGCGTGTATAAATCTAAAGGGTTTTTTTGTAATAGGGGATCCTGTCATTATTCTTCTGTATTTTGCTTTTTCTCCTAAGTCTATTATGTTTTTAGTTCGTTTAGCGGCAGGTGTTTTAATAGTGGTAGACTCATCAATAGCCATTAAAACTTTATGTGAGTTTAAAAATTTATAAGCAAACTTAACACCTTTATCTGTAGACAGAGCTTCAACATTCATAATTAAAATATGTAAAGCTGTTTCTATTTCAAACAAAGAATTTAATTTTTCTTCTTGGCTTTTTGTAATATTCGGTTGCCACAATACAGTCACATTTTCTATGTGATTAGGTAAGTGTGTTGGAAGCTCTTGTTCATACCAAGTTTTTACAACACCTTTTGGTGCAATAATTAAAGCACCATCCACTTTACCTTTGTCGTACAACATTGCTAAATTATCTATTAGCACTTTTGTTTTACCGGTACCCATTTCCATAAAGTATGCAAAATTTTCTTTATGCCATGACTTTTCTAAAGCAGTCAGTTGATGCTTATATGGTTTTGTCTTAAATTTATAATTCATATTTTTCTTCTTTCTGGGTTGACATATAATCCTACATGCACTATATGTCAAGGCATAATGTCAGAAAGTACGAAATACGAAAACTTAAAAAATAATTATGTGTCTACTGTTTATGTAGTACAACATATTCCTGGAACACAAGCAGGTAATCCTAAAATAAATATTATAGGTGCCTCTCAATATGGACAATTTAAATTTTTATTACCGGAATTTTCTCAAATGATTTTTTCTCCTGGTCCACTTATTTATAAGTTAAGAGAAGGATTAAAAAATTATAAACCAAGAGATTATTTATTACTCACAGGAGATCCCGCAATAATAGGAGTTGCATGTTCTATTGTATCTGACATTACAAATGGTAAATACAAAGTGTTAAAATGGGATAAACAAGAAAGAAAATATTATCCTATTGAAATTAATCTATACGAGAAAGGAGAAGTAGATGACAATTGATTTTGAATCAGATCAACAAGATGCAATGAAAAAGACTGAGGGTATTAGCTCTCTTGCAGATCAAGTTGAAAGACTAGAGGGTGTGTCTTCAGAAATAGAAGATGCAGAGGCTAGATTAAAATTATTAAAAAAGAAAAAACGCATATCTACGAGGCAAGGAAATAGTTCAGTCTCTAATTTAAATATGTCTTCTATATCTTGAGAGTATATTTCTTTCTTCATCTCCTCCCACAATTGTAGAGTCATCTCAGCATCTCGCTCAGCATACTCACCAACATACATTGCAGGCAGTTTATACATCTCAGACTTAGGATCTATGCCCCATTCCTTGGCTGTTTCGGTCAAAATAGCCTCATTTTTGCCCTTTCCGAGGTAATCCCGACCCAAACTACCTAAATCGTAACGAAAGCGATTCTCGTCCACGAGAGAGCCAGCAATCATGGTATCTACTATCTGACCTTCTATTTTTAGCCCTGCAGCTCTAATAAAGCATACATCGTACATTGCATTGTGAAATATCTTAATTGCAGGCAAACTTAGAACAGTTCTAAAGTAATCTAATACTTTTTTACTATCCATGTTACCACCACCTTCGTGTGCAATAGGATAATATCCCGACCAATCTTTTACAGCTAGAGCAATCCCAACCATTTGTGCTCTACCTGTAACAGATCCTGACCCCATGTCTTTTAGACCTGGGTCTTTTGTCTCTAAGTCAATTGCTATCTCATCGTAGCCTGACAAATCTTTGAATTCCTCCGGTGGTAACCACTCCACTTGAGGTGAGAACATTGGTTTTTGTATCATTTAGTGTCTTTCAATTTTTTTATTTCCAACTCGCAGTAATGTATAATCTTTTCAAGATCTTGTATACCATTTTTGTTTTTATACCTGCATACATACTTTACTACGTTGCCTTGAAAGAATGATAAATCATTCTTTGCAATAAACTCGTATGGTTGTATTTTCATTTTTTTGTAATGTGATCCTCCGATTTGTTTGTCTTGCGGAAAAGCATCATTAAATATATCTTTACTTGTCATAGATTGTATCCTTTGTATCTTTGTTTTGGTTCAATGATGTGTAGATGTTCCTTGGTCCGTGTTGCACCAACATAGAATAACCTATTCTCATCATCTGGGTTTTGTTCGTATGACTTCATTGTGTTCAAACTTAAATCTGTAAGCAAGACAACATTCTCACACTCACCACCCTTTGCACCATGTATTGTGGATAAAGTTATACGCGGTGCTTCATTTAACTTTTCCCCATTCTTTCTCATCTTTCTTAGATACTGTACATCTCTTCGTGGAGCGTTATCAAACGCTTCGTACCAAACAGCATCTGTGTTAAGACCATAGTATGTTTTCATCATTTCTA
>JACWEO010000020.1 GCA_014653355.1 Pelagibacterales bacterium SAG-MED47 | reverse complement strand
TATATGAAGATTTGATCAGCTCACATGAGGACTCAATCAAAAAGTTTAAAGATCTAGAGGATTTAAATCAACTCGCTATTGAAGAAAATAATGAAAGTATTCAAGATGAAATTCTTGAAAATATTAGAGTTTTAAGAAAACAGGTAAAAAAAGATGAAACGAAATGTTTTCTATCAAATGATACAGATACTCTAGACTGTTATATTGAAATACATGCTGGCGCTGGTGGAACAGAAAGTCAGGATTGGGCTGACATGCTTAGAAGAATGTATCTTAAGTGGGCAGATAATAAAAAATTTAAATCGAATCTGATAAGTGAACATAAGGGGGATGAGGCTGGTATAAAATCATCTACAATTAAAATCGAGGGGAATTACGTTTTTGGATGGCTTAAAAAAGAGTCTGGAATTCATAGATTAGTAAGAATCTCACCTTTTGACTCGGGTGCAAGAAGACACACAAGCTTTGCAAGTGTTTGGGTATATCCTGTGATTGATGAAAATATTAATCTAGAAATATTAGATAAAGATTTAAGAGTCGACACTTATCGATCTAGTGGTGCGGGAGGCCAACATGTAAACACTACAGATAGTGCTGTAAGAATTACTCATTTACCAACAAAAATAGTTGTACAATGTCAAAATGAGAGATCTCAACATAAAAATAAAGAAACATGCATGAATATGCTCAAAGCAAGACTATTCGACTATGAAATAAAGAAAAAAGAAAAAGAAAATAAAAATTTAGAGTCGTCAAAGTCTGATATCGGATGGGGCCATCAGATAAGATCTTACGTATTACAACCTTATAGATTAGTCAAAGACAATAGAACAAGTTATGAAAGTACAAGCCCAGATAAAGTACTTAATGGTGAAATAGATGATTTTCTTGAACAATCTTTATATAAAATTACATGAAATTAATTTCTAAAGTTTTTATAATATTATCAATTAGTATTATTTTTTTTGTTAGTTATTTAACTTTTGTTGGTTTTGAAACAAAAAAATTAAATAGTCAAATAATAAAAAAAATAAAAGATATAAATCAAAACATTGAAATAGACCTAAAAGAAGTAAAAATAATTCTTGTTCCATTAGAACTAAAGTTAAATGCAAAAACCATTGGCACTAAGTTGGTATACATGGGTAAGGTAATTGAATTAGAAAGCATTAAGACTCAGATACCTTTAATATCAATATTGAAAAATAATTTTTTAATTAAACATATAGAGGTTTCTTCAAAGTCATTAAAATTAAAAGATTTTATTTCGTTTGTTAGAGCTTTTAAAAACACTCCCGAATTATATATTTTTAATAAGATTGTTGAAAGAGGTTTTTTAATTGCTGATATTAAAATTGATTTTGATGAAAATGGTAATATTAAAAAAGATTATAAAGTAAACGGATTTTTAAAAGATGTAAAAATAGAAATTTTTAAAAAATATAAAATAAAGAAACTTAATTTTAATTTTGATTACACAGAAAATTCTCTAAAACTTACTAACCTGGATCTATTTTTTAATAACTTAAGATTCTTGTCAAAAAATTTAAATCTTGAAAAAAATAAAGATGACGTTGAAATTAATGGTGAAATAGAAAATGAAGAGCTAAATTTGAGTCCTGAAAATATAGAATTATTTCTTAAACCATATTTTGTAAACTTGGATGTTAATAGAGCCAAATTTAGTTCTAAAAATAATTTTTCATTTAAGATTAATAATAAATTTAAATTAAGTAATTTTTATTTAGACTCTGAAGTAAATTTTCAAGAACTTTTATTTTCAAACAAAATAAAGATAAAAGAGTTTTTCCCTGATATTAATGATGATTTAGCTCTCTTAGATCATAAACTTAAAATATCTTTAAAAAATAAACTTTTAAAGATAGACGGTGCAGGTAATATTTTATTACAAGATAATAGTGACCGAATTACTTATTCGGTGAGTGGTAAAAATCAAAAATATGCTTTTAAAACCTCTCTTCAAATTAACGAAAATCCTTTCAAAATAAATTTTTTAAATTATGAGAAAGATAAAAATACCCCAATGATTTTAAATTTAGAGGGAGATACTAAATTAAATCAAATTATAAATTTTAGATTAATTTCTCTTATAGAAAAAAATAATAAGATAAGCATAGATAATATAACAGTAGATAAAAAATTAAATATTATGGATTTTAGTAATGTTGAAATCGATTATTTAGATAAAAATGATATAATTAATAAATTTAAAATAGTTAAAAAAAAAAATGATTATTTCTTAAGCGGAATATCTTTTAATGGGGATAAACTAATTACAAGTTTTCTCAACGATAGTGAAAATAAGTTCAAATTTCAGAAAGATAATTTTAATCTAAACATTAAACTATCCAAATTTTTTTTAGATAAGAATAATAGCCTTGATAATTTTGAAGGAAATTTATTATTAAATAATCAAGAAATTTTAGATGGTAATTTGATTGGATTTTTTTCAAATAATGAAAAATTTTCATTTTCTATAAAATCTAATAAAGATGAGAGGATCACAACTTTATTTTTAGATAGGGCAAAACCATTAGTTAATAGGTATAAATTTGTAAAGGGCTTTACTGGAGGTAAACTAGATTTTTATTCATCCAAAAGTAATAATGAATCAATTTCTAAAATAAAAATTTATGATTTTAAATTAAAAGAACTTCCTGCATTGACAAAATTACTTACTCTAGCGTCATTACAAGGTATAGCTGATCTTTTGTCTGGAGAAGGAATAACTTTTGATGAATTTGAAATTAATTTTAAAAATAACAAGAATGTAATGACAATAGAGGAAATTTATGCAATTGGACCTGCAATATCAATTTTAATGGATGGTTATGTTGAAAAAAATAAGTTAATTAGTTTAAGAGGAACTTTAGTGCCAGCAACAACAATTAATAAAGCTATAGGCTCAATACCAATTTTAGGTCAAATACTTGTAGGAACTAAAACAGGAGAAGGTGTATTTGGAGTAAGTTTCAAGATTAAAGGTCACCCAAATGATCTGGATACTACCGTTAATCCAATAAAAACTTTGACCCCAAGATTTATAACTAGAACATTAGAAAAAATCAAAAAAACTAATTAAACTTTATTTTTAAATGTCTTTTTTTTCCAATAGAAAGTTTAATAAAATTATTGTCTAATTTTTTTTGAACAATTATAAATTTTTCATTATCAACTAAATTATTATTTATTTTGACAGCATTTCCTTTAATTAGTCTACGAATTTCGCTTTTAGATGTCTCTAGTTTAGATAAAATAATTAAATCAATGATATTAAAGTCTTTTTTGTCTATCTGAATTGAGGGAAGACTATATCCAGAAGAATTTTCAGAAAAAGTTTCTTTAGCTGTTTTCTCTGAGTTGTCAGCTTCTATTTTACCATGAAGCATTTTTGTAGCCTCATTAGCTAATAAAATTTTCAAATTATTTATATTATTCTCTTTAATATTATTAATTTCTTCAATTTTTAAATCTGTAAAGAATTTCAAAAATTTTATTACATCTCTATCATCTGTGTTTCTCCAAAATTGCCAATAATCATAAGGAGATAAAAATTTTCTATCAAGCCAAACTGCTCCATCGTTAGTTTTTCCCATCTTTTCTCCACCAGCTAATGTAATTAATGGTGTAGTTAAACCATATACTTGTTTGTTTGAGTATCTTTTAATTAGTTCAACTCCATTAATTATATTGCCCCATTGATCTGATCCACCTATTTGTAATGAGCAGTTTTGTTTTTTATTAAGTTCTAAAAAATCATAAGCTTGTAGAATCATATAATTAAATTCCATATAACTTAAGGATTGTTCTCTTTCTAACCTTGTCTTAACACTTTCAAATGTTAACATTTTGTTAATTGTAAAATGTTTTCCTATATCTCTCAGAAATGAAATATACTTTAAATTTTTAAGCCATTTGAAATTATCAACAAAAATAGGTTTAGTTTTATTATTTTTACTCTTCAAAAAAATTTTTAAAATCTTTTTTATACCTTTTGAATTTTTTTTAATCTCTTTTTCTGACAAAATTTTTCTAGTTTTATCTTTACCTGAAGGATCACCTATTCTTGTAGTTCCTCCTCCGAGTAAAACTATTGGTTGATGGCCATATTTTTGTAGTAATCTTAAGCACATTATTTGAGTAAGACTACCAACGTGTAAACTTTCAGCAGTACAATCAAAGCCAATATAGGCTCTTATTTTATTTTTATTCAATAAATATGAGAGTTCTTCTTCATTGGTACATTGATAAAAAAAGCCTCTATCCTTAAATTCTTTTAAAAATTTATTCATAAGTTTATAGTTCCACAATATACAATATTTAATAAAAAAAAATAAGAATGGGAAAAATTTATACAGCATTAGGTTTAATGAGTGGGACCTCTTTAGATGGGGTAGATGTATCAATAATAAAATCTGATGGTAATAAAGAATATATACCAATTTTGGATAAGTATTTTAAATATGACAGCCAAATAGTTAAAAAACTGTTGAACATTAGAGGCAAAATCAAAAATCATCAAGATTTAATCATACATAAAGAGGAAATAGAAAAACTTGAGAGAGAAATTACTTTGTTTAATGCAAAAGCAGTGACAGAGACACTAAAAATATCTAAATCATCTATTGATTTGATAGGTTTTCATGGTCAAACTATTTTTCACGATCCAAAAAAAAAAATTTCAAAGCAATTAGGTGATGGAAAACTTTTATCCCAATTACTAAAAAAAAAAATTATTTACAATTTTAGGCAAAACGATCTAGAGAACGGTGGACAGGGAGCACCTTTAGTGCCAATTTTTCATAATGTTTTAGCAAATAAGTTAAATAAAAAATTTAATTTAAAATTCCCAATTAATATTTTAAATATTGGTGGAATTTCAAATATTACAATTACTGTGGATGAGAATAATTTATGGAAAACAGAAAAAATTTACGCTTATGATATTGGTCCAGGTAATTGTTTAATTGATGAATGGATTAGAAAAAATTCAAAAAATCAATTTGACAAGAATGGTTTACTAGCTAGGTCTGGAGTATCAGATAAATTAATCTTAAATCAAGCATTGGAAAATTTTTCTTTAGGGACTGATTATTCAAAATCTTTAGATATTAAAGATTTTGAT